>JAGWGN010000028.1 GCA_028867335.1 Microcaldota archaeon | reverse complement strand
CAAGGTCAGCAAGGCACTTGAAGATGGAGCGAACGTCAACGCAAAGGCGACGAACCTGCTTGATTCACTGCTGCCCTCAAGAAGCGAGGGCTACGGCTTCCTAGATGTAGTCGGGGCAAGACATACACCGAACATGCGAGATATCGAGATTGCACAGCTGCTGCTTGAGCATGGAGTGGAAGTTAACACGAAGGATGGATTCGAGTGCACAGCGCTGATGCACGCGGTAGGGAAGAGCAGCCTAACGCTAGTGGCAAGCATACTGGAACACAATCCAGATGTTGATGCAAGGGACTGGAATGGAAATACTGCGCTGTTCTACGCAATCCGCAGGGGCGATGCCGAGATGGTGGCACTGCTTTTGATAAATGGCGCAGACATAGAGGTTGCAGATAAAGATGGGCATGATTGGAGACACTTTGCAAAGGACCCGCGGGTGATCTCGCTTATGGAGAATTATTCTTGCATGAAAGAGTCACGCAGACAGGAGAAATCAATTGACAGGGGAGAAGTGGTCTCAGATATAATAAAGGCCATCGAGGAGGACATATTAAAAGAGTAGGAGCAGAGATGGAATTGTTCAAGACAAAGGAGGAAAAAATCAGGGAAGCAAACAGAGAGCTACTGGAAGGGGCAAAGGCAGGGGACATGAAGGCCGTTGCCAGCGCGCTCAAAGATGGGGCGGATGTGAATACCTCCAGGAGCGGAATGTCATCGCTTATGCGCACAGAGAACACCCAGCTCAAGGCAACGAAAATGTATGATGCAGGAGTTACGGCGCTTATGCATGCAACCGTGAGCAAGAATCTTGAGAGCAAGAATCTTGAGATGATGGAGCTTCTGGTCAGCAGAGGAGCCGATGTTAATCAGAAGGACATCTATGGCCAAACGCCTCTGATGTATGCGATGAGCGAGGGAACTCGGAAGGTTGTGCTCTGGCTTTTGGAACACGGGGCAGATGTGGATGAACGAGACTTTGAGGGGACTCCGGTTAGGGATTTTGCAAGCGAGGAGCTGTGGAGTATGGTCTTGAATTACAAGAAAGCGAAAATTGCAGCGAGGGCACAAAATGCAGCGCTTGCAAATAAGCAGAAGGTTGAGGAGATAGTGAGAGAGTTGGAAGAGAACTAGAACCTAGGCGCTAAGAAATGACAATATGGAATTTGAAGAGCAAAGACGCAAAGATAAAGAAGGCAAACGAGGAGCTGATTAGGTGCATAGACATGGAGCTAGTCGGCGGTGCACTCAAGTGCCTTGATGACGGAGCGGACGCTAATGCGAAGGATAGGTATGGAGCCACGGCGTTGATTGTGGCTGCCAGAAAAAATCAGCAGGGCGAGATGATAAGGATGCTTTTGGACAGAGGTGCGGACATAGAGAGCAGGGGAGTAAACGGGATAACAGCACTTATGGGTGCAGCAGATTTTGGGCAGAATGAGAACATGGAGATGCTGATGAGCAGAGGGGCAAGCGTAGAGGCGAAGGACAGCAATGGATGGACAGCGCTTATGCATGCCACTGTAAAAAGCAGGATAAAAGCGGCGGAACTGCTTTTGGACAGGGGTGCCGATATAAAAACCACGGATATTGCAGGCTGCAATTTGCTCATGAGACTAGAAAAGCTTCCCCCAGGGACGGAAATGGGGAAGATGCTTATCTCAAGGGGGGCAGATGTTAATGCGAAGGACGATAATGGGGACACGACTCTTATGAATGCGGCGGCATATGGAAACTTAGATGTTGTGAGGTTGTTACTTGAAAGCGGTGCCGAAATTAACGTGAAGAATGAAATGGGACAGACTGCTTTGATGAGTGCGATGAGATTTGGAAGCAACAGAGCTGTTGTAGAGCTGCTTATAGACAAAGGGGCTAACTTTGAGGACAAGCAAATTTTTGATGATGAGGCAATAGCAGGGGGGATGAGGGAATTTATCGAAGATCTGCTTGCCAAAAGGAAAATGGTCGGGCAGAACAGGAGTGAGGCCGTTGATGAGATAGTGGATGAGCTGAACGGAGACATGGGAATGTGATTATTTGCAACTATTCAAACCCAAAAGGACGCCAAACCAGATGCTTGAGGATTCGGCAGTAAAGGGAGACGATAGGGGGGTCATAAGGGCGCTCCGCAAGGGGGCGCAGATAAACCAGCGAGGGGAGGGGGGATGGCCGGCAATAGCATGCGCCGCAAACTACAACAGGCCCAAGACGCTCAAGCTGCTCCTAGAGTACGGAGCCGACATAAATCTGAGCACCGAGGACAAAAAGGAGACCGCGCTTATTATCGCGGCTAGAACCTTCAACATAGAGTGCGTTAGGATACTGCTTGCACATAAAGCGGATGTGAATGCGAAGGACAGAGAGGGAGAAACTGCCTTCCTCAAGATCGCCTTTAGCAACGAGGAGTATATCGCGAGGCTGCTCCTTGAGAATGGAGCAGACATAGACGCAATGGACAGATACGGTGAGACTGCATTATCCGGGCCCCTGAAACACGAGCGATTTGAGAGGGTGAGGTTTCTGCTTGAGCATGGCGCGGATCTGGGCATGGCAATCGGGAAATGGGGCCTTGAGGACTATGCCAATAAGAATATGGCAAAATACGTAGAGGAGTGCAAAGTTAAGATAGAGGCGATGAAGGGAATTGCTGCGAGCGCGAAGAAGGATGAGCTGGAGGATATAATAGAAAGTCTTAATAGCGACCTGAGAAAATGATGATTTATGGAGAAGAGTTCGGCCAGTAAGAAGAGGGCTAACGAGATCCTGCTTACCGGCATCGTGGCAGGGAACGTCGAGAGGATTAGGCAGGGAATTGAGATGGGGGCTGATATCGAGCGGGCAGGCGAGTCTGGGAGGACCCCGCTGATGCACGCGGTATACAACGGCAAGATTGGAGCCGCAAGGTTCCTGCTTGAGAGCGGGGCGAAGATCGAGGCGCGCGACGATTTCGGTTACACGCCCCTCAAAATCGCGCTGCTTCTCGGCCACACTGATATCGCCACGATGCTATTTGAAAATGGCGCCAATCTAGGCACAAGGGACAACGAAGGGAACGCACTTGAGGTTGGGGTCAACGAGAACCTAAGAAAGGAGGTGGGCAGATGGATGTCAACAAAGAGGCAGGTGGAGAGGCTGGGGGCCAAGAGCAGCGTGGATGAGATAATAGAGGGGCTTGAGAGGGATCTCAGGAAATAGACGCCGGAAGAATCCTCACACTGCAAGCAGGCATTTTCTTATTAGATAGTTATTTAGAGCTCAGCAATGATAGATTTTCAGCGTTTGCGCGGGTGTTCTCATAAAAAAATACAACGTTGTAGTTATTGTGCTCGACACCGCCAGGTCCAGCACATTCGATAGGCTGTTTAGGTCAAACTCGCTTGGACTTTCGCGATTCGCGGATGCAATCTACATCAAGGAGTGCGTTGCGCCATCTTCCTGGACGCTTCCCTCCCACGCCTCGCTCTTCACAGGAATGTACCCTAGCGAGCACGGCTCCCACGAGACAAAGAGCGTGAAGTCCCTTGACATCGGGAAGATAAAGCTCAGGCACAAGACGATTGTTGGCGACCTGAAGAAAATCGGATACAAGACCTACGGGATCTCCGCAAACCCCTACATCCACCCGATATACGGTTTCGATGAGTTCGACTACTTCAGGGAGGAGTCATACTTCACTGACATGCACGGCAGCGTCCTTGAGATTGCGGGATCGCTCAAGCCCCTTGTTGCAAAATACAGGAACATGGCGGTTGACGACACGGACAGCAACATGGGAAAGATACTCAAGCTTGCAAGGATTATTGGGAAGGAGGACCCAGGCCTTCTGCTCAACATGATCGCAAGCGGGGTGGTGCTTACCCCGATTGCTGCGCTAAAGAAAATCAACGCGAAATACATTGACGGATGGCCTGTTGAGAAGGGAGGAAAGAGCATAGTCAAAAACATCAAATCACTCAAGCTGAGAAAGCCATTCTTCCTCTTCGTCAACCTGATGGAGGCGCACGACCCCTACATAGGCAAGAAGGGGCTTGATTTCAACTGGTCGACGCCCTTTATGAAGAGGAAGGTGAGCGCGCAGCTAATAGAGCGATGGAAGAGGATCTACGATGTTGGGATGAGAAAGGCTGCTGATTATTCCTGCCAGATAATCAAGGAGGTCCTTG
>JAGWGN010000027.1 GCA_028867335.1 Microcaldota archaeon | reverse complement strand
TCGGACCCCATCCGGCGCGGCTTTTTTCGTTCACACGCATGCGATCTGGTGTCAAGAAGTCGGTCATGGGAAAGGTCTGGCGCTCTGTGCTGCAGCGCAACGTTGGACTGCCTTCATCCCGAATGAGCGCAGCGGCTAGCTACCGCAACAGATCGCAGCCGCGTGAGCGACAGCCGCGATCCGACCATTGCGCCCAATGCGAGTACGCCGGGCGCTGTCCCAGAGTTGGGACGCCAAGGATCGCGCCGGGTGTCACGCCTCGCGCCGATATAGCGGCCTCGAAATGTCGCCGGTACGCAAAGCAGCAAGCCACTCTCACGACCCTTTCCGCGTTGTCTCCTCCTCAAGCGCTCCGGCGCTTTTCCCGAAGCCCGCTGGCGTGACCGCCGCGGGCTTCGTCGTTTTCAGGATGCCATGCTCGACGCCGACCCCGCGAAGCTGACCAAAACCGGCAGCATCACCATCACGGATGGCCGGATCGACATCGAAGGTTTCGAAGGAGACGGCACCAGTTGCCGGGATGTCGCCGTCCTGGCGATGTGCTGGGCCATCGGCAAGCTGCAGGCCGACCTGCTCGCCACCATCGAGCGTCCGGGCGGCGGAATCTGCGCCGTGAATTGAATGCTGGCCTCACGAGAGCCCCAAGGTTCCCGCGAGCGCCTGCACGTTCTTACCCCTCATTGCGTTGCCAAAGACCCGCTCACCGAGCACAGCGGGCGCTCAACCGTGCAAATCCCCCCGATCGTCTCGCTGTCCATGTTCAAGCTCGGCATGGCAGACAGGGACCATTTCGCCAACATCGTGACCGCGCACGCCATCGGCAGCGCACTCGTGCAGGCGCATCACGGGGAATACGAAGCCAGGATCGCCCAGGACGCCGCGCAAGCGCTGGAGCAGGCGGCAGAGATTGGCGAGACGACTGGCAAGTGGACGCTTCCCCAGGTCGAGCCTGTTGCCGAGTACCTGGAAATGCTGGACTGGCTCCTGAGCGTCACAACCCAGGAACAACTCGACGCCGCAAAGGCAAAGGTGGGACTATGACCTACTGGCAATGGTGCGCCGCGCGCATCCAGGCCGCGCGGCCCGATGTAGGGATGCCCGATATGGGCCTGAGCCCCTATGCCTGGGCCAAAGATATGGCAACTCGCTTGGGAGCCCACCTTCCGAACGGCGGCGAAAACCCAGACGAGTACTTCCGCTCCCTTGCGGAGTACGCGGAATCCACCAAGGAGTCATGATGGGCAAGCTGAGTACGAAAACCCGCAAGGGCATGCCAAAGTCCGAGTTCGCCGGCCCCGGCAAGTCGTTCCCGGTGAACGACGCCACGCATGCCAGCATGGCGATCAGCGGCGCGACCCGTTCGGAACGTGCCGGCAACATCACCCCCAAGCAGGAGGCGAGCATCAAGTCCAAGGCTCGCGCCAAGCTCGACCACGGCGAGCCCAAGAGTCACGCCGAATTCGAGAAGCTGGGCCGGTAACACCATTTCACGAGTAGCAACGGCGCCTTCGGGCGCTTTTTTGTTGGCCGCTACCCGCAAGGACGCAAGCCATGGACCCGAAAAATACAGGCCGATTCGGCAAAGGCAACCCCGGCAAGCCAAAGGGCGCCACCAACAAGATGACGCGAAGCGCCAAAGAGGCGTTCCAGATCGCGTTCGATGAGCTTGGCGGTGCTGCAGGCTTGGTGAAGTGGGCCAAGACCAACCCCGAGGACTTCTACAAGCTGTATGCGCGCCTGATTCCGGTGGACACGCAGATCAGCGGCGCGGACGGCGGGCCAGTCAATCTGGCGCTCCGGTTCGTGAATGCCTGACATCGAGTTCCCGGCCAAACTCCAGTTCCTGTTTGGAGAGCACCGTTACAAGGTTGCTCACGGAGGACGCGGCAGCGCGAAGTCCTGGAGTTTCGCCCGCGCGCTTCTTGCGATAGGCGCCAGCAAGCGAACCCGGATCCTGTGCACACGGGAAGTGCAGAAGTCGATCAAGGACTCCGTGCACAAGCTGCTGTCGGACCAGGTGGAGAAGCTGGGCCTCGGCAAGTTCTACGAGGTCACGCAGGCGACGATTCGCGGCAGGAATGGGACCGAATTCCTGTTCGCCGGCCTGAGCGATCAGAGCGCGGAGTCGATCAAGTCGTTTGAGGGCGTCGACATCGTATGGGTGGAGGAAGCCCAGGCGCTTTCGGATCGAAGCTGGACGATCCTGATTCCGACGATCCGCAAGGAAGGCTCGGAAATCTGGGTGAGCTTCAACCCGGAGCTGGACACGGATCCAACCTGGGTCCGATTCGTGGAAACGCCGCCGCCTGGCGCTTGCGTGGTGGAGGTGAACTACCACGACAACCCGTGGTTCCCGGCAGTCCTGGAAGCTGAGCGCGAGCACGCGCAGAAGACGCTGCCGAAAGCGGACTACGAGAACATCTGGGAAGGCAAGTGCCGCCCCACAGTCAAGGGTGCCATCTACGCCGAGGAAGTCGCGGCTGCGATGGCCGCGGGGAATGTCTGCACGCTGCCCTATGACCCGAGCTTGAAGGTTCACCTGGTCTTTGACCTCGGATGGAACGACGCGATGTCGATCATCCTGGTTCAACGCCACCTGAGCCAGTTGCGGGTGATCGACTACATCGAGGACAGCCACAAGACGTATGAGTGGTACTCGACGGAACTGCGCCGGAGAACCTTCACCTGGGGCACCGTGTGGATGCCGCACGACGCCGGCCACGCGAATCCGCAGACCGGCAAGACCAGCCAGCAGGTGATGCAAGAACTCGGCTGGAGCGTGCAGCTCACGCCGCAGTTGACGGTCGAGGAAGGCATCCGGCTTGCTCGCAGAGGCTTCGCGCAGACGTATTTCGACAAGGACAAGGCCGCAAGGCTGATCCAGTGCCTCAAGCGCTACCGGCGCGGCATTCCTTCGACCACTGGCGAGCCTGGCGCTCCGGTGCATGACGAATGGAGCCACGGGGCTGATGCGTTCCGCTACCTGCATGTGTGCGCGCCGTCCCTCAGCAATGAGGACTGGGGCGGCAAATTGAACTACCCGTCCATGGGCATCGTATGAACATCGCACAGCAAGTCGAGTTCCAGCGGTTGAAAGACCGCGTGGCGACGCTGGAAGCCATTCTCGCGTCCGACACGCACCCCGAAACGCACCTCATGGTGCCGCCGACACAGCTCAGCGTGACGCAACTGGCGGAGCGACTGGAAGCAGTCGAAGCGTGGATCGCAGCGCGCAAACCTGGGCCGAAGCCGCGCCATGAATGAACGTGAATTACTAGCCCTCATAGGCAGCTACGAGAAGTCGGCCCTCGGATCGAGCGTTTCCACCGGCCCGACTGTCGGCGGCAACGTCATTCCTGCGGGTCAGCAGATGACCACGCTGGAAATCGACCGCTACAACGCGCTGAACGCGTACTTCGCTCGTCCCTTGGGCAATGAGGTCGAGAACCGCAGCCAGATCGTGCTTCCCGAGTTGCGGGACACCATCGAGTGGATCATGCCCACGCTCATGCGCATGTTCGCCGGCACGCAGAAGGTGTGCCAGTTCATGCCCGAGAACCCGCAGGACGAGGATCAGGCCGAGATGGAGTCGGCCGCGGTAAACCATGTGTTCATGAACCTGAACAACGGGTTCTTCATCCTGCACGACCTGTTCAAGGACGCGCTGATCCTGCGCAACGGCTACGCCAGCGTCTACACCGAAAAGTCCACCAAATCCGAGGTCGAGGAGTACACCGGGATCACTGCGCAGGAACTGGCGCAACTGAACATCACGGACGACCAGATCCAGGTCTTGGGCCAGCGGGAATACACGCAGGTTGCCGATACACCGATGGGGCCGCAGGAGATTCAGGTGTTCGACCTGAAGCTGCGCCGCACCCGCGAGGTCAAGGCCACCCGCATTGAATGCCTGCCGCCCGAGGAATGCCTGGTGTCGCCCAAGGCGCGGGATTCGCTGGACGCCAGTCCGTTCTTCGAGCACAAGACCGAAGTCACGCGGTCCTCGCTGATGGAGATGGGCTACGACCAGAAAGACGTGGACGCCATCAACCTGGCGAAGCCCGACTTCCTGAACCTGATCGCCCTTGCTCGGGATGAGGTCACGGATCAACTCGGCGAGATGGTTCCGACCGACATGGCGAGCCAGTTCGTGGACTTCCGCGTGGTCTACATCCGCGTGGATTTCGACGGCGACGGGATCGCGGAGCTTCGCCGGGTCATCATCGGCGGCGACAAGATCCTGGACAACGACGAAATCGCCGAAGTCCCGGTTGCGTACGCCTCGCCGATCCGCATGCCGCACCGGCATGTGGGCATCAGCTACTACGACCTGCTCAACGATCTGCAGGTCATCAAGACCACGCTGTTCCGGCAGGCTTTGGACAACCTGTACCTGTCCAACAACCAGCGAACCGCCGTCAACTGGCGAACGGTCAACCTGGACGACCTGCTCACGAATCGACCTGGAGGCGTCATCCGAGTGGATGGGGCGCCGGGTCAGAACATCATGCCGCTGTCGAACGACGCGACGCTGATGCAGCAGATTGTCCCGGCGCTGGAATACGTCGATCACCAGCGCGAGATGCGAACGGGGATCGGCAAGGACACGATGGGCGTCGATGCCGATGCCTTGCAGGATGTGACGAAGGCGGGGCAACTCGCTGCGATGTCAGCGGCTGCTGGGAAGGTCGAACTGGTCGCTCGGCTACTGGCCGAGGGCGTGAAGGATCTGTTCATGAAGATCCACGCCGAGATGCGCCGCAACCAGAACCAGCCGATGATGATGCAGTTGGCGGGACGGTGGGTGCAGGTCGATCCGTCTCAGTGGGGCGAGCGCACGCAGATTTCCGTCAATGTGGGCCTCGGCTCGGGCAACCGCGAGGAATCGCGTGCGAATCTGATGCTGCTGTCGCAGATGCAAGAGAAGGTCGCGCCATTCGGGCTGATCGGGCCGAAAGAGGCCTTCGAGACGTTCAAGCATGGGGCGTATCTGCTGGGCTTCGAGAACCCGTCCATGTACGCCATGGACCCGGATTCGCAGGAATACCAGCAGGCGATGGCGCAACGGCAGCAGACGCCGCCCGATCCGAGGATCCAGGCCGCGCAGATCAATGCGCAGGCTGGGCTCCAGAAGGCGAAACTGCAGGCGCAGACGACGCAGTTGCAAACGCAGTCGCAGCAGGCCCAGAAGGTCGCCGAACTGCAGTCTCAGTTGATCCAGGCCCACGCATCCGAGCAGTCCGCGCAGATGCAGGCGCAAGCCGAAATCCTGCACACGGCGGGGCAGAACGGCGCGGACCGGGACATCCAGATCGCGCAGATGCAGTCGCAGTTCGAGCAGACCCTGATCAAGGTCATCGGCGCCATCGTGGCGCAGCAGTTGAAGCAGAACGCCGCAGCAGACGCGGGCGCGATGGTCAACAAGGACGTGAGCGAGGTGGAGCGTGGAAGCTGAAGCCGAAGTCATTCGGGGAGCCCGCGCAGCCGAACTCTTGGCGTCGCCGATCTTCATCGAAGCCCGCGAGCACATCACCGAGGGCATCAAGGCGCAGATGCTGGCCGTCCCGCTGTCGGACCAGACCATGCACACGCGCCTGGTGACCACGCTGCAACTGTGGAACTCGCTGGAGAAGTACATCCAGCAGGTCGCAGACACGGGCCGCATGGCGCAATTCCAAGTCGCCGAGCAGGAGCGCAAACGTAGCTGGTGGCCGCGCTCGCCCTGATCGCCACCAACGCCTAGAGCCCGCTTCGTGCGGGCTTTTTTCTTTCTGGAGCATCCATGGAAACCACCCAGCCGGGCGTTTCGACCGATCAGCAATTCCAAGGCCTGTGGGACGCGGGCGCTTTCGGCGACGCACCCCCCGAAGCCCAACAGCAAG
>JAGWGN010000026.1 GCA_028867335.1 Microcaldota archaeon | reverse complement strand
GGAGAATGGAATGCAGGTTATTTACGGGGATACAGACAGTATTTTCATAAAGCAACCAACTCAGGAACAAATTGATAGTTTGATTAAATTCGTAAAAGAAAACATTCATATAGACTTGGAACAAGATAAGAGTTATAGATATGTTGTACTCAGCAACCGCCGCAAAAACTATTTCGGAATTAAGATTGACGGGAGTACAGACATTAAGGGATTATCAGGAAAGAAATCAAACACACCTAAATTTATCCGTGATCTATTCACAAATATATTGGAAAATCTCAAAACTGTCAACCATGTTGAGGACTTTGAGCGAACTAAACAATTTATCAGCAATGAAATTAAAAAATCTGTTATGGGATTTGATGCTCTCTCCTTTGAGGATTTATCCTACAAGGTACTTATACGACAGACTACCGATTCATACAAAATCAAACCGCTTGCCGTACGAGCCGCCGAGCAACTTGGAGAACATGTTCACGTTGGATCATTCGTGGAATTTCTCAAAGTTCGTGGCTCGTTAAAAGTAAAGCCAATTCAACTAGTAAAAAGACAAGAAATAGACAAAGAGAAATATATGGAAACTCTTGAAACAGTTATATCACAAGTGATAGAGCCAATGGACTTGGACTTTGATGAACTATTGGGGAAAGGTAAGCAGGTAAAAATGTCTGACTTTTGGTAAGACTTATATTAGTAGAAGGTTAATACATTATATGACACAAGAAAACAACCAACTATTACAACTCAAACAAAAATTACAAGAATTATTAAAAGTACAAAAAATACATGATGGAATAATGCCTGTAAGACGGCAAATATTCTATGAAGAATTAAGAGATTTTATCAACGATAATCCTGAACTTCAACAACTACTAAAGGATAGTACACGATGAAATTTTCAGAAGGTATAATGGAAGAACGTTTAAAGGAAGAAGGCATAGTACCCGTAACTGTAGTTATGCAAAACTCAGAAATGCCCGTAGTGTCTTGGGACAATAGCGGAAGTGGTCAAGACTTTACTAGATTCTTTTGTTATGGATGCCTTCGCTCGTACAAGTATTGGTGGATGAGCAGGGTATGCAGAAAGATTCATATGATACTTCATCCCAAGAAAGTACCATTACAAATGGTGAGATAATGAATACATTTAAAAATCTTATAATTACAGAGGGATTTTATTTTATAATATCAAGTATTGCATTATCATCTCTATTAATGTCAAGTTCTGATTTTAATACTAAAACTTATGGTATTTTAGAATTTATTGCTACCGTATGGGTTACAGTAGCTTGGATACTTAATCAAAGAAAACAAAGACAGGAAAATAAAAAATGATTATTTATACTACCAAAGTGTCTTGTAAAGGAACTATAAGGATATGAAATATCTAGGTATAGTAGGATCAAGTCATTTGTCTGAAGTCGAAGAGATGGACGTAAGAAAGACTATACCAATGCTTATAAATAATTATAAATTGGAATTTCCATTTGACGATATTGGAATAGTAACAGGTGATGCAGAAGGCGTAGATAAACTTGTATGGGAATATGTCAAATTAGATGAAAAACTTAGAAAATTCAGTAGACGATATGAAGCAATAGAGAAATCTTGGAGCAACTTCAAGCCTAGAAATATAGCAATCGCGGAAAGAGCAGATAGAGTAATTTGTCTAGCAACCAAGTTTAAAAATCAAAAATGCTATCATTGTGAACAGGATCACCAAAGAACAGGTGGATGTTGGACTATGCAATACGCCAAGAAACTAGGTAAATCAGGTTACACAATAGTTATATAACAGTTATTCATATAAATATCATGCCTGAATTAAAACAATTTGATAAGGTAGTTTCTGATGAGCTTTTAGAGCAAAAGAAACTTATAAATATAAGCGAACTTACAGATATTACATGAGTAAAGCCCTCATAGCAGTTCTTTTGTTAGTCGCAGGACTAGGAATAGTACCAGCTTTTTCAACTAGTTCATTTGATTGGAATAGTTGCCAAGGTGATCACTGTTTCGTCCATGTGCCAAGTCTAGAACAACATCCATATAATTTTCCGCCTTTTATAAAGACGGGAAATCAAGTAATGGATATATTCTTACCTGATGGAACGTGCAATCTTACAGGAAAAATTCAAACTGATGGATCTTGTAGTTCACCTTCTATAGTTTTGAGCATAGACAATTATACAAGACTTCAGAACAATGTGGCATTTATGGCGGTGCTTAACATCGCAGATACCTCTAGTACTGAAAATGTATCCTATTGTAAACTTGCACAAGGAATATACAACGGACAGACCGCGGAATATCAAAAGAAACTTGTTAATGTAACACAATTTGTAGTACCTAATGACTGTATGGGAGAATTAGGATCACTATTTCATGTACCTGAATTCGGAATGATAGCTGCTCTAGTGCTTGTTATTGCTATAGTGTCAATACTTGCAGTAAGTGCTAAAACTGGATTAAGGTTCATGCCAAACATTTAAGTCGAAAGATTTAAATATCCCTTTCTTTATACTATTTATATGTTTCCATTAATCATATTTGCACTTTTAGCAGTTAGTGGTTATGGACATGACTTAAATTATAGTATGACAGATAATGGCAATGCTACGGGAGCCATTCTAGATAAAAACACTAACACTCTTTTAATAGATGTAAGTGCTCCACACTCAGGACTCTTAGCAATCGAACTTCCGCGGAATATGATAGATACCAATTCCACTTTTCTTATTTTAAATGATGGTAACATGACCACATATAAGGATATACTAAGTACAAATTATAACGTTCTGGTCATACCATACCAAGCAGGAGATGAACGTATAACTATAACAGGTACTTATTCTGCACCTGAATTTATGCCTGCACTTGTAATGACTTCAATTATAAGCATGGTTATATTACTAGGTAGAGCAGTAGACGGTCATTGGGCGTGGAACTAATGACTACTCCCGCATGCATAGTTTATAAAAATCCTGACGGTTCCCTCAAGTTTGTACATCAACAAAATATTACTTATCCGCCGCCAAATCTTTCGCAAATTATATCACAACCACCTGCGGGAGATACAGTTTATACACCAGACAATAGCCCACAAATAGGTACTTTTAGATTTCTTCATAAGACTATAACATACAGTCTGTTTATAAAACAAGGTCAAGTTATAAACGATATACCACATCAACATAACATTGCTATAGCAGTTCACGCCGCATTGACTTGTTGGAAATTATACAGCACATTGGAGTTTGTACAGATTCCTTATACAAGTGCGGATGATGCCGACTTGACAATATGCTTTAGTGATTCTGATCCAGTCTTTATACAAGATCCAAATGCAATGGCATATACTTATTATCCAAATACCAAGCCACAAGGAGCATTTACTAGTGTATATAACACTAAATACCTATGGTCTGAGGACGGAAAGTTCAACTTTACCAACAATCTTAACCAGACACTTAGACATGAACTAGGACACGGTATAGGAATGGTACATACTACTAATCCAAAAGATATAATGTATCCCTTTTACCATAATGATATAATCCCAACTGCAATGGATATTTACCAAGTCCAATTCAACTATGGAGCAAGCAATTATCCAAAGTGGATGATAGACGCATTCTTTAAACTAGATTCAAAGTTAGAAGAGTTTAAGGTTCAACCTTCGGCTTAAGACTTTCTTGATGTAATGTCTTGTCAGTCAATGTCATTCACTATATAGTCTTTGCAATCATGTGACATTGATGCACCATATATCTCAGTAAATTTACACAGAGCACAATGTTGATTCATTTCTTACATTTTCCATTAAGAGTGTGTAACTTACTGCATTTATCACAAAATGCTTCTAAAACATCTTCAGTCATCTTACTTTTATTATAAGAAGTCTTACTAGACAAATAATTGACTCTCCTTGTAACCTAATTTTTGTTTTTTAAGATAATTACAATCATGATTACAATATATATAAAAATTCAATCCAAGGCAGTTTTTACAATCACCTATAATGCAATAATTACAAAATTTCTTTTCTATCTTACTTTTCTCTAAAGATGTCATTCCGCGGTAGCCAAGTTAGCAGGTCTAAAATAAGTAGCATGATTTCTTCTAAAGTTCTCTATCTTTCTTCTCATCTCAGTCTTTTGATATTCAGACATTAGAGCAATTTCTTCAACTGGAACTCCCGCACCTTTTAATATATCGTCTGTTTCGGTCATATACATCTCCTATGGCGGTATCCAACTATTAAACCTTTCTCGTAGACTTCATGATATTTTGGATCACCTATGACTGTTTGGTGACACTTTACACATTCCATTTGATTATTATCTATTAAATGAATATTATAAATCATGATTTGTTTAGGATATTTTAAGGAGAAATTGAACTCTACGTGCTTAGTATTATGATTTTGAAAATGTTGTTTTATTTGTTCTGCGGTCATATAATATAAATCCTGACCACAAAAACAATAACCTGTTAAATTATTCATTTGAATAATTTATCCAAGTACTTGCCTTTTATATTAGAGTTAAAGAATGCACCGCGGGAAGGAGCTCTGTCAAAGGCATCATATACATCTTCAGGGACATTATCACATTCGTAGGTCTTGATTTTAGTATGAATTACCATTTTCTTTGTATCAGTGTCGTACCTAACTTTTACAATCCAGCTATCATTATCAAACTCTTTTTGCATGTCTTATAGTTCCACACTATCTAATATAAATGTTACTTGGACTTGATGTTTACATTGGTTTGCCCAAAGTTTTATTTCCATACAAAGTTCTTCCCAAGTTCTTTCAAAGAATTTAATATTTTCATATCCAAGTACGTAGGCTTGATATTCTCCGTCCTCGGTCATTGAAGCCATTACTGTACGATTCATATTGTATCTTCTCTAAGTCGTTGAAGTTGTTTTAACACATTTTCAGCATTAATAGTAGCATATTTTGGATTCCATCCGTCTGAACTTGATTTATAAAATTCAATTAATCTTTCTAATCTATCTTTGAGTTTTACCGCTATTAATATATCTTCCATTCTTTTTTCTTGGTTTTTATGACTATCTGCATGAATTAAAACATAATATGGATCTTCATCTATATTTTCAATAGTAGTTAATGTCGCTCTCATTAAATGAAAGTCATTCTTTGTTAATATAGGTTCATCAGTCATTTCTTATAATTACTCCATTCTTTGCTACGCTTTATACGTGCTTGTAACTGGTCTACTGCTACACGCATTATAAGTTCTATTTCTTGAGCACTCTTTTCGGGGAACTTGACGCAGACTTCATAATTACCGCTATTAGTTTTCATATAAACAACCTCATAATCACTAGCACTAATGTTAATAAGATTCAAGAACTGTTCAGAGTCATTCTTGCTTAGACCAAATTTTGCTATCTCGACTTCAGTAGCAGTAATCACGATAATATTATATACTTGCACAAATATAACTGTTTGTATGCCAAATTATTCAAAAAGAAAAGGCACAATATTTGAATATTCAGTCCAGAATGCATTAAAAATGTGCTCGTTCTACGTTATAAGAGCATATTCTAGTGTAGGAATTTGTGATCTTGTCGCTTCACCGCCTTGGAACCCAAAAGGAAATTATAGATCACTCTTAATTCAATGTAAAAATACTGAAGCTAAAGATTATGTAAAGCCATATGAGCGAGATCACCTAAGTTACTTGCAACAAATAAACGCGGGAAATGTTATACTTGTTTATATGGATGATTCTAATCCAATGGTTAAAATTTGGGAAACTGAAGAAAAATTACATTTTGATCAATTTATGCTGAAATATTATGGAATATATTGTGAATATAAAGAATTATTAAAAGGCTTCCGCGAGTATCGCAGACCAATACATCTATACAAGCCTGAAAAAGATGAAAATGATAAATTCGTTAGTTCGTTCCAAGACTATTATACAGTTAATGTATGGAATCCCTTTGTGCCTGATAAAGAAAAACATATAATAGGAAAAGTTTAAATAAAGAATTCAACAAGTTAGTCCATGACTGAATACTTCTTTTCAAAGGAAAAATCACCTGATAGAGATTGCTATGCAGAACATGACTATTTAGGAGATACAGTTACTTTATATCTACCTGAAATAACACATGCTTTCCCACAATTATATGCTTA
>JAGWGN010000025.1 GCA_028867335.1 Microcaldota archaeon | reverse complement strand
GACAAAAAGCAGATCATTACGCAGACCAGCATGCTTGCCAGGAAGGAAGGAATAGATGACATAGTCAGAGAACTGGAGCGCGATACATTGGGAGATAATTATGTTAAGAAATGAATGTCAAGAAATGGTAAAACTGTGCCTTTATCGGGCAGCTAGATAGAACAGAGCGAATTGATGAGATATTAGACCTCCTGCGCGGAGATTTAAGGGTTTAAAAAATACCCGCGATTCCGATTAAAATTTTTTCAAGATGAAATCCGGCGCATATTTATTCTTCAGATAAAACTCTCTTCTCCTTTTTGGAAGAAATCTGAACTGGTCCACGGAGCCCCTGCAGTTTGTCGCACCGCACCTGCACCTGTTGGTCCATATCCCGCGGGAGGCATTTTGGTAGTTGTCATCCATCGTCGATGAATAGTCAAAAGTTATCTCCTCTCCTGATTTTATGTTCCTTATTGACACAAGTTCATCTTTTCCTCTGATGAACGAATTTGGATTGCAGGAATGATTAAATACTCTTGAGAATTCATCCAAGTCGAGATACGTCTTTGCGCCTATCTGCAGCGGGTCGGATCCCCTTTCCGCCCCTTGATTAACTCGCTTAACCATCTGCTTAAATGTTATGCGTTCTCCTTTCATCACAAATATCAGCTGTCCCTTTCTGATATCTTTAGTCGCAAAAATTCCCTTACCCGAGATTTTGGACTTTCCTATCTTGACTATTTTCCCCACATTATCCACTTGGTTTTGCATTGCTTGATGGGCAGATGTCCTTGAGAACGCACCTTGCGCACTCCTTTTTGTTTGCCTTGCAGGTATCACGTCCCAGGGTTATGAACAAGTTTGATACATAGAGCCAGTATTTTTTCGGTATCTTCCTCATCAAGTCCTTTTCGATGAGCTCTGGCCTTCTTGTCCTAGCAAGCCTGAGCCTGTTAGCCACGGTTATGCAGTGCGTGTCTATCGCAATTCCCTCGGTTATCCCGAATCCGTTGGTCAAGACAACATTTGCAACCTTCCTCCCGACGCCCGGCAGCATCATCAGCTCGCCGATTGTTTTCGGCACCCTTCCGTTGAACTGCTCAATTATCATGCTTGCTGATTCCTTGACGTGCCTTGCCTTTGTCTTGTAGAAGTTTATCCCCCCCAGATCCGCGCTCAGCTCCTCGATGTCTGCGTTTGCATAGTCCTTGAAGGTCCTGTACTTCTCAAAAAGCCCCTCTGTGACGCTATTCACCTGCTTGTCCGTGCACTGGGGCGAGAGCATTGTTGCTACCAGAAGCTGAGTCGGACCGGAGAAGCGGAGCATCGTGTCTCTCTGGTCGTCGTATTTCTTCATCAGGCGCTTCATCACAGTTTCGGAAAAGTCGCTTGGCATGCCTATTTCACGCACACTATGGTAAAGACCGTCCTAAAGCTTAAGTCGCGTGCCGAGATCTCCTTGAATCCCTTCTCGGCTAGGATCTCGATCAGCATCTGCTTGTCTATCTTGATCTTCTTGTTGTGGATGTACATGTTTACCTCCCTTCGTATGTCCCCGCTGAAGGTGGGCGTGAGGCTAAAGAGCTGGTAGGCGCCAAGAAACGCGGTGAAGAGCTTGTTTCTACCCTTGCTTATGTCGAGCAGTATCAGCCTCCCCCCTGGTCTGAGCACCCTTCGCATCTCCTCAATCGCCCTTGGCAGATCATCGAAGATCCCAAGCGAGAACGCTGAGATCACTATGTCAAAGGAGTTGCCCTTCATAGCAAGAGACTCCACGTCGCCGTTGAGATACTTGACGTTCTTTAGGTTCCGGCTCTTCTTCATCGCTATCGCAAGCATCTCCTTGTTGAAGTCGATTCCGGTAACCTTGTAATCATGATATCGCTTTGCCATCATTATTGCGATGTTCCCGGTTCCAGTGCCCACGTCCAGCACCCTTGCCCCCTTGATGCCACCTGCAAGATCAACCGCCTGCCTTCTCCAGAGGTTGTCTAGACCTGCGGTTAAGGATTTGCTAAGCTTGTCGTAGTTCTGCGCGACGTCCGTGAAGAAGTTGCGCTCGCCTCCGTCCATCACACTCCCCTAAAGTATAGGTGTACTTCAAAGTATAAAAAGTAGCCTAGGCAGTGCGTCGCAATGGCAATTTTTTTGCCACTATGTCCCCGAAATACAGAAACCTCCTTTTCGCTATGGCATCATAGATTATCGCCGGGCCCGTGTGCTCAACCTCAAAGCCCGCAGAGCGCAGCTTCTTCTCCAGATTCAGGTATCCGTTGTGGTATTCCACGTATATCACGTCGAATTTCCGGAGGGTTTCGGCGCTGCTGCCGATTATGATCTCGTATTCCGACTGCTCCGCGTCTATCTTGAGTATCCCGCCCTCATGTATCCCAAACCTCTGCACTATGTCGCATAGCCTGCAGAGCCTTATCCTCTTCCCATTTTTCGAGGCAATTAGCTCGTCGTCCACAGTGCTCTTCCTCTTCTCATCCAAGGTAATCCATCCCCGCCTGCCCGTGCACGCCTCGTTTATCAGCGTGGCCCTATCCTCCACCCCATTTGCCATAACATTCTCCCTGGCATATCCGTAGGCGTAAGGGTAAGGTTCAAACCCGTATGCCCTGCGCGCCCCCTTCTTCAGAAAATACACAAGTGTGTCCCCTATGCTTGCACCTATGTCAACCACCGTTTTGCCCTCAACGTCAACATTGTAGTGTCCCCTAACAAAGTGCTCGGAGGCTTCGCTGAAAGCATTGTACTTGCTCACGTAGTTGCTGGGGTCGAATTTCAGCCTGACTCTTTCCGACCCAAACTTCACCACCACCTCGCTTTTGCCTATGCTTATCCTTGCGGTGTCACGCAGGCCGATGAGATCCTTTCCGATCAGCTTGAAGAGCATCAGGCTCACCGTGTTGAACACGCCGATCGATCCGAGAAGAAGGCCGACCATCCCCATGCTGTTAGGCGCAAGCAACGCATAGTCAATCAAAGTTATGTTGCCCCCTCTCATCGCAGCACCTGCAGAATATTTAACCCTTAGTAACATAACTTCTATGCTTATATATTTTCACCAGTGGTAGGATGGTTCAAAAAAACAAGGCCGGCACGCTCTCGCTCTCGGGCCGCTCTTGCGCCATTTTGCTGGCTTGCATCATCGCATTGTCCACCGCGCTGACTCTCGCATTCTACTACGGACCTAGCCCGATAAACGGCTCCGACAACTACATCTACCAGTCCACCGCGCAGACAATTGCGGCGCAGGGGTTTGCGGCGATCGGGCAGCCTGGAGCGCTCGGGGTGAAGTACATCCTCGTGTCAGGAATAGCGCTTTTCTACAAGCTGATGGGCGTCTCCCCCCTCTCAAGCGTGATGTTTGACCTGATATGCGGCGCGCTTTTGCTTGTGGCAATCTACCTTATCGGAAAGGAGCTGCATGGCGCCTTCGCAGGCCTTCTGGCCGCTCTGCTCTTTAGCTTCTATCCCCTGTTTGTGGTGCAGAGCGCAAACGGGCCCGGAGACAACATCCCGATGATGCTGTTTGCCGCCACCTCGATACTCCTCTACATACTGGGGCGCAAGAGCGGCCGCGGGTCATTTTTCGCAGCCTCCGGATTCGTGGCGGCGATGGGCTTTTTGATAGTTGCAGAGACGAGCCTAATCGCCCTTCCTGTCCTCCTGTTCATTGTCTGGGATGCGCTGCACGGGCGGAAGTTTGCGATACGCATTCCGATTTTCATCGGGGGGATAGTGCTTGGGCTTTTAGTGATAGCCTCACTAAGCTACTTGCAGAATGGCAATCCGCTTTACGTCTACCACACCGACTCCAACTGGTACTCGGGCTTCTGCGACAATGGTGGGTCCTGCTCGCAGTTCGGCTCAACACAGTCGCTCAATTCATACCTTACGATGATCTTCCCCTACGGCGTAGTCAACCAGCTTTTTGGGCCAGGGGCCCTTGCAAATCTTCCGGGCAATCTGCTCGGCGATTTGACCTCTTCAAGCTCCGCCCAGGACTACGGTAAGATGTTCGGGTTTTACCCATACTTCGCGGTGGCCTTCTTCTTTGTTCTTTTGGCATTCAGGGATGGGCGCGCGACGATTCCTGCGGTTTGGGCGGTCTCCACACTGCTGTATCTTAGCTTTGGGACCATGAGCATCTCGCATTTTGTGAGCGTGGAACCGATATATCCGAGGGTAACGCTGATATTTGGCCCGGCCTTGGCCCTGCTGATCGCCTTTGCCCTTGCGGACATAGCGTCCGCAGCATCTTCTATTAGTGGTAAGCGAGCTAGCAAACTGCGCAAGGTTGCACCCTACGCGGCATTTGCATTTGTCGGCATTGTTGTCGGCTTTCTGTTTTTGCAGTCTGTGCTCTCCATACGCTACATCAACTACGCGGAGTACAACTACGTCTACCCTCTCGTGAGCGCCGGATCGTACCTCAATACGCTGCCGACGAATGCAATCATAGTAGGTTCAATGAACTACCCCGTGATTGAATACACAGGTGGTCTAAATCCATTTTATGCGGACAACGGGAGCGCGTGCGAGGGGGTGCCCAAAGGTGGATATCTCTACGCAATGTACAACTCTTCGCTGCAGCAGCAGTGCAATCTTACGATTGTTGCCGGCCCGTTCACAAAACCCTCCTGGCTGCCAGATTATCCGAACTACCCAACCTTTGGGAACGTCACAAATCTAGTGGTCTACCAGAGCGTGTAATATATTAGCCTTTGACCAAGAAATGATTCAGATGGAAACCGACGCATCTCGTAGCCACCGCCGTCATGCCCGCACCAGCACTGCGCAGAGGGCTCGCCCAATCAGCGTGCTTGTGGAGAAGAAGTGGGTGTGGATCGCACTTGCCGCGATTATCCTTTACGCCATCTGGTATTCGGTAAGCTACGCCGACGGGCCATCATTCTTCGGCGATGACAACGCATACGCTGGCCTCGCCAATCAGATACTGACGTCTAATTTCCACGAGGGAGGATACATCTTCAGCGTAAGGCCGCTGCAGATATACCCAATCGCCCTCTCCTTTTGGGCGCTTGGCATAAACATACCAAGCAGCTCCGCCTGGGACAGCATAGCGTTCATAGGGACTGTGATTGCCTGCTTTTTCATAGGAAAGGAGCTCTATAACGAGTACGCGGGCCTGCTTTCCGCTCTGCTCATGGCGTTCTTCCCGCTAGTCACAGTGCTTGCGGTCAGCATGAGTGACAATGTGCCCATGATGTTTGTGAGTGCGCTTGCGTTCATGTGCCTGATCTACGCAATGAAGTACAGTTCGAAGCGGTGGTATATGGCTGCCGGCATATTCACGATCGCTGCGCCGCTCACAACCCCGGAGGCGTACATAACCCTGATCGCGCTGTTCTCCCTGGTGGCCATAGAGCTGCTTAGGGGAAAGATAAAGTTGGACAAGACAACAATCTACTTTGCATACGGGCTAATTGCGGCAAGCGCCATCCTGATGGCGTTCAACTTTGCAAGCTCTGGCGATCCGCTCATAACCTTCACGGTGAATGAGAACTATTTCAGCGCGATAGGCCAGCAAAACACGATTCCTGCGGCGGACCAAAGCCTCACCCTCTATCCGAGCGTCATGTTCCCATTCAACCTCTGGCAGCTCCTACTACAAAACTTCCCCAACCTCCTCGGAGTGATATCGGGGATCAGCATCCTTGGCAATTACAATCAGGTCGGCTTTTACTTCTACCTCCTTATCCCCGCGACCGCATACCTGCTGCTTAGGAGGGAGCGTAGGGCGTATATCCCGCTCTACTGGTTCCTCTTCACCTTCCTCTACCTTGAGTTCGGCCCAATGCACGTAGGCCTCTCCCCGTTCGAGTACCTCTTCTCGCACAAGGTTGGGAGGTTTCTATGCCTCTGCGCCGTGCCTCTTGTCGTAACCATCGCCATGGCATCCGCAAGGTCCCTTGAGCCTGGCTCCTTGCTGAGAAGATATGCTGCCGCATCAATCGTCTGCGCATCGGTGGCACTGCTGGTCCTCACCGGTTTCCTAATTTCCGCTTACTGGCACACAATCGTCGTGCACCAGACCTACGATCAGGTCGTTATGGCCGGCTATCTCAGCCAGCAGCCCCCAAGCACAAAAATCTACTTTACGGGAACATTCTCCAACATGCTGCTGTATATGCGTTTTGAGAATATGAGCCGGTTCTACGCCTATGACAACATCAAAAATTGCAGCCAGATACCGGACGGGGCGTACATCGTT
>JAGWGN010000024.1 GCA_028867335.1 Microcaldota archaeon | reverse complement strand
TTACAATCATGCCGCAGGCAGTTAGGTTTTCGATGGCGCCCCTTGTCGTGGGAGCGTCTCTGCGGACGGCAGAGGTTATGCCCGTTTGGTTTGAGGGATTGTCGAGATGGATCAGCACATCTAGCGCCAGCTTGAAGTTCTTGACAGGCTCCTTAAAGAGGGTTTGGATCTCCTCGAAGAGTCTAATCGCATCCGAGCCCTTCTCGGTGCGCATGAAAACGTTCCTTGAATTTCCAAGCAGTCTGAAGGTCCTAGGCACGTCCTCTGAGGAAAAGGATTTTATCATGCCAAATGACCCAAGGCTCTCTAGTGTCCTTACAGCAAGAGAATTTGAGAGGTTGGCATTCCTGGTGATCTCGGAGATAAGCAGTGGCTCCTTGCAGATATTTAGCAGGCCTAGCTGCAGATCAAAGGGATTCCGATAAGCGATGACTCTGCGCGGCATGAGCTGCACCCTCTAAGAGCCTACTGCTTCTTGTTGAAGATCTTGGAGTCGATTAGGATCATGTGGTTGTCCGTATCGTATCCAAGCGCCTGCTTGAAAGCCTCGGCGTCGATTGTTATCGTGCTGTCGGAGTAAGGGTCGTTTATGTAAAATGAGTCCTTCTCGTATCCCTTGACCACCACCCAGTGAGGGGATGACTCCAAATAAGGGTTGATTACCTTCGCATCGATTAGCACAATAGGGATGTTCTTCATCGAGAGCGCCTTCTTTATCGACTGGAGGTTGACCGTTCCCAGCTCCTCTGCGACATTTGCGTTCCTTGCCTTCTCCTTGATCTCGTTGAATGAGGCGCTTAGGGTGTCGAGGTTTACGTTCTCGTATACCGCGAGCTTCTTCTCATATCCCTCATCCTTTGCGTTCGTGATTATCCCGGCCTTTGCCCCCCTCTTTGAGAGCGCGTATGCGAGCCCGTACCTTGATCCGTGCCAGACGCTGCCGTTAACAGCCTCCTGCCAGATGTCGAACTCTGACTCCCTCTTTAGCTTGAAGTCAGGGTTGATGAACTTGAGGACCATCATCGCGCACGCGGCAGAGCTTGTGAACTCCTCTGTCTGCGGGTAGTGAGGTATGTCAAACATGACGCTGTCCTTGATCTTTGCCTTCTTGATCTTTGCAAGAAGAACGTTCTTTGCGATAACCGGCTTCTCTGCGGCCTTCCTCCTAACCATCTTCATTGAACTCTTTGCTGATTTCCTTGATTTTGTTTTTGCCATGTGTATCGCCTTAACGTAAAAAGTGTGCAGGGAGGGAGATTTGTTCAATTGCTTTTGAACTCCCGTAGGCCTAAGCCAACAGATCTTGAGTCTGTCGCGTTTGACCAAGCTCCGCCATCCCTGCAGCACTATTTATTATAAGATATGATATTAAAGGTTTACCAATCGTCCCAAGAGATACTAGTTGATATCTTCTGATATTTATATTTAATTGCCCAATTATTCTCGTAAAAGATGATTGAACGTTCAATACCATACAACAGCTAATCTGTTCCCGTGATATATAAATCATCTCTATGTATTCGTATAATAAGGCGCTTTATGGAACTAAAAAAGGTGGATGACGTCAGGTTTGAGGTTGAGCGGGACGCCTCAAAAGGGATGAACACGGACGTGCGCGTCTACGCAACAAAGCCGATGTCCGAGAAGATGCAGCAGGACGGGACGATCACGCAGGCGGTAAACGCCTCCACCCTTCCTGGAATCGTTGGCAAGGTCATGGTGATGCCTGATGGCCACCAGGGATACGGCTTTCCTGTGGGGGGCGTGGTCGCATTTGACGCAAACGAGGGGATAATATCCCCCGGGGCAATCGGATTTGACATAAACTGCGGGGTTAGGCTGATAAAAACAAACCTCACCGAAAAGGAGGTTCGCCCAAAACTCGAAAAGCTCATGGACCGCCTCTTTGCGAACGTGCCAAGCGGAGTTGGAAGCAAGCTCAGGATTGGACTAACGCAAAACGACCTCAAGAAGGTAGTTGAGGAGGGAGTCAGCCACATGGTCGCAAAGGGATTCGGGTACAAGGAGGACGTTGAGAGAATAGAGGAGAACGGCACAGTTATGGGCGCAGACATAGACAAAGTCAGTCCGATGGCGAGAAAGAGGGGTATGGAGGCGCTTGGAACCTTGGGGGCGGGAAACCACTTCCTTGAGGTCCAGAAAATCGACAAGATCTTCAGCGAGAAGATTGCCAAGAGCTACGGACTCCACGAGGGGCAGGTTGTTATAATGGTCCACACGGGCTCGCGCGGGTTCGGGCACCAGATCTGCAGCGATTATCTGCAGAGCCTGCTTGAGTACCAAAGGAAGAATGAGATAAAGCTAGTCGACCCTGAGCTAAGCTACGCAAAAATCGGGACAAAGGAGGCTGAGGACTACCTTGGCGCGATGAACTGCGCGGTCAACTACGCATTCACAAACAGGCAGATAATAACAAACTCGATCAGAAAGAGTTTCGAGGAGACTTTTGAGAAAAATTCCGACCAGCTCGGGATGGACCTTCTCTACGATGTCGCGCACAACATCGCAAAGCTCGAGGAACATGTGTTTGAGGGCAAGAGGCTCAACGTTTACGTGCACAGAAAGGGTGCGACGCGCGCATTCGCGAAGGGAAGGGAGGACATACCAAAGGCCTACCGCGCAGTGGGGCAGCCGGTGATCATACCCGGAAGCATGGGAACGGCAAGCTATGTTCTGTGCGGAAGGCAGGGGGCGATGGATGAGACGTTTGGTTCAACCTGCCACGGATCGGGAAGGCTAATGTCAAGGCATCAGGCAATTAGGGACATACCCGCGCAGAAAACATTCACGGACCTTGAGAAGAAGAAGATTGTTATCCGGGTCAGGACAAGAAAACTCATCAGCGAGGAGGCTGAGTGGGCGTACAAGAACGTGGATGAGGTCGTCCAGGTCGTTGAAAAAGCGGGGATATCAGACATCGTCTCAAGAAATGTGCCGATAGGAGTGGCTAAAGGATAGTCTGAACCCGCTCTATCCCGATAAGAAGCTTTTTTGCAGAGTGGATGTCGACTTTTTCCAACAATTTCAGGAGGATCTTTTTCGCCTCCCCGAGATTTTTCTTTTCGGCGAGAAAGCTCGCGTAGTAGTAGAACCCGTTAGGTATCCCGATCTCCGTTACCTTTGAGATGTAGGTGTCGGCCCTCTTGTCGTTATTCATGCAGTAGTAGAGCATGTTCGCATATTTTGTGATTGGCGCCTCTTGGGAAATCGCATTTATTGCCGCAAGCGTCTTCTTTGTGTCCAGCATCCGCCTCAGCTGCATCTGCGAGAGGAACTTTGTGTAATTTAGGAGCGGGTCGGGATTTCCCTGCATCTGCTTGTCTGCAAGTGTTATAGCCTGGAAGAAAAGAGCCTTGGCGTTTGAGAAGTGGAGATTGCCGGCGTCTATTCTGTTCGAATTCTCCTCCATGAACCCGTTCGGGGTCTGGTAGTCCCTCTTGCCGTACTCGTAATCCGAGAGGTAGAGATGGAAGATCGCCTTTGCGTAGAGGTTCTGAGGGGTCTTTGCAATCGCAATCAGCCTGTCGAATGAGTCTAGTGCGTCATCGTATTTTTGGGTGGTTGTATTGGTGGATATTTCGGTCAGCGCCGCGAAGGCCTCCTTGTTTCGCTTTAGGTCGGACTCCAGCTGCTCGGCATACTGCTCACAGAACGGGCAGATCCCAAAATTTGGATTGTACGAGGGCACGCTGTGGCCGCAGTACGCGCACATGAACTGCGCATCGGGTTCCCTGCCAAGTGCTTTGATGTCCACTGTATCAAGTGAGTTATCGGAATAAATCTTCTTAACGCTTTCTGAGGACCAAAAAGAGGTGACCCTTGTCAAAGGGCTCTATGTCGATTCGCTCCAGTATCTCAAAGTGGGGCGAGATCTTCTCGATGAACTCATCGAAGGTGTCCTCCGGGTCAGCCGCGCTGCTTATGCTCTGCGACTTTATCGCGACATAGACGTATCCCTTCTCCTTGATCAGCTTTGCGTTTCGTATGAGGATGTCCGCCTGGTCCCTTGCCGAGACGTCCTGGTAGAGCACATCGGCGCCCTCCACGTCCTCTGCGTACTGCTCGGTCATCCTTGCATCGGTGTGGATCGGGAACATGTTCTGCCTCTTCTCGCACACCTGTATCAGCTCGCGCATGTTGCGCTCTGAGAACTCTACGCAGAAGACTATCCCCTCCTTCCCGATTATGTCGCTAACATGGCTTGTAGTTGTCCCGGTCGCAGCGCCCAGGTACAGCACCTTGGACCCGGGCCTGATCATCATCCTCTGCAGGCCTTTGAGTATTGCCGCGGCAAGCTTGCTTCGATAGGGGTTCCAGGTGCGGTACTCGATGTGGTCTATCTCGATTAGCTCCTCGTCGTAGACCTTGGTGCCGTAGGCGAAGTTGCGCGTGGCTAGCTTGCGGTTGTCTATCCTGTAGACGTTCTCAAATATCTCCTTTATCTCCAAATAAAGCGCCTGCGATATGGATTGCGTGTATCAGATTAATATGTTTGCCCATCGAACACTTTTAGTTTTTGCTTTTGAAATGTAATGGGTCTGTTTTCATGCTAGACAATGCGGCTATGACAAAGCTAATCTTCGACCTCTTCGACCTTGAGCGAAAGAAGCTCGAGACCGGCGAGCTCCTGAACCGGTTCGGGGAGGAGCTGAGGTTCATCTTCGCTGTAGAGAAGGTGGAGACCAAGGTTCTCGACAAGCCAAACAGCGTGACGCCGGTCGAGGAGTTCACGGCAAACACCATGAAGCCGGTGATAGACAACCGCCTCAGCGCCTACTCCTCATTCAAGGAGCTTGTCGACTACTTCAACATGGGTTACAAGAGCTGCATAATCTTCCCTGTCGTCTCAAACGGGAAGGTGATCTCGATAATAAAGCTGCTCTCAAAGCAGGAGGAGAAGTTCGACAAGGACGTGAGCAATGCGCTGACAATAAGCACAATCATACTGGGATACCAGATCGCTGGCAGGACGGAGCAGGAGAAGAGCGTGAACGTCGCAAAGTACTTTGACGCCGCGTTCAACAGCATCGTCCCCCAGTTCCTGATCGACGCGAACGGCGCGATAATAAAGGCGAACAAGAGCATGCTGATACTCTTCAGCGCGAGCTCGCGGGAGGTGATTGGCAAAAACGTCAAGGACTTCTTCCAGATCGACGCCAACATGCTTGCAAGCCTCAAGAGGGGGATCATCGCCGAGACGAGGATCGTGGACAAGGGCGATCGGCGCTTCAAGATCTCCTCCAGCCAGGTTAACGAGAAGATACTGCACATCACATTCTACGAGACTACGGAGATGCGGGACCTCGAGGAGAAGACCAAGATACTCAGCTACAGCAACTACGAGGCGATGCTGATGATGGATGCAAAGGGCACCCCGATCTGGGTGAGTGACAACATCGACAAGGTGCTAAAGCTGCAGAAGAACGCGCTCCTGGGCAGGCCGTTTGTCGAGATGCTGCTTGAGAAGGAGAGGATAAAGTCCGGGATCGCGGCGATGGGAGATGGTATATACGCCGACTCCGCCAGGATAAACGTGGGCAACGGGGTGTTCCAGGACATCAGGCTCACCTTCTTTGCAAACCAGATGTACGGGCTCTCGTGCATAATCGCAAACAGCCCGTATGAGAGCGCGTACAGGAACATAGAGAAGAACTTCGACGAGCTCGTCAAGCTCTCGGCTGACGCGATAATATTCATCGACCCGCTCGGCTACATCCAGCGGGTGAACAAGAGCGCCGAGAACATCTTCGGGTACAGGGAGGACGAATTGATCGGCGGGCCCGCGGCGATACTCTACACCGACGAGGAGCAGGACAAGCTGCCGCGCGCGCTCTCGCTTGCAAAGCAGGAGGGGACAATCAGCAACATCTTCGCCAAGATGAAGGGCAAGAAGGACGAGGCGTTCATACCCTGCGACCAGAGCGTGAGGAGCGTGAAGGACCAGAACGGAAACCTCGCGGGATACATAATAGTCAACAGGGAGCTCAAGACAAAGTACGACCTTGACGAGGCGCAGGAGATACTCGAGGACAAGGAGCGCGAGATCGAGAAGCTGCAGGCGGAGAGCGAGCTCAAGAGCCAGTTCATCTTCAACATCTCCCACGACATCAAGACCCCGATAACAAACATCAAGGGGTTCGGCACGATCCTCTACAACGAGGAGCACGGGCCGATGAACGAGGAGCAGAAGGGATACATCAAGATAGTCATCGACGAGTCGGATCGGCTGATGGATCTGATAAAGCAGATCCTCGACGTCGCAAGGCTCTCGTCGGGGAAGGTGAAGCTCGAGCTGCAGCCGGTGGACCTAAAGAAGCTGGGCGACAACCCGAGCATCAAGGCGCAGGAGGAGGTGGCGACGGGCAAGGGGCTGATGTTCTCCTGGAACGTCGACTACAACGTGGGCGAGGTCAACATAGACCCGAACAGGATCATCCAGGTCTTCGTGAACCTGATAACAAACGCGGTGAAGTTCACCGAGCACGGAAGCATCATGGTCAACATCACAAAGAAGGGCAAGAACATCCGCGTGGAGGTTAAGGACACTGGAATCGGAATCAGCAAGGAGGACCAGAGAAAGCTCTTCAGGAAGTTCTACCAGGTCCACAGAACCGAGCTCACTGTGCAGCAGGGATCTGGGACGGGGCTTGGGCTCTCGATCGTCAAGGAGATCGTCAACCTCCACGGGGGGAGGATGGGGATAAACTCCGAGCTGGGCAAGGGAAGCACATTCTGGTTCACAATACCTATTTCTGGAAAGAAGAAGAAGCAGAAGGAACCGAAGGAGGCCTCTTCAGATAGCAAGTCTCAGTGACCTAGAACGTACGGTATCACTGTTGCGCAGCTGTTGCTTATTCCCTTTGCGAAGTTGTACTGCGCGTTTAGCACCGTGTAGTTTAGTGAGGACCAAGGGCCGACGAACCTCTGCGGAGGCACGATGAGCCCTGAGGCGGTGTTGATCTGCAGCACCAGCACCTTCCCTGCGGCAACGCTCTGCTGCGCGGTTATGGTGTAGGTCGCATTGTACACGTTCGTGCTGAAGTTCGAGACCTTCCAGCTTACGCCTGTTGTGGCGTAAGGCGAGACGTTGAAGTATGAGTTAGGGCCGGTAGGCGCAGAGCCGTACTTTGCCTGGTAGGTCGAGTTGTAGACGCTGGCGGTGCACGAGGAGGCCTGGGCGTAGAGCGGGGCGAGGCCCTTCATCACTGCCCCTGTCGGCGTGTTGTTTATCAGCGTCATCACCTGGGAGATCTGCCCGCTGCTGATTCCGGAGGCGACTGTCGTTGTGGCCACGGTGGTTGTGACAGTGGTCGTAACTGTTGTGGTCGCCTGGCCGCCTGTCGTGGACTCGCTGTCGGTTAATGATGCCCCGTTTAGCAGGAGCGCAGGGTTGATTATGACTATCCCTCCGGTGACCGGGGCTGAGAGGGATGCTGATAGCGGTGTGAGTGAGACCGTCACAGATCCTGCAGAGCTTGACTGCAGCTCGATATGGAGGTTTGCTACTGCGCCGTTGGTCGTGCTGAGGTTCTCAGCGCCAAGCGTCGAGAGCGTCACAAGGAAGATCGGCTTGACAAGTATCGGCTCGCCGGAGAGGTAGAGCGCCGCGCTCGAGTTCGTCGCGCCCTTTAGGTATATCGAGTATATTGCGGTGCTGTTTGGGAGCGAGAAGTACTCGCTGCCATTGAGCGGGATCGTGAAGGTCTGGGTCGAGGAGAGCTGGTTTATGCTCGCTGAGGACCTAACTGAGAGGAATGCGATTATTGCGACGACCACTATCGCGCCGAGAAGATAGAGGAGAGGGCCCTTGTCTGATGTGGGTCGGCCA
>JAGWGN010000023.1 GCA_028867335.1 Microcaldota archaeon | reverse complement strand
CATCACCGGATCGGGCGGTCAGTCGGCACTTCCATCCGTGCGACGCGAGGACGGCCGCGCACCAGTGTTCGAAGGCGAGCGGATCGCTCGGCATGGCCTGCAACGGGTCACGCAAGGCGGGATGCCACGCCTGTTTGAAGTCAGACGCCCACGGCGCCAGCGAAGCAACGCCAGCGGCAGCGGCAATGAACCACCACCCGAACTCCACCATTCCCGAAGGATAACCCATGGCAGACATGCAGGTAGCGATGCGGCTGACCATGGCCGACTTTGCCAGCGGCCCGCTGGCCGAGTTCGTGGCGAAGCTGGAAAAGCTGCAGGGGCTGACGGTGAAGCTCAACGGCGCTTTTGCTGGAGTCGGAAAGGGGATTTCCTCCCTCGGCGTCGCCAGCAAAGAGGCCTCGGATTCCATTACTGCAGTGGGGGACTCGACAGCTCGGACAGAGGAAAAAGTTAGGTTTGCCACCTCATCCATGCTCATGCGCTGGAACAAGGCGGCCACAGCCATCAAAGGCGCTGCGGCAAAATCAATTGAGGCGCAGGAGAAATTTGGCGCCGGTGCGTATGCCGCCGCAGAGCGCGTCTCGCTTGCCACGTCCTCCATGATCATGAAGTGGCGAGAGGCTGCAGCCAAGATCAGTGCATCAGCTGCTGAAGCAGCGGAATCCATGGAAGGCATGAGCGTTGCGGGCACGGGATTGATGGGCACCATCAACAAGGTCGCTGCCGAAACAGCAGCGCTTGGCGAAGCGACCTACGTGATGGACAGCGCCATGCTGAAATCCGTCTTTACCTTTGAAAAAACGGGCGTCGCCGCCAATGCCGCATCCGCCGAAATAGCTGGCGCCGGTGACGCGGCGGTCGCCCTTGATGGAAAGCTAGGGGCGCTCGGTGGCACGATGCGCGGCCTGATTGAGCTCTGGGCCGGCTTCAAGATCGAAAAGGGCCTTCGGGCTTCAGTGAATGCCGCAGCCGACATGCAGACGCAGATGGCGTCGATGCGCGCCGCGGGCTTTTCCTCCGGCGCCGCGAACTACGCGCGCGACTGGTCGGAGCGCAACGCGCCCGCGTATGCCTCGGCCAATCAAGTGATGGAGGGCCGGCGCGCCTTCATCCTCGCCACCGGCCAGAACAACGAGCAGCTGATCAACCAGGCGCTGCCGCAGGTACTGAAGAACGCCTTCGCGGTGCAGCAAGTCTCCGGGGGTGACCTCAAGGGCATCATCCAGAACATGCTCGGCATCGCGGAAAGCCGCGGCCTGTCGATGTCCGCCGCCGGCATCGTCAAGGCGTCCAACCTCGCCACGCAGATCACCGAAGCCTCGCAGGGCCGCATGGACCTGCAGAAACAGGAAATGGTGCTGCGCCAGTCGAAGTACGGCCTGTCCGCACTCGCCAACAACGACGGCATCGCCAACCTGATGGCCTTCGCCGAGCAGTTCATTGCCGCAGGTCATTCCGGCGGCAGCGGTGGCGGCGGTGCTCGCGGCGTCTCACAGGCCGGCACGGCCGCATCCATGGTCCTGAAAACCATGCTCGGCGGCAAGATGAACAAGGTCACCTATCAGCTGCTCGAGCAGATGGGGATGATCGAATCCGGCGGCGCCGTGGGCAGCAGCTCCACGACCAGCATGAACGCGATCACCAAGATCAAGGGGACCGCGCAGGGATCGTCCGACCCGATCGGCTGGATGATGCAGACGCTGGCGCCGGCGATGGTCGCCTACGTCAACAAGCACCCCGGCATGTACTTCCCCGGTGGCAAAGCTGACACCGGAGAAGGATTGCAGAAGGCGCTCGACCGTCTTGCTATCCAGCTGTTCGGCCCGACCGGCGGCGTCAACGTCGGCAACCTCGCCTATGTGGCCTCCAATCCCGGCACGGCCTCGCGCATCAATGCGCAGCGCGCGCGCATCCATGCCTCCGCTTCCGGCGACCAGGCGGCGAACCTGTTCTCGCAGACGCAGGCCGGTCAGGTGCGCGCCTTCCATGCCGCGCTGTCGTCGCTGGAAACCTCGCTCGGCCAGACCTTCCTGCCGGCGGTGACGAAGATCATCACGGCGCTGAACGGCTTTCTACAGCTGGTCAACGGGCTGGCGCTGCAATTCCCGAAGCTGACCGGCGTCCTTTCGACGGCCGCAGCAGCGTTCGGAGCCTTCCTCACCGTCAAGGGCTTCAGCCGCATGATCGGCGGCATCGGCAGCGTGCTGGGCTGGACAAAGAAGCTGGGGCCGGCTGCCAAGGCGGCCGCTGTCGAAAACGCCGAGGCGTCCGCCGTCATCCAGACGACCTGGGCCGCGCGCGCCGCGTCCATCGGCGGAATCCTGCTGCGTTTGGCCGGAACCTTCGCTGCCGTATTCGGCCTGGGCTACGCCGTGCGCAATGTGCAGATCGCCGGCATGGCGATCCAGCACTTCCTTGAGCGCGTCATGCTGTCCATCGCCTCCGGCTTCGACAGCCTGTGGACGAAGCTCTATCAGGGAACGATGGGGTTCGTGCAACGCATGGCGCTCCAGACGGCGAAGCTCGATCACGCCATTGGCCTGACCGCCTTGAGCAACAAGTTTCAGGCGATGGCCACTTCGCTTGGCGCTGATCGAAAGGCCCAGATGGCGGCCTTCAACGCGCGCGACAATGGCCGCTTCAGCATGTTCAAGTACGAGGGCACGTCGGCCGCGAACTCGAACGACTACATGAAGCAGGCGCTGCAGGAGATTGGGCTGCTGCCGTCGTCGAGCGCGCTGCGGACGCCGATCAGCACGCCGAACGCCGAAGATGCGCAGCTGGCGAGCCTGCTGCATGACTCCTTGGGCGTCTCGATGCCTGGAGGCATGCAGAGCGCTCACGCCGCCCATGCGGCGCGAGGCCACGGCCATCACAGCCTTTCCGCAGCCGCCAAGGCGGCCGCGCAGGCCGTCCGCGACCTGGCCACCCAGTTCCGGGAAGCGCAGCGCGCCGTCGCCGCGGGCATGGCCAAGGTCAACCCCGTGCAGGCGATCCGCGCCAAATACGGCCACTACGCCGACATCCTCGGCATGGGCGGCGACTCCGCCGGCGCGGCCAACGCGCTGACCATCGGCGACAAGCTGGCGAATCAGGCCGGCTACAAGCAGTCCACCGATGACCTGCAAAGGCTCAAGGCCCAGCTGCAGGCCGAAGAGCAGCTGATCGCGGCGCGCAAGCAATCCGGCTCGATCACCAAGCAGCAGTCGGAGCAGCAGGACATCGCGGCGCAGAAGGGCATCGCACCGGCCATGGAACGCGCCGCCGAGGCTGCGCTGAAGTACGCCGAGGCGTTGAAAGACCCTGCGCTGATCGCCGCCATGCAAACCCAGATCGAGAAGATCAAGGCGATGGGCACACAGCTCAACGATGTGCAGAAGAGCATGCAGGACACCTTTCAAAGCGGCGTCCAAGGGCTGCTCAGCAACCTGATGCGCGGCAACATGACATGGAAGAACATGCTGGCGCAGTTCAGCAATTCGCTGCTGGCCGGCATGAACCAGACCATCTCCAAGTCGCTTGCGCAAAGCATCACCGGCTCGGCCAGCAATTCCTCTGCCGGTAAGGGGATTCTGGGCCTGTTCGGCTCCATGCTGTCGGGCGGCGGATCAGGAGCGTCCTCGCTCGGCTCATCGTCCGCTGGCGGCGGCTTCTGGTCCAGCATCGGCAGCTCGATCTTTTCCATGCTCGGCGGCAGCTTTGCCACCGGCATCGACAACGTGCCGCACGACATGGTGGCGCAGATCCACGCTGGCGAGCGCGTGGTGGACACCTCGACCAACAAGCTGCTGACCAACGCCCTGAGCGGCGGCGGTCTGGGCGGTCACCAGATCAACCTGAGCATTCACGCGATGGACAGCCAGAGCGTGCTCGGCTCGCTGGACAGCGTGAAGCGCGAGCTGGCGATGATGCTCGGCGGCGCTTCCTCCAACCTCAATCTGGCGGCCTGACCGATGGCATACAGCGGACAAGCCTTCCCGGCGCTGCAGTACGGCAACCGGTTCAACCAGACCAAGGTCGGCGTGAGCTGGCCGGTGGCCGTCGCGGCAAACTCCGGGTTTGAATACCGTACGCTTCGGTTCGGTTATCCCCGGATGTCGTGGACGATCCCGGCGCGGAACCTGACGTGGGCGGACAAGCAGACGCTGCTGGCCTTCTGGAACCAGATGGGCGGCCAGCTGCAGTCTTTCCGCTTCACTGACCCCGAAAACAACGCGCTGACCGCCTACAACTTCGGCGCAGGGACGCAGATCAGCGCCCCGGCTGCGCCGACACTGGCCGCCACCACCGGCACGCTGGCGGCGACGACGTACACCTACCGGGTGACGGCCTACAACGCGCAGGGCGAGACGGTGGCGAGTACGTCGACACCGATCACGCTGGCCTCCACCGGTGGCGTCACGGTGACCTGGACGGCGGTGGCCGGCGCGGTCGGCTATCGCGTCTACGGACGCACCGGCACGCTCGGCAAGATCGCCGATGTGACGGGGCTTACCTTCACCGATTCCGGCAGCGTGACGCCTGGGGCAGCCGCCCCCTCCGTCAACGGGACCGGCACGCTGCAATACCCGTGCGTCATCACGGTCGCTGGCGTCAATCACCCGCTGTTCCACGTCGACGGCCTGACGATCACGCCGAGCAATTACACGCTGCAGGTGATCAACGGGCAGCCCACGCTGGTCTATGCCGCAGGCGCCGCGCCCGTCCTCGGCACCAGCGTCCTCGCGTCTGGCTCCTATGCCTTGTGCGCGCGCTTCGACAGCTCCGCAGGCTATGCGATCGCCAACGCAGTCAACCCCTCGCAGTCCGCCGTGGCCATGGATGCGATCAAGCTGATCGAGGTGTTCGAGTGAGGGCGATCAATTCCCTGCTGGCGGCGGATTTCGCCGATGGCCACGTCAGCACCGTCGCCCAGGTCATCCGCACCGATGGCGTCGTGCAATCCTTCTGCGACTTCGACGCCCCACTGGCAGTCGGCAGCACCGTCTACGCCCCGGCCGCCGGCCTGACCGGCATCAAGCTCACCCTGACCAACTCGGCCTCGGTGAGCGACGTGCAGACGCGGGCCGCGTGGCTGCCGGTGCTGCAAGAGGCGGACGTGCTGAGCGGCGTGTACGACAACGCCACGGTCAGCTTCGGCTTCATGAGCAACGCCAACCCGTCCTATGGCGTGCTGTGGGTGTTTTCCGGGCTGCTGGCGACCATCAAGGCCACGCCGGACGGCTTCCAGGCGCAGGCGCAGTCCGCGATGTGGAAGCTGCAGCGGCAGCTGGGCATCTACATCAACCCGACGTGCCGCCACGTCCTCGGCTCGACGGTCGACCCGCAAGGCGTCGGCGGCTGCCTGCTGAACATGACGCCCTACACCTACACCGGCACCGTGGGCAGCCTGATCAACCCGATGGTGTGGGATGTCACGATCCCCGGTTACACGGTCGCTGCCACGCCGGGCACGCCGAACGCGCCTACGCTGGCGGTGCAGCAGGGCATCGCCGGGCAGTTCCTGCCGCCCGGCACCTACCACTACAGCGTCAGCTCCATCGACGCGAACGGGCAGGAAAGCGCGACCAGCCCCATCACCTCCGCGGTCATCAACCCGAACACCCCGCCGACCGGCGGCGGCGACATCACCGTGAGCTGGCCGGCCGTCGCCGGCGCGGTGAGCTACAACGTCTACGGCAACACCGCGCAGACGCTGCTGGCCACCACGACCTCGCTGAGCTGGCTCGACAACGGATCGCAGGGTAGTGGTGGATCTCCGCCGCTGTTTGGCGATTTCTTCGCCATGGGCATCCTCACCATGACCTCAGGCGCGGCGACCGGCCTGTCCACCGACGTCAAGACGATGCTGGATCAGGTGCTATACCTGCTGCTGCCGCTGGGCCGCGAGGTCGCGCCGGGCGACACTTTCACCATCACTCCGGGCTGCAGCAAGTCGGTCGGAACCTGTAACTACAAGTTCAATAACGTCGTGAACTACGGCGGATTCCCTGACCTGACTCCTGAACGCCAGTGGATGTAACCCGCGCGCAGGTCGTCGCCGAGGCGCGCACATGGGCAGGCACGCCGTTCCAGCACAACCAGACCTGCAAGGGTCACGGCTGCGACTGCATCGGCTTGGTCATCGGCACGTTTCGCAATCTCGGCTGTCTCGCGCCGGATTACTACCCGCCGTCCTACTCGCAGCAGTGGCACGCCCACAAGAACGAGGAAGTCCTGCTGCACAACGCGCTGGCGATGGGCTTCCGCATCACGCCGGAAGCTCCGAGGCCGGGTGATCTGCTGGTTTTCAAATACGGCCGCGTGTGCTCGCACGTCGGCATTTATCTCGGGGATGACTCCTTCGTGCATGCATTTTTCTCCCTGCAACGCGCCGTGATCCAGCCGCTACGCGGCGAGCTGGCGGATCGCTTGCGCTATGTGATGGTCGCCCCGTGGGTCACTGACTGATGGCACAGGCACTTCCTCTTGTCGGTGGCTTGGTCGGCGCCTATTTCGGCTCCATGGTGGGTATGCCGGGACTCGGCTATGCCATCGGCTCCGCTGCCGGCAGTCTCGTCGAAAACGCGTTTTTCGCGCCCACGGTGCCATCCAACGCGCTGACCGATCTGCAGGTGCAGACATCGAGCTGGGGTGTCGGTCTGCCGCAAGTCATCGGCACGCAGCGTCTGGCCGGAAGCATCATCTGGTCTACCGACAAGATCATGGTCGGCGGCAACCAGGGCAAGGCAGGTGGCAAGGGTGGCGGTGGCGGCAAGAGCGGTGGCGGCGCGGGCAAGAAAGGCACCGGACAGCAGGCCTACTACGTCGTCGACATCGCACTGGCGCTGTGCGAGGGACCGATCGGTGGCATCAAGCGCATCTGGGCGGGTGGCGATCTGATCTTCGACGACGGCCAGCCGGTCTACGTGCCAAGCACCGACCCGAACAACCCGAAGGGCGGCTATCGCACGTTCAACGCATCGAACAACCCGATCACCAGTACGGGCGGCTCGTCGCTGGGCGGCTGGACGCTGTACCACGGCACGAACCAGCAGAACGCCGACCCGATCATCGTCGCCAACGGTTCGGGCTACGGCAACAACGGCATCCCCTACCAGAAGGTGACGCTTGCCAACGGTTTCGAATACACCTACGGCGCGCCGGCCTTTGGCAAGCAGGGCACCGCGTGCGCCTATCGCGGCATCGCCTACATCGTGTTCGACCAGCTCAACTGCGGCTACGGCGGTTCGATTCCGCCACTGACGTTTGAGGTGGTGGGGCAGACGGGGACGCTGGATGCGCCGACGGTGCTGACGCCTGTGTATGCTCCCATTCCCGCATCTCTCATCAATCAGGCTTCAGGAAACTATTGCCACAATGCATCTCTGATCGACGATCAGACGCTTTGCATTCCGACAGGTCAAAATGTTGTTTATTGCTCAACAAGTGGTCAGTTGAAGGATTACTCCAATATATCAACATGGCCGGTAATTATTGGAAATAGTGTGCATTCTGTTTTCAATCTTGGCTCATCTCAAGTTATGTGGGCGAATTATGACAATGGATATCGCATGGGGGCGCGCTCCAATCTTCCATGGATTGCTGAATCAACAGGCGGCTTCGCCAATATTCCGGGTTTTGGAGGTGTTGACAGCGGCGCATCATCTGGAGTCACCATCAATGGTCAGGTGTGGGGAATTGATACTTATAGCGGGAGCATGTGGACGGACTCCGTTTTCGGTTATTACTCAGGAACGCCGTCCTGCGAAGGATTTCAAAGCGCTCTTGTGAACTTTGCGCGCGGCGGCATTTCTATTGGAGGATTAGCCTATCTCTACGGCGCAGGAACGACAACGGCATCAACGGTGATGTTCGATCCAGTATCTAAGGCATTCACAACCTACGTGTTGTCATTGGTTGGTGGAGCAACCATTT
>JAGWGN010000022.1 GCA_028867335.1 Microcaldota archaeon | reverse complement strand
CGATTCACGATGAAGCTTGCGGGACAGCACAACATACGCGAGGCCTCGATGTTCCCAAGGGACAGGAGCAGGGTAATCCCGTAAGCTATTTAAATTGCTCTCTGTAAACATATTCTTATGGGAAATATGCGGCTGCAGTCTGCAACTGAGTACCTTCTCACCTACGGGTGGGCATTTCTCATCGCGGCGGTCGTCATCGCATCTCTGTACCTATTTGTCTTCGCGCCATCCGGAATAGTGCCATCTTCATGCTCATTCCAATCGGGTGCATACTGCCAAGACCTTGTGCTCGGATCCTCGGCGTCCCTCTCAAAGATGGCGGCGCTGATCACAAACACCAATCCCTACCCTATAATCACCCCGCAGATAACCGTCAACATAACCGGGATCGCCCCGGTGCAGGGAACGTGCTCGCCTAACTTCGTGCTACCTGGCGGCGCAATAGTCTGCAGCGCCACAATCACCCCTGCGGTCTCCCAGTCCGCGCTCGCATCAGGGACATTTGTCATAAGCTACATTCCATGCCCTGGAGGAAACGTCACCGCCTGCAGCTCTAATGCGAGGCAGTTCTTCCCTGGCTCCTTCAACACCCACTCTTCACCGCTCCTCTCGCCCACAACGACCAACGTGATACTCACGGCGCAGAACTCCTCGCAGATCGCGCTCTCATCGGTCAAGGACAAGCTCACCGCGAACGTCAAGCTCCTTGGCACCCCGCTTTCAGGGGCGACTGTCAACTTCACGACTAACTCGCTAAACGCGGTCCTATCCGCCTCTGTCGCAACCTCTGACGGCAGCGGCAACGCAGTAGTGTACCTTTCAGATCCGGTTGCAGAAAACATATTAATCAGGGCAAACTTCTCCAACTCAACCTCAAATACTGTCGTCCAGTTCCTGCCCGGTGTCTGCTTCACATTCTCCCTTGGCTCCTCCTCGCCTTCGGCGAACGCGCTGACCGTTGACGGAGTAGGGTACTCTTCGTTCCCTAAGAACCTCTGCTATGCCCAGGGATCATCGCACACATACTCATTCGCATCTACAGTCGCCGGCTCCGCGGGAATACAGTATGCCTTCAGCTCCGCAAGCGGCTGCGGCGCATCGGGACAGAGTGGCACGATAACTGCGAGCACAAACTGCACAATCACCGCCACCTACACGACCCAGTACCTGCTCACAACATCTTCCTCACCTCTGGGTGCAGGGACTCCGACCCCATCGTCGCAGTACTACAACTCAGGAACGCAGGTGACTTTGGGTGAGACCCCGAACGGAGGTTACTTTTTCCTTAGCTGGACCGGAAGCGGAACAGGCAGCTACAGCGGAAACACCGCAGCCCCGACAATCGGGATGAATGGGGTGATAACCCAGCAGGCGAACTTCTACTCGACCAGCACGACAACCACCACTACAACCTCAACAACCACCACCTCCACGACAACGACTGTGCCTGCGAGCCCAACATGCGGCACATTCACTGGGGACGCTGTATATTCTGGGGCATCGACAACCCTCACCTGCCCTGTCGTCGCATCAAATGCGGTAATAGTTAATTCTGGATCGACAGTCAATGAGTGCGGCAACTATCTGCAGGGCAACGTCGCGGTCTACAACAAAGGCAATATAACCGATACCTGCGGAGGCGGATCGGGCGGCTCAGGAGGGGCGGCAGGGACTTTGTATAACGGCAACTCCGGAATCAGCGGTGGCGCTGGCTCTGCGGGCTCGTCAAGAACAAGCACTCATTTAAGCACGACCATAACCGGCGGAACTGGTGGCTCGGGCTCAAGCGGAACTGGCTACGGGAGCGCAGGAGGCGCATGCGATAGCTGCTATGGCTACAATGAGCCTGGGGCTGCTGGGGTTTCAGGCGGCAACGGCGGCGGAATAGTCGAGATTTATGCAGGAAATTTCATTAGCACCGGAATAGTTTACGCCGCAGGGAAACACGGGACAAACGGTAACAACGGCAACGGCGGCGCAAGCACCTGCGGATGTGCATCCGGAATCTGCACCTTTGGTGCATACTCTGTCTCCTCAAGCGGCACAAGCGGCTCCGCAGGAGGAAACGGTGGCAACGGCGGGACGATATTCATCGGCTACAACAGCGCGCTCACCTTGGGCACAACCACTGTCCTTGGAGGCGCTGGCGGTTCGGGTAGCAGCGGAGGCCCAGGACTTTGCGCGGCAAGCGGAGGCTCAGGCCCTGCCGGTTCAGCAGGGTCAGTCGGCACTGTGGTTACAAAGGTCTGGCCTACATAATCTCAGCATCAAGGCTTTTCTATGAGAGGAAGACAACCGCCTAAGCAAACCCCACGACTGTATCTTCTGCTCTTTGCCGTGATTTTGCTATCGGCCGCGGCATATGCCCTCTTTTACCTTGTCGGGCCCTCAGCATACGATGACGACCCGATATATCTGATGCTCGCAAACCAGCTGGCGCACTCGAGCCTGGCCCAAAGCAACTACATCTACACCGCAAGGCTCTTCCAGATAATACCTATTGCGATCTTCTTCAAGCTCTTCGGGGTCGGAGTGATCAGTAGTGGGGCATGGGATTTCATCTGCTATCTCGGTGTGGTCGCAGTCGCTTTCTACTTCACAAAGGAGGTGTATGACGCAAGGGCAGGTGTAATCTCCGCTGCGCTGGTCAGCATCTTCCCGCTTCTTGTCCGGAGCGCGACGACAGCCACAGAGTCCGTGCCTATGGCCTTTGTGACCTCGCTTGCAATACTCGCCCTGCTCTACGGATGGAGGAGGGACTCTGCAAAATGGTATCTTGCTTCTGGATTTATTGCCATCTCCTCATTCATGGTCACTCCCGAGGGGGCGATCGCAATCATCTTCTCGGCGCTAGCCCTTGCGTACCTCACGCTGACCAAGGGCCTTAGGAGAAAATCGGTTTGGATTATTTGCGGCGCCGCAGTCGCGCTGCTTCTAATGTTCTGTCTCAACTATGCGTACTTTGGCAACCCCCTCCACTCCTTCACCCTAAACAACGCGTATTACAACGATCCCACAATCAGCAGCGTGCTTACCAGTGGAACGCAGGGCCTTATGTACTACCCGTACATACTCTTCCCATACAACAACGGCGTCGATATAAACCAGGTGGGTCCGTACTTCTACTTTTTGGTCGCAGCCACAGTCTACCTTCTTATCAGGAGGGAGAGTAAGGCGCATTTTGCGCTTGCGTGGTTTTGGTTCATGCTCGCATACCTTGAGATCGGCCCTATGCACATCTCACTCTACCCCTCTCTCGGGTACGTGATGATATACGGGGTAGCTAGGTTTCTTCTGATTACCGCAGTACCCATGGCCGCGATACTTGGCATCGCGCTTTCGCGGGCGCTTGCGCACGAGGGGAAGGCGACCATTTCCGTGTCAAGGGCAATGGCGATAATCGCGTTGGTCGCAATCGCCGTGTCCTCGCTCTCGCTAAACTCCTACTGGCACTCGGTAGCATACCTTTCAAGCTACGACCAGATTGCAATCTCCGGATACCTAAGCAACCTTCCAAACTCAACAACCGTGTATCTCCCTTCCGACCTGACCAACATCTACTCTTATCTGCGCTTTGACAACCTTTCGCGATTCAAAACGCTCATGCAGATCAGAAACTGCACCGACTTTGCCAGTGGCTCGTATGTGGTCTCCGCGGATCCCTTCCAGGTGATAAACTCAAGCTTCTACCACTATGTGAGCACCTGCCAAAATCTCCGCCTGATAAGCCTGCCTAGGCCAAGCAACTCGACCCCCTACTACGGCGAGCTGCATTCGAACATAATCGACCTTAATTTGTACCGTGTGGTGTGAAGGAGGGGCTGAAGGCTTTTAAGCATTCGAGGATTATTAATTGTGTGATAAATTGGCAGTTCCCAAAAATAAATCTCATTCGCAAAACGGCAGGGATGCGCGCACGGCAATCATTGTCGCGGCTGTGGGCATAGCGCTGCTTGCCGCAGTCGCCATCTACGCAAACTCCTCAGTCCCCTCGCAGCATCAAACCCTCGCCCAGTTCTTCTCCGCAAATCCGCAGATGGGCCTTGACAACTTCTCGGGCTTCATAGAGCCGAGGCTAGAGAACGTCTCCACATTCAACGTCAGTTATCTAACCGAGGGGTACGCAATGGTAAACGGGACAAAAAGCGGGAAGAACTTCTCCATAAACGTAAAGAAATTTTACGACAACTACACCACCTTCGACACGGACCTAGGGGTAAACAGGAGCTCGATTTTGGTCCAGCTGAAGACAGTCAACAAGTCCTACGAGTATGCCACCTTCCTGTGCTCAAGGACGCCGCTGCCCCTGACGCTTGCCAACGGGACAAAGGTGGAGAAGGGGAAGTTCATCTGCCAAAAGCGCGACGGGATAAGCGCGGAGGACGGCGCATACTCGCCCTTTGAGGACTCGCTCGGGCTCTCAAGCACAAACACCACCACCACAGGGGGGCTCTACAACAGCACAGTCCTCTCCGCAAACTTTACGTACCTAGGCGACAGCTGCACGCTTGTCCGCTCATACTACACTGTCGACACGCAGTACAACATCAGCGCCTCTATGGCCGCAAGGTATGCCTCGCACGGAATACTCACCCAGTGCATCTCGAACAGGTACTTCGTTGTACTGTTCGGCAAGTTTCAGGGAACCTCGGACATAACCTATCCCAAGTTCGACAACGGAACCATCGGCGTCCTTAACCTGACCGGCGCCCCGGTGTTCTACCAGATAAATGCGACTGCGATAAATAATCAGGTAAACGGCAGCGAGGTGACCTCAATGCCGGGCCCGCTCGCCGAGTATCCCCAAAACGTCACCCGATGAGCTTTCCCGGAAGCTGCGACGCAGCGCTTGCAGATGCCTTGGAGTTCAGGTAGATAATGTTCGAGTTGAGCGACACGCTTATGATCCCCTGCGGGGTGTCTCCGGTGCTTAGCTTTGCAATCGTGACAACATTTCCATCAAGGCTGCTGAAGAGCGGTATGTGTTCGGAGTTTGAGATGCACTCCGTAATGCTCCCCCCGAATTTGTTTGTTATGTTCCCCACCTCCGAAGTATCAAGGTGCGATGTCGCATTTATCCTGGCGCTGAAAAGCGTGCAGTTCTGCCCCAGATATCTGGCAGAGTCCGATACCACGCTCACATTGGAGAGGTAGCCCTGCATGAGTATGCTGCGGTTGCCTGTCCTGAATATTCCTGATAGCGGGTTGAAAGACTCGTTTAGCACGTCAGTCTGCGCTGATGCGCTGCAGGAATATCCTCCTGCGCCCTGCGCGATGCAGATGTACGTACCCGCCTGGTTTCTCAAGTCGGTCTCAAGATATGCGGACCTGTTGATTGCCATGCTGATGTTGGCGTAGTATTTGCTGATTCTGTAGCCTATCCTTATCGTGTTTGTGAAGTTGCCGCCGGTGCTGACTGTGAGCGAGGAGTTGTAGCTTGCGTTGATCAGCCCAATTCCCGAGACGTTTGAATTGAGGTACTCGGAGAGCTGGGCGAGGCCCAGATGCCCCCTGTTTGCCGCGAGGTAGTGCGCCTGAGTGCCTGGATTAAATGGGTTTATAGTCGTGGTAGTGGTGGTTGAAGTGGTTGTCGAGCTGGTCGAGGTCGTGGTGGAGGTTGTGCTTATGGCGGAAATAAGATTTGCGGCTGCGCCAAAGTACAGGACAATTGCAAGTGCTGCGATCGCAATGAGAACGTAGATATATTTTCCTCCAAACCTGATAGGGCTTTTCGCAGGCGCGGCGGCCTTCTGCGATGAGGCAGTCCCGTTAGTTTCGGTCTGCTGCCTTTTTGGCTGCTGGGGCGTGTCTTTTGCACCCATCTTAGTGCCCTCAATCTCCATCGGTAGGTTTTTGTCCTGCCCTTCCTCTTCCTGGGCTTCCTCCACAACAGGCAGGTTTCTGTCCTCCTCCATACGATGATTAACCGAGCTTAAACTATAAAAATGCAATCTGCCCCCATCTGCGCTCAGATTTTTATTACTATAATGATGATATCCCGTATGCAATCCGCGCTGTACAAAGGCTCCGATCAGCAAAGGATAATCGCAATGCTGATTAAGGAGTACCCTGATGCCAAATACTACCTTAACTTCTCGACACCGATAGATCTGGCGGCTGCGGCGATAATCTCCGCCCAGACACGCGATGAGGTCGTGAATTCGCTCACTCCCGCGCTCTTCAAGAGATTCAAGAGTGCCTCAGACTACGCAGGGGCGCAAGAAGACGAGCTTGCAAAATATATCTCAAAGGTGAGCTTTGCCCAAAACAAGGCGAAGAACATTATCGCCGCCTGCAAAATCATACAGGAGAGGCACAAGGGGCGGGTGCCTGATAAGATCGAGGATCTTGTCGAGCTTCCGGGAATCGGCAGAAAGACAGCAAACACAATACTGATAAACGCATACGGGAAGGTCGCAGGTATCCCTGTCGACACCTGGGTTATGAAGCTCTCAATGCGCATGGGCCTTAGCACAAAGAAGGATCCTGACAAAATCGAGCAGGATTTGATGGCAATCGTGGAGAAGAGGTACTGGGGCAGGTTTGGCTACATCCTCAAGGCCCACGGGAAGAAGATCTGCCAATCGCAGATCCCGCTGTGCAGCAAGTGCATTCTCCTAAAGATCTGCCCTAGAAACGGAGTGAAAAAGAGCGCGTGAGCAAATGGAGGTAATCGCAGATTTCCACATCCATTCCAGATACGCGATGGCCTGCAGCAAGAGCATAACGATTAGGGGGATAGATGAGGGGGCTAGGCAGAAGGGAATAAGGGTGATCGGCACAGGGGATTTCACGCACCCTCTTTGGCTCGCGGAGATAAAGCAGGCTCTCGAGCCCGCAGAGCAGGGCCTCTGGATGGTGAAGGGGTTGAGGACCGCAACAAGGTTCACCCTGAGCACCGAGGTCTCAACGGTATTCGACCATGGGGGCAAGGCAAAGAAGATACACAACTGCGTTCTGGCGCCGAGCCTTGAGATTGTGGACCAAATCAACTCCGCCCTTGCAAAGTACGGCAGCCTTAGCGCAGATGGCAGACCGACGCTTGGCATGAGCGCAAGCGCGCTCGTCGAGATCCTCCATTCAATCAGCCCCGACATATTCGTCTTCCCTGCGCACGCATGGACCCCGTGGTTCGGCGTCTTCGGCGCATTCTCCGGATTCGACTCGATGGAGGAGGCGTACGAGGACATGGCGCAGCACATACACGCCTTTGAGACGGGGCTGAGCAGCGACCCGGACATGAACTGGAGGGTCTCAAAGCTCGACAGGTACACCCCTCTCTCAAACAGCGACCCGCACTCAATCCCGAAGATCGGAAGAGAGGCCAACGTCTTCGAGTTCGAGGAAAAGGACCTCTCGTATAACTCGATTTTGAATGCGATAAAGCAAAAGGACAAAAGGCACTTCAAGAGCACAATCGAGTTCTACCCAGGGGAGGGGAAATACCACTACGACGGCCATAGGAACTGCAACATCTCGCTTTCCCCGCAGCAGGCAAAGAAGTACAACGGGATGTGCCCAGTCTGCGGAAGAAGGCTCACTATCGGGGTCCTGCACCGCGTGGAGCAGCTTGCCGACAGGCCGGAGGGATTTGTGCCCAAGGATGCAATCCCTTTCGTGCATGCGGTCCCTCTAGTCGAGGTGCTTTCATACATAACCAAAAAGGGCGACAAGACCCTCTACGTGCAGAACCTCTACGAGAGGCTGATGCGTAAGTTCGGCAGTGAGTTCAATCTGACGCTGCACGCGCAGATCTCCGAGATAGAGGAGGTCGACAAGGATCTCGCCGAGGCGATTAGTAGGATAAGGACGGAGAATGTGAGCGTTATTCCCGGATATGACGGCCTCTTTGGGACGGTGGACATAATGAGACGCATCAAGGAGGAGAAAAAAGGGACCCAGAGATCCCTGAGGGAGTAGCCTTTCCATCAATTTTTAGATTTTGGCGGCCAATGCATTGGTATGCGAAAGAGCCAAAGCAAGAACTCCCTTAGCGAGATAAAACTGAGGGCATATGAGGACAAGGACTACCGCTCCCTAAGGGAGGTCCTAAAGGAGGCGGGCCTCTTCTATAGGCACTGGGATAGCCAAGCCAGCCTGAGGAAGAAGATCTCAATTTCTCCAGGCTCAGTGATAGTCGCAGTAAGGGACAATAAGGTTATTGGCTGCGAATACGCAATCAGCGAAATAGGCGGATTTCTTGTTCAGTTGGCAGTAAGAAGGCAGTTTAGAAACCAGGGCGTAGGCGAAAGGCTGCTTAAGGCCGGCGAGGATTTCCTAAAGAAAAAAGGCGTGAGGGAGGTACTTATATGGGCAGACACAAACAACGCAAATCTGCTTGAGTACTACAAGAAAAGGGGATACAAGCTGGGGAACGT
>JAGWGN010000021.1 GCA_028867335.1 Microcaldota archaeon | reverse complement strand
TCTATCTCTGGTACTAAGATGAGACTCATAAAACCACTAAAACCATCCTAGGGCACTATCCACGCCCCTGCTTTCTGAGGTGTATATAATACGGGTACTGTCGAGAGAATAGGGACTACCCACAGGGGTAGGGGTAGGCATATATGATGTGGATAGTCTGGCTGCTTTTGGCGTCTGTCCAAAAAGTCAAAAAACCGTCCAAAAAGTGCCACTTTTTAAACAACGTCGGTTACTTAACGTCAGCACGAGGTATTTTGCCTCTTCAAAACCGAGTGAGTTTAAGAATCAGTTCTTGAGCTTCTTTGGGCTCTTTTTGCCCCCTATTTTGTCAATCGCCTTCCTTAGGAGATCTACCTGCTCGCTGCTGCGCGCATCTGTTTTTTTTGTGTGGTCGCCAGTCCTCAGAAGTTCGTTTAGCTTTGCCAGAGGGGATATCTTTGCCGCGTCCTTTATGTTCTGGATCGCCTCCTTTTGGGCTGCCTCTACATTGTAGCCCACCTTTGCCATCGCCGGCCCGTATCTTTCGCTGTGACTAAGGGGCTTGACCGTTGGCTCGTCATTGTATCTCTCTACCGATGCGGTGGTCATAATGAAATTAACCTCTCAGCGTATTTATACGTTCTGTGCTACTTCGTTTAAAAAGAGATATTAATTATATCGTTCATAATACTTAGGTAACACAAAGTTAGGTATGCCAATGGAGAGCCGTTATGATCCAAAAGTAGTTGAGGGGAAGATTCTCAAGTTCTGGGAGGATGAGCAGATATACAAATTTGACATCGATAGTGAGAAGGAGGTCTACTCTATCGACACTCCGCCGCCTACGGTATCGGGAGACATCCACCTTGGGCACGTTTTTTCTTATACGCAGGCCGAGTTCATAGCAAGATACAAAAGAATGCGGGGCTTCAGCGTCTTTTATCCGTTCGGGCTTGATAACAACGGGCTACCGACCGAGCTTTTGATAGAGAAGAAGTTCGACACCACTGCAGAGAAGCTCGGAAGGGAGAAGTTCATCGAGCTTGTTAGAAACGAGGTTCACATATACAACGAGCTTTACATAAACCTCTGGAAGAAAATGGGGGTCTCATCTGACTGGTCGCTTCTCTACCAGACGATAAGTCCGCAGGTTCAGAAGGTTTCTCAGAAGTCCTTCCTTGAGCTAAACAAGATTAATCGCACCTACAGAAAAGAGGCGCCAGCGCTCTTTTGCCCAAAGGACAAGACCACTGTTTCCCAGGTTGAGCTAAAGGACAAGATGCTAAAGAGCAAGATAATATACCTCAATTTCTCTGACGGAGTCACAATAGCAACGACAAGACCGGAGCTTCTCCCAGCCTGCGTTGCAATTTTTGTAAATCCTGAGGACGTAAAGCACAAAGGCCTTGTCGGGAAGGAGATAACGGTTCCAATCTTTGGAAACAAGGTCAAGGTGATAGCAGACAAGAGGGTAGACCCAGAATTTGGAACTGGAGTGGTCATGTGCTGCACATTCGGGGATCAGACGGACATCGAATGGTACAAGGCCTACAACCTAGAATTAAAGATGATAATCGATGAACGGGGGAAGATGAATCACCCTTATTACAACGGGCTCAAGATAAAGGAGGCTAGAGAAAAAATAATACAGGACTTAAAGGACAAGGGTTTTGTGATCAAGGAAGAGAACATAGAGCACAACGTAAACGTTCATGACAGGTGCGGAACTGAAATAGAGTTCCTTGTGAAAAAACAGTGGTATGTCAGATACTTGGATCTAAAAGAGAAGTTTGTAGAACTTGGAAAACAGGTTAATTGGTACCCACCACATATGCGCGTCAGGTTGGATAACTGGATAAACGGGCTGCAGTGGGACTGGAGCATATCAAGACAGAGATTTTTCGGGGTATATTTCCCTGTGTGGTACTGCAAAAGCTGCGACGAGCCAATATTTGCCGATGAGAAGGACCTCCCCGTGAATCCGTTTGTTGACAGCCCAAAGGGCAAATGCGGAAAATGCGGATCGGGTGAATTTGTGCCTGAGACGGACATAATGGACACCTGGGCGACATCGTCTCTTACCCCATTCATAAACGGAAAGTGGGGAACTGATGATAGATACCTAAAGAAGATATTCCCGATGAGCCTTAGGGTTCAGGCGCATGAGATAATTTCATTTTGGGCATTTAACACGATAGTGAAGTCGTATTTCCATATGAATTCAATCCCTTGGAAAAACATAATGATCTCAGGACACGGACTGGATGCACACGGAAAGCCAATGCACAAATCCGAGGGAAACGTGGTAAAGCCGGACGGATATCTAGAGAAATACGGGGCTGACGCTCTTAGGTTTTGGACAAGCTCATCGGTATTGGGGGAGGACAATTCTTTCCAAGAAAAAGAGGTCGTGACAGGAAGCAGACTGATAAACAAGCTTTGGAACTTGACAAGGTTCGTTGAGATGAACAGTGCCAATTTTGAAAAGCAGAAAAGCGAGTTCCTTCTCGATTCCTGGATAATCTACAGGCTTAACGAAACGATAAAAAAGGCCACGGAAGAATTCGATAGTTACGACTACTTCAAAGCAAGGAATGCGGTGGAGAGGCTGTTCTGGGAGTTCACAAACGACTACCTTGAGTTTGTCAAGAACAGGGTTTACGGAAAGGATACCTCGGTAGGATACACACTAAACCTGGTGCTCTTTGACCTGATCAAGATGCTTTCACCGTTCATTCCTTTTGTGACGGAAGAGATATACCAGAATGTTTTCATTTCGAATGCTGAGAAGCTTGGCTCCGAAAAGACAAAGTCAATCCACACAAACAGCTGGCCAGAGGAAAAGGAGATGGTAGAAGAAAAAAGGTTTGATGCGGCGGACAAGCTTGTGAAGATTCTTCTTTTCGTCAGGAAGTGGAAGCACGAGAACAAGATGGCCCTAAACTCTGATATAACAGAGATAACTATTGGAAAAGATCTTGAGGGTGCACTTGGTGGTGCAATCGAGGAAATAAAAAGCGGGATGAACATCAAGAATGTGAAGTTTGGAGACGGTGATCTTGAAGTGGAAGAAGGAATCCGCGTTTCAATAAAGGGGTAAAAAATGGTCGAATGGCAAGATGTCCTTTTAGAATGGATAAGGCATGAGTCTGAAACAAGGCCTGATTTTAGAAAGATGCTAAAGAAAAGGGATTTTGAGCTGATTAAAAACCCTGATTTGAAAAATCGTAAACAGAGCAGCGAACTGCTTAAGATACTGTCTGCCTACAGGACTTATCTATCAAGGGACTACTTCGTAAAGCGCAAATGGTCTGTCAGGACATTTGACAAGAATTCACTTGAAAAACTTCTTCTGCCCCTTGGAACGGGATGGAAATACATTAGCGGTGGGTCGCACAAAGCGGCAGATGCTGCAGAAACCATTTTTGACAAGCCTGATGCGATAGGAAAAAGGTATGCCAGCTCAATTAAATTCATCACAGATAATTATCGTAAGATATCTGAAAGCAAACATAAGCTCATAATCGTGGAAGGGGATAGAGGAAAAATGCAGATTGTTGAGGGGGCACACAGGCTGGTCGCAATTTTTTACAGGAAGCTTAAGGAACCAAGCTTTCGCATAAAGCCAATTGAGGCATATGTGGGCAAAGGAGGGCCTTCAAAGTCAAAGAAGTCGCAAAAGCAAATCAGATGAGCGATTTTAGATAATACTTATAAATGTTGTTGATAAATAGATATTTACAGATAGGACTGACTGCAAGGTAAAAGTTGTTTCTTTCCTATCTTAATATTTAATATCTTTAGACGAACTCAACTGATTTCATGGCTCGAATGCACACTGGCGGACACGGAAAGGCGAAGTCGCGAAAGCCAGAGGTAGTGATGGGAAAGGTCCCAGAGGACCTTCAGATCACAAAGGAGCAAATCGAGGAGATCGTCTCAAACTACGCAAAGCAGAACATGCCGCAGGCGCAGATCGGACAGATGCTCAAGGAAAAGCACGGAGTCAAGTACGTGAAGCAGGTCTTTGGAAAGAGGCTCGGTGTCATACTCGAGGAGCAGGGAGTGAAAACCGCATACCCACAGGACTTCCTTGATTTGATCAAGAAGGCAGTTATAATGAGGACGCACCTTGCAAAAAACAAGAAGGACGTTTACAACACGACAAGGCTCAAGAGGGTCGAGTCGAAAATCTGGAGATTAACAAAGTACTACAAGAGAGTAGGCGTAATCCCTGAGGACTGGAAGTACGTCCCAGAGCAGGCTGCACTCTTGATAAAGGGAAGATGATTGATTGGCAACTAGTAGCACTAAATCTATAGAAAAGTGGAAGACCAAGCAGTGGTTCAACGTCCACACGCCAAAGATACTCGGAGACTCGATAATCGGAGAGATACCGGCGCAGGACGAGAAGGCGGTTCTAGGGCGAGTGATAAAGGTCAGCCTCTCCTGGATCACAAAGAATCCTGCTCATTCATTTATGACAATCGGACTCAGGGTAATCAGCGCAAACGGCGACGCGGCGCAGACTGAGATACACTACCTAGAGCAGGTCTACAGCTACACGCACTCGCTTGTCCGAAGGGGGTCGAGCGCAGTCTACACCATTTCAAAGCTCTCAGACAAGCAGGCAAAACCGGTGGTGCTCAAGCTGATTGGAATCTCAAGATACAAGATCAACACCCCAAAGAAGCAGGGGATCCGAAGGGAACTCGCAAAGTTCACCACGGAGTACGTTGGGTCGAAGAGCGTTGAGGAGTTTGTCAAGTCCGTAATCGACGGCGGATTCCAGGTCGAGGCGATGAAGGTGGCAAACAGGATCGCGCCGATGGCAAAGCTTGAAGTAAAGAAGATCGAGCTCTAATTTTTCTGCGGTTTTTTCGGTTTATAGGGGATAGGCGTAGAGTATCATGGACAAAATCGATAACAGAAAGCGCTGGCTTGCGTTCGTAGTGCTCTGCCTCGGGGTGCTGATGATAGTCCTTGACACCACGATAGTCAACGTCGCGCTCCCTGCGATAAAGCAGGACCTGGGCTTTAGCAACGCATCCCTTGCGTGGGTCGTCAACGCATACCTGCTCACTTTCGGCGGATTTTTGCTGCTGGGCGGGAGGCTAGGGGACATCTTCGGGAGAAGAAAGCTCTTTTTGTCGGGGCTTGCACTATTCACTTTGGCCTCGCTTGCCTGCGGACTCTCGGATAGCCAACTTGTATTGGTCACAGCAAGGGTCATCCAGGGGATAGGGGGCAGCATAGTCTCCGCAGTCGGGCTCGGACTGATGATGAACATGTTCACAGAGCCTGCGGAGCGAGCAAAGGCAATGGGTTTCTATGGGTTCGTCGCTGCGGGAGGCGGAAGCGTAGGCGTTTTGCTTGGCGGAACGCTGACTGGACTCCTTGACTGGCACTGGATCTTCTTTGTCAACATACCTATCGGGATTGCGGTGTTCGCACTCGGCACTTTCCTGCTTCCTAGCGGACGGGACGAGAGCGCCTCAAGGCACATCGACATTGCAGGGGCGGTAACCGTAACTGGTGCGCTCATGCTCGCAATCTATGCAATAGTGAACGGGAACACAGCAGGATGGGCCTCCATGCAGACGATCGGACTGCTTGCGGGCTCGGCAACACTAATCATCTTGTTCATCAGAGTTGAGTCAAGGACGAAGTCGCCGCTTGTACCGCTCACCCTATTTAAGCTTCGAAACCTTCGCACCGCGAATCTGATCGGAGTGCTCTGGGCAGCGGCGATGTTTGCCTGGTTCTTCCTCTCCGCGCTCTACCTCCAGCTTGTGCTCGGATACAGCTCGCTCCAGGTAGGGCTTGCGTTTTTGCCGGCAACAATGCTTATGGCAATCTTCTCGCTTGGGATCTCGGCAAGGCTTGTTATGCTCTTTGGAATCAGAAAGCCGCTTGCTGTGGGGCTCTTCCTTGCGGCGATAGGCCTTTTGCTCTTTGCGACAGCGCCCCTGAGCGGGAATTTCCTATACAATGTGCTGCCGAGCATGATACTGCTCGGCCTTGGGGCGGGAATGGCGTTCAACCCAATGCTGCTTGCCGCCATGAGCGAGGTTGAGCCCCACGAGTCCGGACTTGCATCAGGAATAGTGAACACCTCGTTTATGATGGGAGGGGCGCTGGGGCTTGCGATACTTGCAAGCATCGCCTCGATCCAGACAAGCGCGCTTCTCGCAAGCGGAGTTGCGGCCCTTGCCGCTCTAAACAGCGGATACCATGTAGCGTTCCTTGCAGGGGCGGTCTTTGCGGCGCTCGGCGCGACCCTTGGGGCGGTGGTCCTCAGCAAAAACATAAAGACGGCGCACGACCGTCCGCACATGGGGCACTAGCAAGAGGGCCCACAATTTCTAACAGAGGGATAGGTATTTAAGTATTTTAGGCGATTATAACTCAGTTATAAGTGTTCAAATGCCATCGATGTACGAGATAGCCACCAACGAGATAGTGCCTGCGATAAGGTCGTATCTTGCAAAGGAGCTGATCAACAAGCACATGCTCAGCGAGGATGCGGTCGCGGCCCTCCTCGGAGTTGCGCAGGCTTCGATCAGCAAGTACATGAACGGCAAGTACTCAGACAAAGTAAAGGAGGTTGAAGCAAGGCTCAACACGAAGATACTTGACGATTACATTGAGAAGATAGCTGAGGGGAACAAGCAGTACGTGAATGCATGCATCTGCAAGCTGTGCCAATCGGTGAACGCGTTCAACTGCAACTTCTCGAGCGCGGAGAGCGTTAAGGTGTAGGCATGGATGATCTAAAACAGGAATTTGTTGATAGGGAAGTAGAGTACAAGGAGAACTACGGGTTCCACGACAACTTCGAGTACAAGTTCAAGACCAGAAAGGGCCTCGACGAGGACATAGTCAGGGAGATCTCGGCGATGAAGAAGGAACCCGAGTGGATGCTCGAGAAGAGGCTGCAGGGGTACAAGATATTTCTCTCAAAGCCTACGCCACAGTGGGGCGCGGACTTAAACAAGATCGACTACAACGACATCTACTACTACCTCAAGGCAACAGACAAGAAGGGAAGCAAGTGGGAGGACGTGCCTGACGACATCAAGAAGACATTCGACAAGCTGGGCATCCCTGAGGCGGAGCAGAAGTTCTTTGCCGGGGCAGAGGCGCAGTACGACTCCGAGGTGGTCTACAGCCACATAAAAAAGGAGCTCGAGGAGCAGGGGGTCATATTCACAGACACAGACAACGCGCTAAAGAAGTACCCTGAGCTGATGAAGAAGTATTTCGGCACGATAATACCATCAAGCGACAACAAGTTCGCCGCGCTAAACACTGCGGTTTGGTCGGGTGGATCGTTCATCTACGTTCCAAAGGGGGTCAAGGTGAAGATGCCGCTACAGGCGTACTTTAGGATAAACTCGGACAAGGCAGGACAGTTCGAGAGAACGCTCATAATTGCTGACGAGGGAAGCGATGTGACCTACATCGAGGGCTGCACGGCCCCGATATTCATGGCATCAGCTCTTCACTCCGCAATAGTTGAGATTGTGGCCCACAAGAACGCGCACGTAAGATATGTGACGATTCAGAACTGGTCAAAGAACGTCTACAACCTGGTAACCCAGAGGGCGTTCGCATACGAAAATGCATACGTCGAATGGATTGACGGAAACATTGGAAGCAAGATCAACATGAAGTACCCAAGCGTCTACCTCAAGGAGAGGGGGGCAAAGGGGGAGGTTCTCTCGATTGCGGTAGCAGGAGAGGGACAGATACAGGACTCGGGAGGAAAGATATACCATCTCGCGCCGGATACGACTTCAAGAATCATCTCAAAGTCAGTTTCGAGGGGAAGCGGAGTCACTTCATACAGGGGGCTGCTGCACATAAACAAGGATGCGCTTAGGGCAAAGTCGACAGTTCGATGCGATGCGCTGCTGCTTGACGAGCATGCGAAGACAAACACATACCCGTACATGCAGATCTCAACCGATGACGCGGACATAAGCCACGAGGCTAGCGTCGGAAAGATAGGCGAGGAGCAGCTGTTCTACTTAATGTCAAGGGGACTCACGGAGGAAGAGGCGATAGCAACGATTGTCCTAGGGTTCATCAAGCCGCTCGCCGATGTTCTTCCGCTTGAATACTCAATTGAGCTCAAGAGGCTCATCAACCTGGACATGACAAATTCTGTAGGTTAGTTTTCCATGGAGTACAAAGCTTTCGTAGACGAGGCACTTGAAAAGTTCAAGTCTCTTCCCGAAGAGACCGACGAGCTCTACAAGCGATATTTCGTAGCGATGCCACTGCAGGAGATGGCGGAGAAGATCTCGGTTTCAAAGGCGGGAGAGAAGCCGGAACAGCTAATAAAAAGCAACGGGGAAGCGCTGAGGAGGAAGTTCGATGCGGTTTTCTGGAGCGGCGGGGAGACAATCAGCGATTCTGCAAAGTACATCACGGTAAGCCCCATCGAGAGTTCCAATCTGGAGAATAGGATGACAAAGAGCGGGGACGACAAGCTTGCAGCGTTCCTAAACGCATATTCAAGGAGGGCCGTACAGATAGACATACCCAAGGGAGTTGAGGCAAAGATCAACCTGATGTTCATCAACACGACATCCCCACTCCCGATCCAGATAATCGTGAATGTTGCAGAGAATGCAAGCCTGCAGATGTTCGAGTATTACTCCTCAGGTGCAACCGAGAGGTCGCTACTTGGAAGCATGCACGAAGTCAAGGTTGGCAAGTACGCAAATGCGGAGATCAACGTGCTCCACAATGAGGACAAGAACACCTACGTCGTGGGATGGTCCAAGGCAAAGATAGAGGAGAAATCCAACCTGAAGATAAATTTTGTCTACAACGGAGGGACATTCACCCGCTCGCGAAACAGGGTGGACGTCGCGGGCCTCGAGGCGAATGGGGAGGTCAACGAGTTGATAGTCAGCGCGGGAGAACAGAAGATGGATGTCGCATCAAACGTCATCAACTCTGCAAAAAGCTCGCACGCGATACTCGAATCAAAAGCGGTGATGATGGACAAGTCAGTCTGCGTGCTCAAGGGATACGCGTCAATAACGGAGAATGCAGCCGAATCGAGGTCGTACGTGAATGAGAGAGGGATAATACTTGACAAGGATGCTCACATCGACTCAATACCTAGCATGAGCATCGGCAATAGCGACGTGAAGGCAACGCACTCATCCGCAACCGCACCTATAGACGAGGAGTCGATATTTTATTTGATGTCAAGAGGAGCAAGCGAGCTTGAGGCAAAGAAGATGGTTGTGAGCGGATTCATAACAGGTATGATAGGGAAGATAGACGATGACATTGTCAGGGAGATCGTGGCAAGCATAATAAATGAAAAGGTGACAACAAGGAACTATGGATTCGTTCCTAAGATAACAACAGAGAGCATGTGGCTTGCAGGCAGCGTGCAGAGGAGCTCGAGCATATTCAAGGGTCATTACAAATATAGAGGAGAATAAGATGGATTTGGAAATAAAGAACTTGCATGTAAGCATTGACGACAAGGAGATAGTTAAGGGGGTGAATTTGAGCGTGAAGCACGGCGAATTCCACGTGGTCATGGGGCCAAACGGCAGCGGAAAGAGCACGCTCGCAAAGGCAATCATGGGCCACCCAAGGCTCAAGATAACGCAGGGCGAGATAATAGTGGACGGAGTTAACATCGCCGACTTGACCGCTGACAAAAGGGCAAAGCTGGGCATATTCCTCCAGTTCCAAAACCCGCTCGAGATAGAGGGGGTGGGATTTGTCAACTTCCTCCACACATCAAAGAGATCGGTTACAAAAGGAGATGTGGACGTCAACCAGTTCATGGGTGAGGTGGACAGCTGGACAAAGAAGCTCAAGATTACAAACGGAATAGTGGGAAGGTCCCTCAACCAGGGATTCTCAGGGGGAGAGAAGAAGAAGGCGGAGATATTGCAGCTCGCCCTCCTAAAGCCAAAGCTCGCAATACTCGACGAGCCGGACTCGGGACTTGACATAGACGCGATAAAGGTCGTGGCAGAAAACATAAACGAGATCGGGGAGAAGCAGGAGATGGGGCTTGTGGTCATAACGCACTACAACAGGATACTCAGTTACATGAAGCCAAAGTTCGTGCACGTGATGGTGGACGGAAAGATTGTGGCAGAGGGCTCGACCGAGCTGATTGAGAAGCTTGAAAAGGAAGGATACGATTCGTTTGTGGGCAAGTGATAAAATGGTACTCGACGTCGAGAAGATAAGGAAGGACTTTCCGATACTTAAGACCCAGATGAACGGAAAGCAGCTTGTCTACCTAGACAGCGCAGCGACGTCCCAGAAGCCAAGGCAGGTAATAAACGCGATAAGCAGGTACTACAAGACCTACAACGCAAACATCCACAGGGCGATCTACAAGATCTCCGAGGAGGCGACGGAGGGATACATCGACTCAAAGGAGAAGCTCGCAAAGTTCATCCACGCAAGGAAGGGGCTTGAGATAATCTACGTGAGAAACACCACGGAGGCGATAAACCTTGTCGCACTCAGCTGGGGAAATGACAACGTAAAGCAGGGCGACCACATCCTAATAAGCAAGATGGAGCACCACAGCAACATCGTGCCTTGGCAGATGCTTGCAAAGAAGAAGGGGGCACTGCTTGATTACATCGAACTCACCCCAAGCATGCACATCGACATGGAGGACTACAAGAGAAAGCTGCAGAGCAGGCCAAAGATGGTCGCATTCACCCATGCATCAAACGTTCTTGGAACGATAAATGATGCGAAGCTAATGACAAAGCTTGCGCACGATGCAGGGGCGGTTGTTCTTGTTGACGGGGCGCAATCCGTCCCGCACATCCC
>JAGWGN010000020.1 GCA_028867335.1 Microcaldota archaeon | reverse complement strand
TTCAAGTCTCTTCCCGAAGAGACCGACGAGCTCTACAAGCGATATTTCGTAGCGATGCCACTGCAGGAGATGGCGGACAAAATTCAGGTAGCAGGGACGTCGGAGAAGCCGGAGCAGCTGATAAGGAGCAATGGGGAGGCGCTTAGGAGAAAGTTTGACGCGGTTTTCTGGAGCGGCGGAGAAATGATAGGCGATTCTGCAAAGTATATCACGGTAAGGCCGATTGAGAATTCTGATCTGGAGAATAGGATGACGAGGAGCGGGGATGACAAGCTTGCGGCATTCCTGAACGCATATTCAAAGAAGGTAATACAAATAGACATACCCAAGGGAACAGAGGCAAAAATTAACCTGATGTTCATCAACACAACATCGCCGCTTCCGATCCAGATAATCGTGAATGTGGCAGAGAATGCAAGCCTGCAGATGTTTGAGTATTACTCCTCGAGCGCAACCGAGAGGTCGCTACTTGGGAGCATGCATGAAGTCAAGATTGGGAAGTACGCAAATGCGGAGATCAACGTGCTCCACAATGAGGACAAGAACACCTATGTTGTCGGGTGGTCAAAGGCGACGATAGAGGAGAAATCCAATCTGAAGATAAATTTCATATACAATGGGGGAACATTCACCCGCTCGCGAAACAAGGTGGATGTCGCGGGGCTCGAGGCGAATGGGGAGGTCAACGAACTAATAGTCAGCGCGGGCGAGCAGAAGATGGACGTCGCATCAAACGTCATCAACTCGGCAAAGAGCTCGCACGCGATACTCGAATCAAAGGCCGTGATGATGGACAAATCGGTCTGCGTGCTTAAGGGATATGCGTCAATAACCGAGAATGCTGCAGAGTCGAGATCGTATGTGAATGAGCGCGGGATAATACTTGACAAGGATGCACACATTGATTCGATACCGAGCATGAGCATAGGCAATAGCGACGTGAAGGCAACCCACTCATCCGCAACCGCCCCGATAGACGAGGAGTCAATATTCTACCTGATGTCAAGGGGAGCAAGCGAACTTGAGGCAAAGAAGATGGTCGTGAGCGGATTCATAACCGGAATGATAGGGAAGATAGACGATGACATAGTCAGGGAGATCGTGGCAAGCATAATAAACGAAAAGGTGACGACAAGGAGCTACGGATTCGTTCCGAAGATAACAACGGAGAGCATGTGGCTTGCGGGCAGCGTGCAGAGGAGCTCGAGCATATTCAAGGGTCATTACAAATATAGAGGGGAATAGGATGGATTTGGAAATAAAGAACTTGCATGTAAGCATTGACGACAAGGAGATAGTGAAGGGTGTGAATTTGAGCGTGAAGCACGGCGAATTCCACGTGGTCATGGGGCCAAACGGCAGCGGAAAGAGCACGCTTGCAAAGGCAATCATGGGACACCCAAGGCTCAGGATAACTCAGGGCGAGATAATCGTAGACGGAGTGAACATCGCCGATCTGACTGCAGACAAACGGGCAAAGCTGGGAATATTCCTACAGTTCCAAAACCCTCTCGAGATAGAGGGTGTGGGATTTGTCAATTTCCTCCACACCTCAAAGAGATCGGTGACAAAGGGGGATGTGGACGTCAACCAGTTCATGGGGGAGGTGGACAGCTGGACAAAGAAGCTCAAGATCACAAACGGGATAGTGGGGAGGTCTCTCAACCAGGGTTTCTCGGGAGGCGAGAAGAAGAAGGCGGAGATACTGCAGCTTGCGCTCCTAAAGCCAAAGCTCGCAATACTCGACGAGCCGGACTCGGGACTTGACATCGACGCGATAAAGATCGTCGCAGAGAACATCAACGAGATCGGGGAGAAGCAGGAGATGGGGCTTGTGGTCATAACGCACTACAACAGGATACTCAGCTACATGAAGCCAAAGTTCGTGCACGTTATGGTGGATGGAAAGATTGTGGCGGAGGGCTCGACCGAACTCATCGAGAAGCTTGAGAAGGAAGGATACGATTCATTTGTAGGCAAGTGATAAAAATGGCACTCGACGTCGAGAAGATAAGGAAGGACTTTCCGATACTTAAGACCCAGATGAACGGAAAGCAGCTGGTCTACCTAGACAGCGCAGCGACTTCGCAGAAGCCAAAGCAGGTAATAAACGCGATAAGCAGGTACTACAAGACCTACAACGCAAACATCCACAGGGCAATATACAAGATCTCAGAGGAGGCGACTGAGGGGTACATCGACTCTAAGGAAAAGCTTGCAAAATTCATCCACGCAAAGAAGGGGCTTGAGATAATCTATGTGAGGAACACCACCGAGGCGATAAACCTCGTTTCGCTGAGCTGGGGAAATGACAACATAAAGCAGGGTGACCACATCCTGATCAGCAAGATGGAGCACCACAGCAATATAGTCCCTTGGCAGATGCTCGCAAAGAAGAAGGGGGCGATGCTTGATTACATCGAACTCACCCCAAGCATGCACATCGACATGGAGGACTACAAAAGAAAGCTTCAGAGCAGGCCAAAGATAGTCGCATTCACCCACGCCTCAAACGTCCTGGGGACGATAAACGATGCAAAGCTAATGACAAAGCTTGCGCACGATGCAGGGGCGGTTGTTCTTGTTGACGGGGCGCAATCCGTCCCGCACATCCCTGTGAACGTGCAGGAGATAGACTGCGATTTCTTCGCACTCTCATCCCACAAGATGCTCGGGCCTTCCGGAATCGGCGCGCTCTACGCAAAGGAGGCGATGCTAGATGCGATGAACCCGCTATTTGGCGGAGGGGACATGATAAGAAGCGTTGATTTGCAGCAGAGCACATGGAACGAGCTCCCATGGAAGTTTGAGGCTGGAACCCAGAACATCGAAGGGGCAATAGGACTTAGGGCTGCGGTGAAGTACCTAAAGAAATTGGGAATGGAAAATGTCCATGAACACGAAAAGACACTTACAAGATACGCCTTGCAGAGGCTTTCGGAGATTGACTACGTGAAGGTACACGGCCCCGGAATAAACGATGTCGAGAAGAGGCTCGGAGTTATCTCATTTACGATACAGGGAGTCCATCCCCACGATGCGGCTGCCGTTCTTGACAGCGAGGGGGTCGCGATAAGAAGCGGGCACCACTGCGCCATGCCGCTTGTACGAAACATTATAGGCCAGCCTGCGGTATCTAGGATGAGCTTCTACATCTACAACAGGGAAGAGGAGATCGACAAGGCAATCGATGCCGTCTCAAAGGCAAAGAAAATGTTCAGCAAATAATTGGCTCAGTGCAATTTTTCCCTCACGAATTCTGCAAGGGCGACGGCATTGTTGTACTCGGTGTCTGCCGAGGCGTAGATGAACGTGACATCCGTCTTTTTCACCATCTCGATGAGCTCTAAGAACGGCCTTGTGCCGTCAAGCTCCTTTCTGTAGCGGTCCTTGAACTCCTCCCACTTTTCAGGATCGTGCGAGAACCACTTTCTCAGCGAGTCACTTGGCGCGACCTCCTTGAGCCACAGATCAATGTTTGAGGTGCTCTTCTTGACGCCCCTTGGCCAGAGCCTATCGACAAGAACCCGCTTTCCATCGGTTATGACCGGCTTCTCGTAGATCCTTTTGACTCCTGTAAGCAAATTAGCACCGCTTAAGAATGGGAAGTTTATCTTAAATATCTTATTGTGGGTTTGGAGAATGCGATTTTGTATAAGCGTTAATAATCTTGGCTGCCAATTCTAATCATGAATGTTTCCGAGCTCAAGGGAAAGGTCCCAAACGAGCTGCTTGAGTCGGTCTTTGAGCGCGGGATAAAGAGTCTCACCCCTCCGCAGGAGCTTGCGGTCGAGGCAGGGCTCCTTAGGGGCAAGAGCCTTGTTATCTCCTCGCCCACGGCCAGCGGAAAGACCTTCATCGCGGAGATGGCGATAATTAGCTCGGTTCTTGGAAGGCGCAAGAAGGCGATCTACGTTGCGCCGATGCGGGCGCTTGTCAGCGAGAAGTACGAGGAGTTCAAGCAGGCATACCCCTACCTCAAGATCGCGATGTCAATCGGGGATCTCGACTCCCTTGACCCGTGGCTCTCAAAGTACGATCTGGTACTGGCATCCACCGAAAAGTTCGACAGCCTAATCAGGCACGGGGTGGACTGGCTCGACTCGGTGGGGTGCATAGTCTTCGACGAGGTGCACATGATTGGCGAGTCGGGGAGGGGGCCGACGCTTGAGATACTGATCACAAAGCTCAAAAGGATCTGCAAGGAGACCCAGTTCCTTGCGCTCAGCGCAACTATCGGGAACGCAGATGATCTTGCAAAGTGGCTGGGCGCGAGCCTGGTTGAGAGCGAGTGGCGCCCCATAAAGCTGGAGAAGGGGATCTTCCTTGAGGGGAAGGTGCACTACCTAGACCACGAGGAGGAGATGGCCGGCAAGAGCAAGATACCGGAGATCCGGATCGTTGAGGACGTGCTCTCAAAGAACAAGCAGATAATCATATTCTATTCGACAAAGAGGAACGCGGAGGCTGGTGCGGAGAAGATGCAGAAGGTGGTTAAAGGGTGCCTAAAGGAAAAGGAAACCGAGAAGCTCTCGGCGCTAAGCAAGAAGGTCGCATCTGCGCTCAGCAAGCCGACCAGCCAGTGCGAGAAGCTTGCAAGGTGCGTCGAGAGCGGGGTCGCCTTCCACCACAGCGGTCTTGTCAATGACCAGCGCCACGAGATAGAGGATGCGTTCAGGGGCAACCTCATCAAGGTAATCTGCTCCACCACAACCCTCGGACTCGGGGTTAACATGCCGGCGCACACGGTGCTGGTCCGCGACACAAGCAGATACGGGGACATGGGCCCTGAGAGGATTAGCTCGAACGAGGTTGCGCAGCTCTTCGGGAGGGCGGGGAGGCCAAAGTACGACACTGAGGGGCGGGCCCTTCTAATTGCTCGGGCGAGAAGCGAGATAGTCGACCTCTACAACAAGTACATCGACGCAGAGCTTGAACCGATAGACTCAAGCCTTGGAATGCTCCCGGTCCTAAGGACCCATATGCTCGCATTCATAGCGACCGAGTTTTTGCGCAGCGAGGAGTCGATAACCAACTTCTTCGCTAAGACCTTCTACGGGTTCCAGTACGGAAATGTGCGGGAAATGAGGTCCAACATAGGCAAGGTGCTCGCAGAGCTCGCCGGATGGGGATTCATCGAGAAGAAGGGGAGCATATACAATGCGACAAGGCTCGGGGCGAGGATCAGCGAGCTCTACATCGACCCGCTCTCAGCAAAGAAGATGGTCAACATGCTTGCAAAGGAGCGGGACGAGATGGCGAACCTCTTCATGATCTGCAACACGATCGAGATGCGCCCACACGTAAAGGTCACGGAGGAGGCGGAGGAGAAGTTTGTCTACTACAACAGCCTTCTCGCATCGAATATCGATGGCGATGAGATAGAGGACTTCTACTTCCACCCTGAAAAGCCCTTCACGACCGCGCTGATGATATCGGATTGGATGGAGGAGAAGGGCGAGCCAGAGCTCGTCAAGAAGTACGGGACGACTCCTGGAGCGCTCTTCACAAAGATAACGAACGCTGACTGGCTGCTGTATGCCGCTACAGAGATCGCAAAGATAATGCGGATAAGCCCCGTCGACCTAATCGAGGCGCGCGTGAGGATTCGCTACGGAATCAGAAAAGAGCTGCTTGATCTTGTCAGCCTTGAGCAGGTCGGTAGGGTGAGGGCGAGGATTATGTTCGCAAACGGGATAAAGCGGGTTGCGGACCTGAGAAATCCCGGAATGGACAGGACCCTGGAGCGCCTTTTCGGCCCCGAGATAGCCAAAAAGATAATGGTTCAGGTAAAATTTGGCTAGATTTGCAGGTTTGGAAGGGGGAAATAGGGCAAAAAAGTGTATATGACGTTAAAGAAATCGAGAGAAGTGTTTAAATAATTAACTTTTCTATATGCTATTAACCGTAAATACGGCGACCGTGAATACAATGGGAATTTTTGACAAGCTTGGACAAGCATTTGGAGTATCTAAGGAGCTCAGCATAGAGGAATACATGGGCAGCGCAGAGATGGAGAACGTCGACATACTCAACGAGCCTGCAGACATGTACATAAAGCCGGTCTCTATAGCAGGAGAGGGCGATGTAAAGCTCATCCAGGACGAGCTTGCAAAGAAGAACATAATTTTGCTCAACATCGAGGAGATAAACAAGAGGCCAAACACCAGAAACAACATCGTTTCGGCGCTAAAGGCATACGCAGCGAAGATCAACGGCGACATCGCCCAGATCGACGAAACAAGGATCTTGATAACACCTTCAAAGGTAAAGATAATCAAGAAGAGAAAGGCATCCAAGGATTAATCTTTGAAAGCGGTTATCATCGCGTGGACCTCCCTCTGGGTCGGCTGCGCGATGGTGATCAGCCTTCTGAAGATTATCCTCACGGTACTTTTATTCCTAATCCTTTTTTCTTTCAGGCTCTCATCAAACACCCTAAATAGCGTGTCCATCTCCTTCTTGTCGGGCTTTTGCGCAAGGTCGATCTTGTAGTTCTTGCCCAGCTCCTTATCAGTCAAAACAAATAGCATTATCGCGAGCGCATGCGAGATGTTCAGCACCGGATAGCTCGGGTTTGTCGGGATGTAGGTCACAAGATTGCAGCGCTCCATCTCCCCCTTTGAGAGCCCCGTGTCGTCCCTTCCGATTACTATTGCTATGTTTGTCTTCTTGGTCGCGATCTTCTTGAGCTTTGAAACCAGCCCGCTTGGAAGGTAAACCTTCCGAAATCCGGAGCTGCCCTTTCTCCAGATCCCGGTTGTGCCGATGACGATCTCGCAGTCCTTGATTGCATCCTCGAACGTCTTGTACACCGCGGCGTTCTCGACTAGGCGGTATGCGTGCTTTGAGTACATTATCGAGGCCTTCCCGGTGAGCTTTGCTCTTGGCCTGACTATATGGAGCTTTGTTATGCCGAAGTTGTCTGCGACCCTTGCTAGGTAGCCTAGGTTGTTTTGGTACTTTGGGGATACTATGACTACCTTGAGCCCCATCAGACCACCGCTATGAATGCGATAACCGCAAGCGAATTAATCATGATGTGCGCGATTATCGAAGGATATAGGGAGCCGCTTTTCCTAAAGACGTATCCTGCGATTGAGCCGAAGATGAATGCGGCGATTATCTCGACACCGAACGTCGAGTTGTAGCTGGCATGGAGCAATCCGAAGATTATTGCGCTGAATATTATCCCTATCCGTGGGACCAGAAATCCCCTGAAGAAGATCTCCTCATTTATTGGGGCGATCACAGCAGTGAACACCAAGAACCAGAGCGGCGCGTTCTGCAGCAGCAGGCTGACGTTTGTATCTATAGGCGTGTTTGAGACGGTAGAGGCCAAATTGACAAGAAGCTCAAGCGCAAAGAGCGCAAAGAACACCACAAGGCCGATTCCGATTATGTTTAGCGTGAGCTTCCCCCTTCCAAGGCCGATGGCGCCCACTATCTCACGGGGCCTTACCCCCCGATGTATCATGTAGCTAAATGCCCCGAAAGGAAAGAGCAGCGATATCGCCGCAGTCAGATAAAAATTTGCCGTATCCTGGGCGAGGCTACCGTTTGAGTAAAACATCAACAAAAAGCCGATTGCGACGATTAAAAGAAGGAAGATGGTGTAAATTAGGTGTCCGACAATCTTGCTTTCCTTCCTAGTTCTTCTTGCCAGAGTTATCTCCCTTTGACGGCGCGCTCTTCAGCTCTGTGTATCCGCACTTCCCGCACGTGTTGCGGTTTGCGTGCTCGCCCATCCTTGAGCCGCACTTAGGGCAGGACCTTCCAGGCTTGTATGGCTTGAATGCCTTCTTTGCTTTCTCCTTCTTTGGTGCCTCCTTTGCCGTTTCCTTTTTTGCGTCTGCCATTTAATCACTAAAAATTACTCTGCCGCCTTCTCCTCCTTCGGGGCCGCTGCCTCCTCTGCGGGCTTTGCCGCGGCTGCAGCCTTTGCTGACTTCTCGGCCTTCTTTGCTGTCCTTGCAAAGAGGTACTTCTTCTCGACTCCCATCGCCTCCTTTGTCGCGTAGGTGTGAACCAAAACCTCGTTCTCCGAGCTTCCGTAGAGCGAGTTGATCTTCACCACGACCGTGAGGTCAGGGCTGAGATTTAGCTTCTTGCAGACCTCGACCTTCAAGTCCTCCTTGTCCGGGGTCTTGCCCTTGCTTGAAACAGTGAATACGATCTCCTTTCTGTTAAGCAGCTTGTTTTCCGTCTCTTTGTTTATTTTCACGTCCATCTAATTTCCTCCTGAGGTTATTCTTGTCATTGCCTTCTTTCCCATTGCCTCGATTACCTCGATTTCGGATCCGGCCTTAACCGATCCTCTGAGGTCCTCTGGGATGACCAGGTCATAAGTGTCATATGTCTCAAGGTCCATTAGCTGCGCGTTGTCGCCTGAGACAGAGACCACCTGGGCCTTTCTCTTTGCGATCACCGGAGCCTCGACGTCCGAGTGGCTTGGCTTGAGCAGCGTCTTCTTTGATCCGTCAAACATCCCGATTGCAGTTATCCTTACCTTTGCAGACCCGTGCTTTCCTGGGGCGGATGTCTCGATGTCGACCACCTTGCATGGAATCCCATCGATCAAAAGAAATCTTCCTGGCTTTAGGTCTCCTACTGAGACGTGCATAATTTCATCTGTCATAAACTCACCGTGCTAAAATTAGATTATATAGGTCATAGAGAGTTTTTATACCTTTACCTGCCGCAAATATAGTGGGGATGTTGACGGCGATTAAGTTTTCTGAAGAGAGTAAAGATGACGTCACTAGTGCAATTAGGAAAGATGCTCCAATTGCAAGCCCCAGGAGCTCGGAACAGCTGATGGTCTCAATGCCATTTGGAAAGCACGAGCGAGAGGTAGTCGCATCTGCAATCGAGAAGCTAAGGCTGAAGAAGTCGTGGAGCGGATCGGTATACCAGGCACGGGATAAGCTTGATAGGGTAGAGAGGCAGGAGGAGGCAATAGGTTTCATTTCGAGCATGCTGCGCAGCGGCGGCGGAGTAGCATCGAGAATTCAGATAGAGGGAGCGATCGAGTTTCTCTCTTTTTGCGAGGCAAAGGTGAGTAGGACGATCAAAAACAGCACCGAAACGGAGATTTTCGCAGCCATGGTGAAAACTGGTGTGTGGTTCCTTAAAATAAGATCCGCGCTGATGGCCGCGCTTTGTGAAAAGATGGACGAGAGCAAGAAAAGAGAGCTTTCAGAGATACTAGATCTAACAAAAGGCCCACTTGAAAGATCAATGCAGCACAGTTCCTACGGCTTTGAACATGATGCACCGTGGAAGGCCAGCTTTGCTAAATCGCTTGAGAAGATAGATGCCAAGCTCAAGGGAGAGATGGTTGAGCCATTCCAAGACAAGGAGGCGGAGACCATTTTTGACGTATTCTACCTGGTCAAAATGGAGATTGAGTCCTCAAAGATGGACGGACATGTACCAAATCCTGTTAAAGAAGCTGACATAGACAGAATCCTCTCTATTGTTTATCAAGCGCCTTCGCTAAGGAGATAGCAAATAAAAAAGAAAAGAAAGAGCAGTAAGACTAGAAGCCTGCGAGCTCTGTCATCCTAGACATCTGGGACCTCTCCTCAGCCGTCTTGTTCTGAGCGAACTTCGCCTTTACTCCCGTTATTACGGACATCACCTTGACCTGGTCTCCCAGCTCAGGTGCAAGCCTTGCCCCGAAGATGACGTTTGCGTTGTCCGCAAGTCCCTCCGTGACTCCCGCCCCTATCTTTGTAGCATCACTGATTGAGAGGCTTGTTCCTCCGGATACGTGGACGAATCCCCCCTTTGCCCCGTCGAACTCGACTGAGAGCAATGGGTGCGCCCTTGTGTCCTTGATTGACCTCTCGACCCTGTCCGGTCCGGAACCAGATCCGATGCTGATAACTGCCGTCCCTGTCCCTCCGACCACCGTCCTTAGGTCCGCGAAGTCAAGGTTGATCAGGCTCGGGATCATGATCGCATCGGCGATTCCCTTTACCGCATTGAGCGTTATGTTGTCGACAACCTCGAACGCCTTCTCAATCTGAAGGTTTGGCGCGTACTGAAGCAGCTTGTCGTTCTCGATCACGATTGTCGTGTCAGCGTGCTTGTTTAGCTGCTCGATTCCCCAGTTCGCCTTGAGCGCCCTGCTTCTTTCGAGTGCAAATGGGTATGTGACTGTGGCAATTACCGTTGCGCCGCTCTCCTTGGCAATCCTTGCGACTCCAGGGGCGCTTCCTGTTGCGGTTCCTCCTCCCATTCCTCCGCAGACAAATACAAGGTCGTACCCAGAGACTAGTCTCTCGATCTCGCCCTTGTCTACCTCAACGCACTTTGCTGCGACCTCCGGGAATCCTCCTGCCCCGAGTCCCTTTGTTATTGACTTGCCGAGCAGGTGCTTCTTTGTTGCATTGACTATGTTCAAGTGGTTTGCATCGGTGTTGATCGCAATCGTGTCGGCGCTCTTTAGGCCCACGTTGTGCATCCTGTTGACAAGGTTACATCCCTGCCCACCTAGCCCCACCACCGCGATTCGCGGAGTGAAGGAGTTGTAGTCTATCTGGTTTTCAAAGGTCGCCATTTGTTACACCATTAATCATGAAATATAAATAAAAAAGAAAAAATAAAAGAAAAAAACCTATCGATCTTAAATCATCTCGATTCCGCTATATGAAGAGGACTTGTCCTTCTCCACCATGTGGCCGACGATGCTTGATCCGCTGACTCCGGTGACAATCGCTATAATCTCGAGTTGTCCCTCGTATCCTGGGATCAATCTTGCGCCCCACTTGACGTTGGCTTTTGGATCCATCTTCTCGGTTATCAGCTCTCCCGCCTTGATTGCGTCACCAAGCGTGAGGTCTGATGCACCTGAAATGTGGATCAATGCGCCCTTTGCGTTCTCGTAGTCGACATCAAGCAGCTTGTTGTTCAACACTGCGTTTGCAGCGCTTCCAACCTTGTCGTTGCCCTTGCCCATTCCATAGGCAATGAATCCGACGTCTCCTGCTCCCATGATTGATCGTACGTCCGCGAAGTCGATGTTGATTAAGCTTGGCTGGGTTATTGTCCAGACCAACCCCCCAATTGCCTTTGCGAGGATGTCATCCGCAACTGCG
>JAGWGN010000001.1 GCA_028867335.1 Microcaldota archaeon | reverse complement strand
AGGGTTGCTCCGGAATCGGCTGTTATAGAGTGGAAGAGCATAAATGCAGTTATAAAAGATAGGATTCTAAATAAACTTGGCGAAATCGGTTTGGACTATGAGAGAGTTTAGATTCGGATGGCTACTTGGGGCTTTCATGCTCATCATCTTGCTATCAGGAACGCTAAACGCCTACTACTGGTTCCAGTTCGGGGCAAGGGCAGGGAGCATAGCCAACCAGAACAGCGGCGCATCGGTCACAATCCAGACGATATCGCCGCAGATGAGCAACTCGGGATCATTGGGCTACTGGGTGGGAGAAACGCTTGATAACGGGGCCTTCCTGCAGGTAGGATACGTGATCGAGAACCAGAGCGGCATGTATCCCTCGCGATGCAACACCTCGGGTTGTGGTGCGTACGAGCAGATAAAGGCAGGGGATGCGCAGTGGTTCTACGAGTATTTCCCATCCGGTTTTGACGGGGCGTTCCTTGGCGCGATAGGGCCCGACAACTCCGCAGGGATAAACGGGACCTTCCACAACTACGCCTTTTACTATTCGGGAAACGTCTGGCACTTCAAGATCGACGGGAACGAGATGGGCAACGTAAGTCTTGGGGCCTCGTCTTCAGGAGTGAGCGTTCCCGTCGCATTTGGGGAGGTGGCAAACACCTCGGGAGTTTACTCGGTTCTTCCCAAGGTGATCTTCTCGAATCTCTCGGTCTACAGGTCAGGATCGTTCATACCCGTGCAGCAGGGATTGGCATACATAGGGTATGGCGTGGGCAGCCAGACAAACCTGAAGAATCCGTATGGGGTTGAGGAACTATACAACAGGAGCAACTACTTTGTTGTCGGGTCAAATCTCGCACAGCCCCACAACAACACCCAGCTGTGGAACCTGGGTTACAACCTCGTGATAAACTCAAGCTATGCGAACATCAGCTCAGACACAAAGTACATTGCATACTCCGAGATCGGGATCTCAAGCCCTTCCGAGGTGCAGATAAACTCGACGGTGAGGGAGAAGTTCGTGGGGTGGCACGGAACCGGACTCGGATCGTATAGCGGGCCAGCCAACAGCACAATTGTCACGCTCGATGGGAACATAACCGAAACCGCCCTGTGGCAAAAGCAGTATCTGCTCAACGTGTCCTCGCAGTACGGAAGCTCGTTTGGAGGGGGGTGGTACTTTGGCGGCAGCACGGTTAACTACGGAGTTGAGAGCGGATTTGTGCAGAACAACGCTGCCCAAAGGCAGGCTTTCGCAGGGTGGAGCAACGGGAACAGGGAGATCAACGGAACGCTCGTTGTAGATGGGCCTTCCCAGATCAGAGCGACGTGGAACACGCAATACCTTGTCAACATAATCTCGCAGTACGGCAATGTCTCTGGAGGAGGGTGGTACTACAACAACAGCCTGGCCAACATCTCGATAAGCTTCTCCCCGATGGCGATCGACGGGAAGACCAAGCTCGGATTCTTCGGATGGAGCAACGGGAACAGGAATTCGAGCTTTGCGGCCAAGGTAAGCGGGCCGATTGTCCTCACAACGCAGTTTAGGGACCTGTACCTGACCGGATTCGCGCCGCAGAGTGCGTCAGGAACGCCGCTTGAAGATGTCGCGCTGTTCATAGGAGATATGAACGTGACAAACGGGACATACCTCTTTGGCAACCAGCAGTACTCGATCTCCTACGCCTACTACAAGGGGGTCAAGATGACACTCAACTCCAACTTCAGCATCGAGGGCGCAGGGACGGTGAGCGCGATGCTCCCTGTGTACAACGTGAACATAGCTACAAGGGACCTCTTTGGCATGCCTGTGAATTCGCTAGCATCCATGCAGTTCTCAAACGGTACGGTGGTTGACTCCTACACGGGATCCGCAGGAAGAATAGCCCTTGAGAATGTGCCGTACGGCTTCGTTGAGGGGAATGTCACATACCTTGGGATAAAACAGCAGCTTGGCGCAAGGGAGGGCAGCGGGGCAGGCGCCCTGTTCATATCCATATTAAACATCGAGGTGTTCACAGGCGTCGGACTTGTGATACTCATCGCATTCTTCGTAGCACGATGCCACTTCAGGGACAGGACGCAGCCAGGAGCTCCCCAGATAAATTTATAATTTGTGGCAGTGGAATAGGTATCGTTTGAATGAAGACCCTGATAATAATACCTCCAAAGGACTTCAGGGACGAGACGGTCTCGATGTCCATTCTTATTCTGGGCAAGTGGGGGGTCGCACCGGTGATAGGGAGCTACACAAAGGACGGGAGAGAGTGCGTAGGCGCCCACGGCGCGACATACAAACCCGAGGTCAACGCGACCAAGCTCACCTCAGAGGGATACGATTCCCTAATCATAGCAGACGGCCCTGGAGTGGAGACCTACAAGCTCTACGACTTCATGCCGCTTTCAAACCTTGTGAAGGACTTCATAAACAACAACAAGATCGTTGTGGCAATCGGCAACTCGGTCAAGGTGGTCGCAAGGGCAAATGTTGTCACCGACAGGAAGGTCTCCGCCCCGAAGGACGAGGAGGTCTCAAGGCTTATTAGGATCTATCGCGGAAAGGAGTCGGCAAACGAGATGGAGTATGACAAGCACCTTCTCACCGCAAAGAGCAACCACAGCATAGAACTGGTACTAAACACCATGCTTGAGAATATGGGCGTAAAGTGACTACTTGTAGAATATGTGCTTCTCCTCTCCGCAGCTGCACAGGTAGATTATGTATCTCTTTGAGCTCGCGAGCCTGACCTTGCAGTTTAGGCCAGGGATCAGTATGCTCCCGCACCCCTTGCAGATCGAGTTCCTCACCTTGTCAGGCATCCTCACCTTGTAGTGGGAGCTTATCGACTTTGCGATCCTAACGTACCTCTTGGAGAGCCTGAGCGACTCCTTCTCGCCCTTTCTTGTTTCTGCGCTTGCGAGCTCGAAGAGCCTCTGTATTCTCCAGGTGGCCACCTCCCTAACTATCGGATCCTTCTGCATGATTAAAGGTTGGAGGGCAACCTATTATATCGTTTATGATTAATTGTTATTGATGGTGCTATGAGGATCGAGAAGAAGATTTGGCCGCAGTACTTTGACAAGGTGGCGAGCGGGGAGAAGAACTTTGAGATCAGGCTTGCGGATTTCGAATGCAAGGCAGGAGACGTTCTAATACTCAAGGAATGGGACCCGAAGACAAAAACATACACCGGAAGAAGCATGGAGAAGTACGTGAAGTATGTTGCAAAGACAAAGGGAATGAGCTTCTACACTCCTGCGGAGATCGAGAAGCACGGATTCCAGGTAATAGGGCTTGGAGACCAGTAACACGTGAATTCAAATGAAAATATCTTTTAGGACTGATAAAAATCTGAGGAAGCTCTTCTTTATCTACCAGCTTGGAGCCCCAGGTGCAATTACAAGTGCGATGTGGGCCTATCCATCGCTATTTGGCGAGAGGCTTGAGAACTCGGTTAAAATATACAACAAATACATTAGATCCAGAAGATATGAAAACAAAGTTTGGTACGCGCTAAAGTCAGATAATCCAAAAATTATCGGTGCAAAAGAATACTCGGATCTCCTAGAACTATTAGATGGAGTGAAGGGGAATCTTTTGGATGATAATGACCCTTCCTTCAAAAAACTTTCATCTGGGATAAAAAAGGAATACAGAAAGAATGCCAAGAAAATTGAAAAGCATGTGATGGCAGTATTTGGTTTCAAGATGCCTAAAAGTGCCACAGTTATACTTTCAGAGACTGAAAATCCAAGCTCGGTGAATGGAGGGGCTATGTCTTCAAATAAAAAGGATTACTCCGTAATTTTTGGTATGGGGATAGGTGAAAAGAACAGGAGTGACTTCAAGATTATAATTGGAGTATTTGTCCATGAGATCCTACACAGAGCAATAGACATGAACGGCACCTTGAAAGAGGAGAAACCGGGAGAAAGGGGCCGGGAACAGTTTGAGGAAGCGGTGCTCGACTATTTTGTGCCAGAAGGAATTCTTTCCCAGAAAGTTGGGCTTGTAGATAAACTAGAAATTGAAGAGTACAAGAAAAAGATGGACCGAAACAGGCCTGACAGCAAGGAAATCACAGACCAGCTTCTAGAACCGATGAGAGAATACTACAAATCCTACGGTAAGGAGACGGTCTGGAAGTTTCTTGCAAAGCGCGGATTTGCAAAGTACATCAACCAAAAATGAGCGCTATGGGCCCAAGGGGATTTGAACCCCTGACATCTGGCTTTCTTACGAAATGATATAAGACCAGCGCTCTAACCAGGCTGAGCTATGAGCCCCCAAGCATAATCATATATTCATTAAAGTTTTAATAGTATTACTTATTTTGCGGTGTCGCTATGGATCTTGGAGAGGGCTTGAGAAAGGCTATTGCGCGTCTTAGCGGAGCCACCCTGATCGACAGCAAGACGATAAAGGAGTTCAACAAGGAGCTGCAGAAAGCGCTTCTTGGATCAGACGTTGAGGTTAGCCTCGTTCTTGCCCTCACAAAGAAGATAGAGGAGGCTGCGCTCAAGTCCAAGCTCCCGACTGACGTGAGCCCAAAGGACTACATAACAAACCTTGTCTATGAGGAGCTTGTAAAGCTGATGGGCAAGAAGTTCGAGCCCACAATTGAGCCGAAGAGGATACTGTTGCTCGGTCTCTACGGGTCTGGAAAGACGACCACGTCTGCCAAGCTCGCAAAGTTCTATCAGGACAGAAGGCTTAGTAGCGCGGTCGTCTGCTGCGACGTAGCAAGGCCCGCAGCATACGAGCAGCTTGAGACGCTCGCAAAGCAGGCTGGAGTCGGGTTCTTCGGGATAAAGGGCGAGAAGAGCGTGAGGAAAATCGTCAAGGAGGCGGTTGCAGCGCTCAAGGACAAGAAGGTGATAATCTTCGACTCAAGCGGAAGGAACGCACTCGATGGGGAGTTGATCGAAGAGCTGAAAGAGATCAACGCAGAGGCTAGGCCGCAGGAGAAGATACTTGTCATAAGCGCGGATATCGGGCAGGTTGCAGGCAAGCAGGCAAAGGAATTTGACGAGGCGGTCAAGCTAACGGGCGTCATAGTAACAAAGATAGACGGATCCGGAAAGGGAGGAGGGGCGCTTAGCGCAGTGAACGCATCCAACGTCAACATAACATTCACAGGGACAGGCGAGAAGCTAAACTCGCTTGAGCTCTACGACTCGAAGAAGTTCGTCGGAAGGCTGCTGGGGATACCAGACATAGAATCCCTGATAACCCACGTCCAGGAAGCTGTAAAGGAGGCTAACATAAAGCCCGAGGATATGTCGATGCAGGAGCTCAACTTCGACACCTTCTACACGCAGCTAAAGGCGATGTCGAAGATGGGCCCGCTAAAGAACGTGATGGGGATGCTGGGCATGAACGACATGCCCAAAGGGGCGCTTGAGGAGAGCGAGGTCAAGCTCAAGAAATACAAGTCTATAATAGGCTCAATGACGCAAGAAGAGAGGTTGAACGAGAAGCTGATGCACGATCAGATGAGGATGAGGAGGGTGGCCGCGGGAAGCGGAAGCACGGAGAAAGACGTAAGGGATCTGTTGAAGGACTTTGCAAACATGAAGAAGATGATGAATGCGTTCCAAAACGACAGGGACATGAAGAGGAAGTTATCCAAGTTCATGCCTAAGATGTGAGTGAAAAGTAAGAAGAAGAAAGAAAAGAAAACAAAAAAACAAATTCAGTTTATCTCTTTGATTTCTTTCCCTTTCCTTTTGCCTTAGACTTCTTTCCCTTTGATTTTTTCTTCATAGCCATTTTCTTACCTTTTGGTAATATTTAAAAGGATTATGTCGAAAGATATTTAGATGGACGTTAAATAAACTTGAATTTTTATAAATGGTTTTTTGAAGGAGGATTGATTTTTATGACGGAAAAAGAGGTTTTGCAAAAAAAGCTCACGGAACTCGAGAAAGAGTACGCAAAAACGCATCACAACAAGGCGACCAACAAACACCTTGGTATTTTGCGCGCAAAGATAGCAAACACCAAGAAAAAGATGAGCGAGCGCAAGAAGAAATCCGGAAAGGGATTCGTGGTAAAGAAGACCGGGGACGCGACGGTTGCGCTCGTCGGGTTCCCGAATGCGGGAAAGTCCTCTCTGCTAAAGCTCCTCACAAACGTAGAATCGAAAGTCGCTGATTATGCGTTCACGACCATAGACGCAATACCTGGGATACTCGAATACAAGGGCGCGAAGATACAGGTGTTCGATCTTCCAGGGCTCATCGAGGGAGCGCACATTGGAAAGGGGGGAGGGGCCCAGATCGCGAGCGCGATAAGGATCGCGAACCTGATAGTGTTTGTCATCGATTCTGCGAATTCGCAGAACCTCTACGTCCTGCTAAAGGAATTAAACGACCTTGGGATACACGCAGGCAAAAGCAAGCCCGAAATGAGGATGGAAAAACTGAATTCCGGAGGGATAAAGATAGAGAACCAGGGATACAAGATACCTGACAACGACACGATAATGAAGATCATAAACGAGTTTGGGATATACAACTGCGTGATACACTTTGTCAACAACGCAACAGAGGACGAGCTGATCGACTTCTTGGGCGGTAACGACATCTATGTGAATGCGATAGTGGCGCTCAACAAGATCGACGTCAACGAGAAGTATCTGCAGACAAAGGCGGAGGTCGAGAAGAGGACAGGGATGAAGGTTATGACGATAAGCGCGCTAAAGAACATGAACATCGAACAGCTGCGGGAGGGGATCTTCAAGGCGCTGCAGATGAGCAGGATCTACCTAAAGCCAAAGGACGGCTCTGCGGACTTCAACAAGCCGATAATAGTGAAGGAGGGAAGCACGGTATTTGAGGTCGCAAAAAAGCTCCACTCCGAGATCGCAAGGAACCTAAAGTACGCCTACGTCACGGGGAAGAGCGTTAAGTTCAAGAGCCAGAAGGTGGGAAAGGACCACGCACTCACCGATGAGGACGTGCTCACATTGGTCTACCAGAATTAGAGGGTGCAGCTTATCCCTTTGCTTTTAGGGCCTTGGCAAAACCGATAGGATTTGACGGGGTGATCAGATAGTTTCTGCTATTCTTGGTTTTTATCAGTACGCCATCTATCAAATTTGTTATTATGACTCGCGTCCAACCTACTCCCGGTATGTAGAATCTGCCGCAATAAACGCTCGCCCCGAATCCCTTGAAGTAGAAAGGGATTCTTGTTTGCTCGACTTTCACTATCTCCTTTAGGGGGACATTAATAACTGCGAATGGGGACCAGGAATATAATCTGCCATTGCTTATCACATACTTGGTTTTGTAGAGGCTGTAGATAATTCCGTACAGCAGGATTATGACCGCGATTAGTACGGAGCTGATTATTATTTCAGCTGCGCTCGAGATCGGTGCAAACCTTAGGAAGAAGATTATCACCCCGTAGATTATTGCCAGCACGGTGGCTAGGAGCAGATAGCCCCTGCCAATCCACTTGCTGATCCTCGGCCTGTTCTCCATCCCCTTTGCCATAACTTCCTTTCTCTGCTTTGTTTAAATAGATTATCGTTTTTGGTCCGCCATTAGTTTTTGGGATTTTTCCAAAATGCTTAATAACTTATAATATTCCATATTATTGGCGATTCATTTGGGAATAAAATACTGGGAGTACGAGGACGCTCCTCTAAGGGAGAAGCTCAAGAACCCAAACGTGAAGGAAGTCGCGAAGATCTATTTTGACAACGAGACAAAGGCATACAGATTCGCAAAGGCGCTCTCAGAGGTGAAGAAGAAGGGCAACTTGCGCCTAAAGGACTGCAGCAAGGAGCTGCCGCTTGCGACCTGGAAAAGATACCTCGATTTCGGGGTCAATGTAGGAATACTAAAGCACGAGGCTAACGCCTACTCGTTCACTGACCGCTACTCAAAGCCACTAAAGAACATCTCGGTCTACATAAAGAGCTGGATAGATTCGGTGAGCGAAGAGAAGATGGATGTACTGTTTGCAAACGCGAAGACGGAGAAGCAGCAGAAGCGAGGGGGAAGAAGACAGCTCTCCGAGCACCCCGAGAACCAGGCGGCAAGCGAGCCGATAATAGAGCAGGAGGCAAAGAAGGAGGAAGACGAGAACATAGCAGCCTGATCAGCCTTCGCGGTGCCACCTTACCCCGTCCTTTGTGTCCTCCAGGATTATCCTGTAATGCTGCCTTAGGGTATCGCGTATCAAATCGGCCCCCTTGAAGTTTTTCTCCTTCCTAGCCGCTTCCCTCATCTCTATCAATTTCTTTATCCTTTCATCCAAATCTTCCTTGGGTTTTGAATGCCTTTCAAACTCGAGTCCGAGAACCTCATCGAATTCCATCATTGCTGCCATTACCTTCTTTGCCTCTGAGGCGGTGAGCCTATCATTGCCTATTCTCCTGTTGGCCTCGCTTATCAAGGAGTGCATGGCAGATAGCGCTCCGGGAATGTTGAGGTCATTGTCCACCTCGCCGAAGAACTCCTTTTTTGCGCTCGAGACCTTTTTTGAAAATTTCGGATCCGCTGCGCCCGCCCTCTTTATTTCTGAGAGTCTTTGAAGGAAGGAATATATCCCCCTGAGGGTTTTTGCCACATTCTCAAGCGAATCAAAAGTGAAATTGAGCTTCTTTCTGTAGTGCGCCGAGATGAATAGGTATCGTATGGCCATCGGGGAGAAGCCCTTCCCGATCAAATCGCCAATGGTGTAGACGTTGCCGATGGACTTCGCCATCTTCTTGCCGTCAACTGTCAAGAAATTGCTGTGCACCCAGTAGTTTACGAATTTCTTTCCGCTCGCAGCCTCGGACTGGGCGATCTCGTTTGTGTGGTGTATCGGGATGTGGTCTATTCCGCCGCAGTGTATGTCGAGTGTCTCACCCAAATACTTCATGCTCATGGCACTGCACTCTATGTGCCAGCCAGGGAATCCCTCGCCCCACGCGGAGTCCCATATCATCTCGTCAATGCTCTGCCTCTCCCTCAGCCGCCAGACGGCGAAGTCGGTTATGTTTTTTATTCCTGCTGCGCGCTCCACCCTTGCACCTGCCTTGAGATACTTGTTTAGCTTTGCGAAGCTCATTGCGCTCAGCTTGCCGTAGTTCTTGAACCTAGAGGTGTCGTAGTAGATTCCGGTGGGAACGGAGTATAGGTACCCCTTTGATTCAAGGTGGCCTATCAGCTCGAGCATCTCCCTTATGTGTTCGGTAGCCTTGGGCATCACATCGGGCTTTAGTATGTTGAGCTGCGAGATGTCCCGCTCGAACTCGGCGGTGTAGAAGTCCGCGACCTGCCTTGCGGTCTTGTGCTCCCTCTCGGCTGCGAGCTTCACCTTGTCCTCCCCCAAATTCGCATCGCCAACCAGATGCCCCACATCCGTGATGTTGACCACGTGATTCACCTTGTATCCCAGGCGGATCAGCGCACGCTTCAGCACATCCTGCTCAAGGTATGTGCGCATGTTGCCTATGTGTGGCGCACTGTACACCGTGGGCCCGCAGGCGTAGATGCTGACAACCCCTCTCTTTTGTGGCTTGAAAGTTTGCTTTTTACGGGAAAGAGTGTTGTATAAAAGAAGCAATCAAGCACCTATCCGTTTATCCCCTTTATCGTCTGGTTGACGATTATGCCTGGGGTAGAGACCGGGTTCTTGCTCTGGTAGAAGTCGCCGATTGCTATGTAGTTTCTGGAGTTCGTGAAGCCTCCCACGACCTGCGCCACCACCTTTATGCTCACGTTCTGGCACAGCGAGAGCGAGAGAGGTATGCTTGCATTTAGGAATAGGCTGGTCGGGTAAGGATTCCCAGGGATGTTGGTGTTGTAGTGCGTCGTCACGACAGGGGTATCGTTCTGCAGTATCTGCACGTAGATCTGCTCCTGCGCAGGTGAGATTATCTTGAAATTTAGGTACGGCTCCACTATCTTAAACGGTAATGATGTGAGGTTCCCTGGCTGAATGCCTATCCCCCCATGGTATGTGCTGGCAAAGAACGTTCCGTTGTATCCAGTCCAGGTGTGGTTGTAGTACGCACTCACGTTTGGCTTGTTTGCATAAGTCAGATTGAATGGAACTGATCCGAATCCTCCCCCGGTCTGGTTCCAGCCTATGTAAGTCCCGGTGGAAAAGTTGCCGTTGAACACCGGCACCCTCGATTCTGTGGACAGGCAGCTACCCTGAGGTATCGTGGTGGTCGATGTGGAGGTGGTATTGACTGCTATTATCGTGGTGGTCGCAACTGCGTTCTGGGGGATCGTGGTGGTGGTCTGTGACGATGATGTGCGCCCATAATAGCTAAAGTATGTGAATATTATTATTGCGGCAAGGAGCACGACGAAGACTAGGATTGATTTCTGCATCAGACCACGATAATCTAATGGGTGCGCATGAGAATTATTTAACCCTTTCGCAATGCAATTCAGGCATCTTGGCGGTAGGGTTGGAGTCTTAGTGCAGCTAAAAGAGCCAATATATATAAACTTTTTTGTATATAACCTATTTATTCTAACGTGCGTGGTTAGAGGTAGTGCTGGTTTTAGGTGAATATTTGGTAAACGACAAGGAACATTCGATAACATCCTATGAGAACTTGCTGGTACCTAAACATGAAATTTTGAGCGACGCTGAGGCAAAGAAGGTGCTTCAGGAGCTAAACACCACTGCTGAGAAGTTGCCGAGGATACTTAGCGACGACCCAGCACTGGGGGGAAAGGCAAAGAGAGAGCAGGTAGTAAGGATACACAGGCAGGACACGGCGGGGAACAAGTATCTTTACTACAGAATAGTAATCGAAGGTTAAGTTAAGAGGTGCTTTGATGAGCAATGAATTGATAGACTCCTATATTACACCAAACGCGCTTTTGCAGCATCAGATCGAGAGCTTCAACAGGTTCCTGGACTTCGGGCTCCAGAAAATCGTTGACAAGCAGTCATCGATCGAGCCAAACGTTGAGGGATTCTCGCTCAAGCTCGGAAAGATAAGACTCGACAAGCCATCGATCATCGAGGCGGACAGCTCAAGGAGGAACGTGCTTCCTAACGAGGCCAGACTTAGAAATCTCACTTACGCAGCTCCGATGTTCCTTGAATTCGTTCCGGTGGTCAGGGGAATCGAGAAGCCGGCATCCTACGGCGAGGTCTTCGTAGGGGAGTTGCCTGTGATGCTTAGAAGCAGCATCTGCCACATCAAGACGATGACAAGATCACAGCTTCAGGAGAACGGGGAGGACCCGGAAGACCCTGGAGGATACTTCATAATCAAGGGAACGGAGCGAGTTCTGATCGGGCTCGAGGATCTTGCGCCAAACAGGATAATGACGACAAAAGAGAAGGGAAACTCCGAAGTGGTCAGCAAGGTGTTCTCAACTGCGGCAGGATTCAGGGCAAGGTGCGTCGTCACAAGGGACACCCACGGGAACCTAAGCGTAAACTTCCCGACTGCACCAAAACCGATCAACTTTGTCATGATGCTCAGGGCACTTGGCCTGCAGACAAAGGAGATGCTTGAGATTGCATCAGACATCCAGGCGGTGAAGAACGACATCCTACTTAACGTCGAGGTCAACGAGGCAAGCGAGATCGGCCCGACAGAGGCTGCGCTTGAGATCGGTAAGCTCGCGGCTCCTGGACAGGCAAAGGAGTACCAGCAGAAGAGGGCAGAGACCCAGATTGACACCTACCTGCTTCCGCACCTCGGAACGGACCCTGCCGCAAGAAAGGAGAAGGCGAGATACCTAATCGAGATGGCAAAGAAGGCATCACTTGTCTCAAACAAGTACGTAAAGCAGGACGACAAGGACCACTACGCAAACAAGAGGGTCAAGTTTGCCGGAGAGCTCATGGAGGAGCTCTTTGCATACGCATTCAGATTCTTCGTCAAGGACGTGAAGTACCAGATAGAGAGGACAAGCGCCAGAGGAAGAAAGATGACGATCCAGACAATAATCAGCCCAGACACCCTCACCGAGAAGATCAACTACGCAATGGGAACGGGAACTTGGGTTGCAGGACAGACTGGAGTTTCGCAGGTTCTTGACAGGACGAATCTGATCAGCACATACACACACTTAAGGAGAATCAAATCTCCGCTAGCGAAGAAGCACCCTCACTTTAGGGCAAGAGACGTGCACGGAACCCAGTGGGGAAAGATCTGCCCATCCGAGACCCCAGAAGGTCAGGAGGTAGGACTCACAAAGTACCTTGCAGTCATGGCAAAGGTGACGGTCGGCGCTGACGAGAAGCTCACTGAGCAGAAGCTCAAGGAGATCAGCAAGATTGAGGAAATATAAGTGGTCTTATGGCAAAAAGAAGCATCAACGAAAAATGTTACGTTTACATAAACGGGAAGATCCTCGGGTACGTCAAGGACGGAAAGACCTACACAAACGAGATCAGGACCGCAAGGAGAACGGGAGTCCTATCCGGAGAGATCAATGTAGCATTCGTTCCTAAGCTAAACGCAGTCCACATCAACACGGACAACGGAAGAATCAGAAAGCCGTACATCATAGTCGAGGGAGGAAAGTCAAAGCTCACCCCGGACCTCATGGACAAGCTCAGAAAAAAGGAAATTGACTTCAACTATTTGCTAAGGCACGGGATCGTCGAGTTCCTTGACGCAGAGGAGGAGGAGAACACGCTTGTGGTCTTCAAGGAGAAGGACATAACTGCAGAGACAACCCACCTTGAGGTCGACACAACATCGATCTTCGGATTCACGCTAAACATGTCACCTTTCCCGGAGCACAACAACGCGGCAAGACACGCAATGCTCTCTAACTTCATCAAGCAGAGCCAGGGACTCTACGCCACAAACTTCAACCTGAGGTTTGATTCAAGATCATACTTGCTCTTCTACCCGCAGGCACCGATTGTCTCGACATCGGTATTCAAGTCAGCGCACATGGAGAAGCACCCAAGCGGACAGAACTTCATCGTCGCGCTTTCAACTTACTACGGATACAACATGGCAGACGCCATCGTCCTAAACAAGGCAGCAGTTGACAGGGGACTTGGAAGAAGCATGTTCTACAAGACATACAGCGACGAGGAAAGAAGATATCCGGGAGGACAGAAGGACGTCTTCAAGGTTCCGCCTGCAACTGCAGAGGGATATTTGGGTGAGCATGCATACTCAAAGCTCAGCGAGGACGGAATAATCGAGCCGGAGACGATTGTCGACGAGGGAGATGTTCTCATCGGAAAGGTAGCACCACCAAGGTTCCTTGAGGAAAGCATCAGCGCAAGCGGACTTGAGGAGAAGATCAGAGATGACTCAACAACCCTGAAGGCAGGAGAAAAGGGAGTCATCGACAGTGTCGTATTCACAGAGTCAACCGGGGCGACAAAGGTCGTGAAGGTGAGGATCAAGAGCCTCAGGGTCCCGGAGAAGGGAGACAAGTTCGCGAGCAGACAGGGACAGAAGGGAGTAGCCGCCTACATTGTGCCTCAGGAGGACATGCCATTTAACGAGCAGGGAATAGTTCCAGACTTGCTGCTAAACCCACACTCGGTTCCAAACAGACTCACATTCGGACATCTGCTTGAGGAGCTCGCAGGAAAGGCGGGTGCGCTATCAGGAAAGATGGTCGACGGAACCGCATTTGCGGAGAAGGGATCGCAGAGAATCGAGGAGTACGGAAAGACGCTTGAGGAGCACGGCTTCGACAAGTTCGGGGACGAGACGCTATACGACGGAATCACGGGAAAGAGATTCCAGGCAAAGATATTCAACGGAGTAGTTTACTACAACAGACTCTACCACATGGTCTCAAACAAGCTGCAGGTAAGAAGCAGAGGACCTGTCCAGATACTCACCCACCAGCCGACGGAAGGAAAGGCAAGGCAGGGAGGACTGAGGTTCGGAGAGATGGAACGAGACGTACTCGTCGGATACGGAGCGAGCCTCTTGCTAAAGGAGAGATTGCTTGACCAGAGCGACAAGGCTGCAGTGCTCATCTGCAAGGACTGCGGAAACATCGGATATTACGATTACATCAAGAGGACGGTGGTCTGCCCGATCTGCGGCGGAACGGCAATGTCGGAGGTTGAGATAAGCTACGCCTTCAAGCTGCTGCTAGACGAGATCAAGTCGATGCACATCTTCCCTGCGATGAAACTAAAGGAGTGATAATTATGCAAGCTGAAATAATAGATTATGTAAAATTCGGAATCCTCTCAGTCGACCAGATAAGGAGGCTCAGCGTCGCAAAGCTCACTGTGCCTGACACCTACAACGAGGACGGGTACCCGATCGACGGGGGACTTCTCGACCAGAGGCTCGGAGTAATCGACCCGGGACTGATCTGCAAAACATGCGGAGCGAGGGCAAAGGTCTGCCCGGGACACTTCGGACACATAGACCTGATCAGGCCGGTCATCCACTCGGAGTTCTCAAAGATAATCTACCTTCTGCTTCAGTCAACTTGCCAGCAGTGCCACAGAATCCTCCTAAACGACGAGCAGGTGGGGGAGATAAGCGGAAAGGTAAAGAGCATCATCGAGACCGAGATCACGGAGATCAGCGTCGGAACGGAAAGCGAGAGGATGGATGAGAGAGACACGATGTTCAAGAAGCTCAAGAGCATAAAGAAGTGCCCGTACTGCGCTGCGGTGCAGCAGAAGGTGAAGTTCGAGGCCCCGACATATTTCTACTTTGGGGAAGTGCGACTCAAGCCAGATGAAATCAGGGACATGCTTGCAAAAGTTTCAACGGACGACCTTAGAACCCTTGGAATCGACCCTGCAACAAGCAGGCCAGAGTGGCTTATTATTTCAGCACTACTCGTTCCACCAGTAAACGTAAGGCCATCAATCACGCTCGAATCTGGAGAGAGAAGCGAGGACGATTTGACCCACAAGTTAGTCGACATAATGAGAATCAACCAGAGACTCGAGCAGAACATCAACGCAGGAGCCCCTCAGATAATCATAGACGACCTCTGGGAGCTTCTACAGTACAACGTAACAACATATTTCAACAACGAGACGCCGGGAATTCCTCCGGCAAGGCACAGGAGCGGAAGGGCGCTCAAGACCCTGGCGCAGAGGCTCAAGGGAAAGGAGGGAAGATTCAGATACAACCTGAGCGGAAAGAGAGTCAACTACTCAGCAAGAACGGTCATCTCGGTAGATCCTTATCTTAACATCGACCAGGTGGGAGTGCCGCTTGAGATCGCAAGCAGACTCACGGTCCCATTCTTTGTAACCGCATGGAACCTCGAGAAGGCAAAGGAGCTCTCGGCATCAAAGGAGTACCCGATGGTGATGGGGCTAACCAGCAAGGACGGAAAGCGAAAGAGAATCACGGAGACGAACAGAGAGGAGGTCCTAAAGACAATACAGGTGGGAGACATACTCGAAAGGCAGGTATCTGATGGCGACATCGCGCTATTCAACAGGCAGCCATCGCTTCACAGGGCATCGATCATGATGCACAGGGTGAAGGTTCTACCTGGAAGGACATTCAGGCTAAACTACTGCACAACCCACCCGTACAACGCCGACTTCGACGGAGACGAAATGAACTTGCACATCCCTCAGACTCTTGAGGCGCAGGCAGAGGCGGAGTACCTCATGTCGGTGAAGGACCAAGTGTTCTCACCGAGAAACGGAGAGGCAATCATCACAAACAACGAGGACGGAATCACGGGAATGTATCTGCTAACAAACGATGCGACAAGGCTAAACAAGGAGGACGCATCATATCTGCTCAGCATCGGAGGAATCTACGAGCTTCCAGAGGCCGACAAGAACGGAATGTACACAGGAAAAGACATCTTCTCAATGCTTCTGCCGAAGGGAATAAACTTCGAGCAGAAGACGAAGAGGGGAGTCATCAAGATAAAGAACGGAAGGCTGATTGAGGGAGTGCTATCGAAGGCGAGCTTCGGAGGAGGAAGCAAGCTGATGGCGAAGATCTCAATCGACTACGGAAACGAGGTGCTCAAGGACTTCATCTCGCTTGCAAGCAGGGTCAGCTATGCATACGCAACCACCCACGGAATAACCGTCGGAATCAAGGAGTACCTGATCACAGACAAGATTGCGGCAAGCAGGGACAAGATAGTCAAGGAGACGTTCGCAAAAGTCGCAGACCTTATCGTGCAGTACAAGGCAAAGAAGCTCGACGCGCTCATCGGATACACGCTAAAGCAGTCGCTTGAGCAGATGATCATGGCAGAGCTCGACAAGGCAAGGGAGAAGGCGGGAGAGGAGATAGTCGCAAACACGCTTGCAGGCAACCACGCAATCACCATGGTAAATGCAGGATCAAGAGGTAGCATACTAAACCTCGTGCAGATGAGCATGTTGCTGGGGCAGCAGGCCACATCGTCCGGAGGAAGAATCAAGAGGGGATACTACACAAACAGAGTGCTTCCACACATAACACCTGGCGACATAACTCCGGTGGCAAAGGGATTCGTAACCTCGAGCTACTACATGGGATTCGAGCCGATTGACATGTACATGCATGCGATTGGATCAAGGACCTCGGTAGTCTACAAGGCGATGCTTACCGCAAAGTCAGGTTATCTGCAGAGAAGGCTCATCAACGCACTTCAGGACTTCCAGGTGGAGAAGGACTTCACGGTCAGGGACGTCCACGGAAACATAGTGCAGACAAGCTATGGAGGGGACTCAATAGACCCAACCATGATCGATCTGTCGATAGTATCTGAGATGGAATGATTATATGGCAACGAAAAAGAACTTTCTAGTAACCCCGGGAGAGCCTGTAGGAGTGATTGCGGCGCAGTCGATCGGAGAGCCAGGAACGCAGATGGTCCTCAGATCCTTCCACTACGCAGGAGTCGCATCCTCGATCGCAACCTCTGGACTTCCAAGGCTGGTCGAGATAGTCGACACGAGAAAGAAGCCGGCAACGCCGTTCTCTTACGTTTACCTAAAGGGCAAGGCCGCAAAGGATTTCGATGCTGCAGAGCAGATAGTCAAGAAGATCAGCGAGGTAAGGGTCAACGACGTCATAAAGAGGATCCTTGAGAACTTCTCAAAGGGAACGATCATGATCAGGCTCGATGAGCAGAAGCTTGAGGCAAACGAGCTCACGGCAAAGGGAATCGCATCGAAGATCGAGAAGCTTATCAAGGCAGAGTGCACGGCTCAGGGCAACAGCCTTCTGATAAAGACGCACACAAAGGCCGCAAAGCAGACAAGGGCGATGGCGGTGCAGATAGGAAAGCTCACGGTCAACGGGATCGAGAACGCAGGAAGGGCGGTAATCAAGCAGGACAAGAAGACAGAGGAGTTCTACTTAGTCACAAACAACAGCAACATCGCGGCGATAATGCAGGTCGAGGGCGTTGACACCTCAAGGATCTACACAAACGACATCTTCGAGATGTACAGGATCTTTGGAATCGAGGCGGCAAGGAACACGATCGCAAAGGAGCTCGACATCGTGCTCAGGGAGCAGGGAATCAACGTAGACGAGAGGCACTTATACATACTCGCAGACGCGATGTCCGCAAGCGGAAGCATCAAGAACGTAGGAAGAAGGGGACTGAGCGGCGAGAAGGAGTCGATATTCGCAAGGGCGGCATACGAGGAAACAATCAAGCACCTAATTAATGCGGCGGCGTTCGGCGAGAGGGACGACATGAAGGGGGTCACAGAGAACGTTCTGGTAGGAAAGCAGATCGGGCTTGGAACGGGAACAGTGACGCTCGCAATCAAGAAGGAGGACATCTCGAAGATCAGCGAGAAGAAGGGAAAGAAATAATAATGCGCAAAGCGCAGCTATAGTGTTTATTTATTGGTGAAAAGAAATGCAAGAGAGACCATTTGACCTTTTGAACAAGGCAATAGGACAGCAAGTTTTGATAAGGCTGAAGAACGGCACCGACATGAGGGGCAAGGTTACAGCATTCGACATACACATGAATATAGTTCTCGACAATGCCGAGGAGATCGAGGACGGAAACCTTAAGACCAAGCTGGGCACGATCCTGCTCAGGGGAGGAAACATACTGTTTGTTTCGCCTGCATAAGCAAGAGATTGCCTTGAAAATAATAAGATGTAGCTGTGCTTTTGCATGAAAAGGAGAATGTTTAATATAGACTTGGAATAAATACTTCTCTATGGGCTCCTGGCGCAACGGTAGCGCGCCTGCATGGCATGCAGGAGGTTGCGGGTTCGAATCCCGCGGAGTCCACTTCCCTTTCAAACTAGGATGCAAAGCGCATTTTAGAAACAGGATAAAGCAAAAATAATATTAAAAATGAGGGGAGTTTATCCCCTAGACTGCAAGAGCGGAGGATTAACCTTAGCCTCCTATTTTGAACATCTTTGTGCCACAAACAGAGCAAACCCCTGACTTCGCCTGCTTGCCGTTCTTCATTGTGACTTCCTTGACGTCCTTCATCTCTCTCTTCTCCTTACACTTCATACAATATGCTTCTACCATATTACCGCCAAGTATATATCTCAACTCGCTATAAAAAGGCTACTGTTTAGTGGAAGAGTTCGTTTAGAGGGCCTAGGCCGGGAATCGGACCCGGACTAGGGGATCCACAGTCCCCCGTGCAGCCATTACACCACCAAGGCCATAGCTATTTCTGTTCGTTTATATTATTAAGCGTTAGCAACTCTTTGTTTATTACTGCTTTAGAAGGTATTTGTTCCCGCGCCAATTTATTTCTTTCATGTTTTTTGCCACAATCAGGTTGAGGAGATATAGAAACGGGAGCATAGGGACTAGGATGAAAAATTCATAATATCTTTTGCGGAGTCTGAGATATCCCCGAGCGGCCCCGATTAGTATTGGAAGCAGGAGTGCAAAGAATATCGGATTGTAAAATATTCCCAGGATTATTCCGGAAAGAAGCACCAGAATCTGGGCAGAGTAGAAGGTGATACCAAGATAGAAGATCTTATTGTCGCCGAGAATCGAAAGGGAGGTCTGCCGATTGGCCCACTCAATGAACTCTTGCACGCCCTCCTTCACATTAACCTGCAGCCTGGCGTTTTTGGAATAGAATATCTCTAGCGATTTCTCCTTCGCGATCTTTGTAAGCGCAATGTCATCTGAAAGGGAGCCTTTGAATAGGTCCAAACCTTTCGGGTCGAGAAGCTCCTTTCTAAAGGCCAGAGACCCTCCCCATCCAAACACGGTGAGCTTTGACTCCATTAAACCCTCCCCGACCAAACCCCAGGCGCTTTTAACTTTTGACCAGAAGCCACCGAGGGGATTGAAAAACGGATATCCGGTCGAAAGCCCTACCCTCTTGTCGGATAGTGGAGTGATGAGGTTTTTGAGCCACTCCCGCTCCGGCAGGATATCCGAATCGGCAATCACGTATACCGAATAGTTGCGGAACTTCTGCAAGGCGGTGGTTATTGCCCTCACCTTCCCGCTGCAGTTTTTGCAGTCTGCAACCGAAAGGATGTATTTTAGCCCGAGTTTTTTAATCGCTTTTAGCGAGGGATCGCTTTCTTCATCCACGACGCAGACCAGATTATAATTGGAATATATCTGATTGCTTATCGCAGCAAGATTTTTTTCTAAAGTGACGTCCTCACCGCGGCAGGGAACAATTACCAGAGTTCTGGGCGCAAAGCGGATCTTGAATTCCCTTGACTTGTAGGTCCTTGCGCCCATAAGTACCATTCCTAACGCCACAAGCAAGACAAATACCAGATACGCCTGGAATAAACCAAATGACATAATCGGATTACGCGCTTAGGGGATAAAAAGCCATCAGAAGGCGGAGAAATCGAATAAATGCATAATCTTACAACTTTTTATTGAAAGAAAGCAAAGGTATTTATATTATTTCAAACATACGTCTATCATGGCGACTGGAGAAAAGATAGCCGTTAGGCAGATACAGAAGCCGCAGAAGGAAAACGTGGACACGCTTGTGTCGTGGTTCCTAAAGTCACTTGACATCTCGGAAAGCGAGGATACGCTCGAGCCGGGGATGCTCAAGCAGATCGTGATAACCAGCTTCGAGGGGGTTGGGATAACCAGCAGGGAGCTAAACGACAAGCTTGAAACGCCAAGGACCACGGTCATCTACCACCTCAACAGGTTCATCAGCTCTGGCCTGATAGTTAGGCGCGGAAGGAAGTACTTCCTGAGGGCGACGGACATGGAGAGCACGATAGAGGAGATGCAGGCGGACATGGAGAGGGAGTTCGGCAGGATGATGGAGATTGCTGAGAAATTCGACCAGATGATGATGGGGGATATTTACGGACGAGGAAAAGGACAAAAAAGAATCGCAAAAAGAAAATGAGCAGGTTGTCGAGGGGGTTGCCAAGGACGCACCTGACGAGTCGGAGGAGCTAAAGGACAGGCTGCTGAGGCTCGCTGCGGAGTTTGACAATTACAAGAAGAGGACAGGGAAGGAAATTGACGCCTCTAAGAATCTGGGAAAGGCGGAGCTTTTGAAAAAGCTCCTTCCGACCCTCGACGAGTTTGAGCTTGCGATAAGCTCGATGGACAGCAGCAAGAACGATGCGCTCAAGGGAATGAAGCTTGTCTACTCGAATTTCTCGGATGCGCTAAAGGCGGAAGGCCTTCAGGAGATGGACGCGAAGGGAAAGGCGGATCCGTACAGGCACGAAGTTGTGATGGCAAAGGAAAGCGAGGAGGAGGAAGGGACGATTCTCGAGGTCGTCAGGAAGGGATACATGTTCAAGGATTTGATGATAAGGCCGGCTTCGGTCATTGTCTCGAAAGGAAAGATAGGTTGAATGAAATGAAAATTATTGGAATAGATTTGGGAACATCGAACTCAGCAGCTGCGGTACTTGAGGGCGGAAGGCCGGTGCTAATACCTAGCAGCGAGGGCACCTCGCTATACGGAAAGTCATTCCCGAGCTACGTCGCATTCACAAAGGACGGGCAGAGGATAGTCGGGGAGCCGGCAAAGAGGCAGGCAGTAGCAAACTCCGAGGGCACAGTTTCGGCGTTCAAGAGGAAGATAGGCACGGACTACAAGTACAAGATATTCGGTAAGGACTACTCGCCGCAGGAGCTCTCAGCAATGCTTCTCCAGAAGATAAAGAGCGACGCGGAGGCGTTCCTCGGAGAGACGATAACAAAGGCGGTGATAACTGTTCCCGCATACTTCAACGACAACCAGAGACAGGCAACAAAAGATGCCGGGCAGATCGCCGGGCTTGAGGTAGTGAGGCTGGTGAACGAGCCAACGGCGGCGAGCCTTGCCTACGGAATCGACAAAGCTGACAAGGAGATGAAGATCCTAGTCTACGACTTCGGAGGGGGAACGCTGGACGTAACAATCATGGACTTCGGAAAGGGAGTCTTCGAGGTGAAATCCACCAACGGCGACACGCAGCTTGGCGGCACAGACATGGACAATGCGATAGTAAACTTCCTGCTTTCGGAGGTCAAGAAGAGCGCAGGAATCGACATATCTGCTGACAAGCAGGCGATGCAGAGGCTGAGGGAGGCGGGAGAGAGGGCTAAGATAGAGCTTTCAACGACTCTGACAAGCGACATAAACCTGCCGTTCCTTGGAATGGGCCCGGGAAACGCGCCTGTGCACTTCACGTACCAGTTCACAAGGGCGAAGCTCGAGGAGATAGTCGTGCCGATAGTCGAGAGGACGACAAAGCCGGTGGCAAATGCGCTAAAGGACGCAAAGCTCGAGCCAAAGGACATCGACAAGGTGATACTTGTCGGAGGTCCTACGAGGATGCCGATTGTACAAAGATACGTTGAACAGCTTCTCGGAAAGAAAATAGAAAGAGGTGTGGACCCGATGGAGGCGGTAGCCTTCGGGGCGGCAATCCAGGCAGGAGTGCTTACTGGAGAGGTGAAGGATATCGTGCTTCTGGACGTCACCCCGCTTTCGCTGGGAATCGAGACGCTCGGAGGAGTGATGACGAAGCTGATTGACAAGAACACCACAATACCGATCAAGAAGTCGCAGGTGTTCACAACGGCGGATGATTCGCAGACAAGCGTTGACATCCACATACTGCAGGGAGAGAGGGCGACATCCAAGGACAACATAGAGCTTGGAAGATTCACCCTGATGGGACTTCCACCGGCGCCAAGGGGAACGCCCCAGATAGAGGTCTCATTTGACATTGATGCAAACGGCATACTGCATGTGACCGCAAAGGACAAGGCCACAGGAAAGGAGCAGAGCATGCAGGTGGTCGCGCCGCACAAGATGAGCAAGGAGGAGATCGAAAAGAGGATGAAGGAGGCCGAGCAGTACTCTGAGGAGGACAAGAAGATCCGCGACTACATCGAGCTGAAGAACAGCACCGAATCGATGATCTACTCCGCTGAAAAGCTAATCAAGGAGGACGGATCAAAGGTCTCTGCAGAGATAAAGGGTAAGGTGGAGAAGGCGGTCCAGGACGCGAAGGACGCGATAAAGAAGGAGGAGGAGCCCAACCTCAAGGAGAAGTTCGAGGCGCTAAAGGAGGCGATGCAGGGAATGGGCGCGGAGATGTACAAGCAGGCGGGCGCAGGCCAGCCGGGTGCCGGATCGGCAGGTCCGGAAGGCGAGGGCCAGCCGGGGCCTGAGGGCGATGACAAGGGCAATGCGCAGGATGCGGACTTCAAGGTAGAGAAGTAATGGCGCATGACTACTATGATGTTCTGGGAGTACCCAAAAACGCCACTGGAGAGCAGATAAAGAAGGCATACCGCGAGCTCGCGATGAAGCACCATCCCGACCGCAACAAGGAGAAGGACTCCGAGGAAAAGTTCAAGAAGATAAACGAGGCGTATGCGGTTCTTGGGGACCCCGAGAAGCGCCAGCAGTATGATGCGTTCGGGCCAGACCAGTTCGGCCAGAGGTTCAACCAGGAGGACATCTTCAAGGGCTTCAACGTAAATGATCTGTTTCGTGAGATGGGTTTCAACGTCAACTTCGGCGAGAGTGCCGACCCGTTCAACTTCTTCGGAGGAGGAATGGGAAGGTCCCAAGACGTTGGCCAGAGCATACTCCACAGGCTCGATCTCACGCTTGAGGAGGTCGCAAAGGGGGTGGAGAAGGAGATACACGTAAAGCACATACGGGAGTGCGACAGGTGCAGCGGAAACGGCGCCGAGCCAGGATCAAAGACGACAAAATGCCCGAGGTGCGAAGGCCACGGGTACATGAAGAGCGTGAGAAACACGATCTTCGGCAGGATGGAGTCGGTCACGCCCTGCGAGAGATGCGGCGGCAAGGGAAAGGTTTATGATAAACTTTGCAGAAAGTGCAGCGGCAAGGGAGGGGTTGTAGCTGAGGAGAAGGTGAAGGTGACAATACCCGGAGGGGTGGAGGAGGGAATGAGGCTTAGGCTCCAGGGGCTGGGGGATCATGGAAAGGACGGGTCCGGAGACCTCTACGTCGAGATTCACGTGCAGAAGCACAAGATATTCAAAAGGGAGGGGGACAACATCGTCGTGGATGTGGAGGTGCCATTCTACACAGCCATACTCGGGGGAAACGTTGACGTCCCAACACTCAAGGGAATGAAGAACATCGAGATTCCGGCAGGAACGCAGCCTTATGCAAAGATAGTCCTCAGAAACGAGGGGATAAAATCGCTTCACGGTGGGGGGCACGGGGACCAGGTGGTCAGCATCGATGTCAAGATACCAAAGAGCCTCTCGAGGGACCAGGAGGAGCTTCTTCGAAGGTTCAAGGAGATAGAGGGAGGAAGGGACAGCGGATCAAAAAAGAAGTTTGGGATGTTCTAATCATCGTTATACGCTAATCCCCTTAGCTCTACTTTGAATGTCAGCCTATGCCTCTCGGCATAATCCTTGATCTGCGGAAGGCCTCTGTAGGTCTTGTCTGCCACTAGGGCTGGGACATGTATGTTGCGCTTGAGCGCCTTTATCTTCTCAAACTCGATTCCTGAAAGCACGAGGGCATTCTGCGCCTTGAGGCAGTCCGGATTGTCATTGCTGTAGAAATAGACCTTGGACTCGGGCTTTTCATCAAGATTTGCTGACGGCTTGGTCTTTCGCTTTCCCATGTTGTTAATCACTTTCAGAGCTATTTATATTTACTCTCCAGCTTTCTGCTCTCTTCTCTCCCTACTTGTCTTAAACTTTTCGATGCCCTTCCCAACACCATATGAGATTAGTATGAAGGATACAATCGGTACGGAGGCGATGCCCGCATACTCAAGCGGAAGAAACTCTTTTGAGAGATGCATAGAGCCCAAAGCGTGCCCTACAGTAGTTGTGAGCATAGGAAGAAATGCAAAAGGGGATACAAGCTTTAGGACTCTCCTTGAGATTGTTATTTTTGCTTGGAGCCTATCCTGTTCCAGCGCCATGCTTCTTAGACATTTTTCAATCCTGAGTGTCATCTCGGTTTTCTTCCCGTTTAAATGATTCTCATAATCTTTAGCCAATTCGTTTAGCGCATCATCCCTTCTGTCGAAGGCCCCTGAAGGCAGATTATGGAGCTTCCCCTCTGTGAAAATTCTAGCCAGCTCCTCGACGTAGCGCATCTCGTCTTTGCCCAGTTTGGACAAATCGGCCATTAAGTTGTTGGTATCTTTTTTGGAATATTTTAGACCCGTAACCTTTGCCTCGGCCTCAATCCTGCGGCATTTCTTTTGCTCCGCTAATATTACTTTGAAATCGTTGATTGGATTGATTGCAGAGCCAAACGACTTTAATCTGGTCTTGAATTCCTGAGAGGTCTGGTTGTTCATTGTATCTAGGAAATTGAGTTTTGGAACTTAATAAATCTGACTTAGGATTTGTTTTGTGCATGCTTTTGCTTGTCTGCCCTCAGTCCCATCCTGAGGGTGAGGTACATCACAAATACCACTATGAAGACTCCTGCCGCAATCAGGAGCGCGGATAGCGCAAGATTTGGCACAGCAGTAAACGGAAGCGCGAGCCCAAGGGCTATGCAGATAAACGCGAAGAGAGGAGGAATTGCAGGGAGCGGCCTCATGTACTTCCTTAGAAAGAGCATTGTGGCAATGAGACCAGCAGCCCCTCCGAGGATTATTACAAAGCTGAGAAAGTAGTTTGCCAGAACAGAGTATGCGCTGACGGCAAGCATGAGCGGCAGTCCCAGATCACCAGCGCCGAGCTGGATCTGCGCGATTATCGGTATCTGGCCGCTTTTAATCAGCCTTTGGATTGTCGGGTTGTCTATCTTTCTCATCTCGACAAGGTGCTTTTTGTATACTGCGCCGTATTTTCCCTGAAGCGAGGATTGCGATTCGACCTCGATGTCGGACGCACTTATCAGGAAGGCAAGGTTCCTGCTTGAGAGCGCTTTGGCGAAGGTTATCATGTGCTTGGTGACAAACACAGCGACATAATCGTAGATTGCAATAAGCCCCATGAACAAGAATGCTGCCGCAAACCCGAAGCTTATCCCCAATATGACACCGAGCCCGATGCTTGATATCACTACAACGGCGTTTCGTAGCGAGGGCCTCTTGTTCTTCGCGTAGATCAGAAGTACTGCCAACAGGATCGAGATTGCCGCGAGGGGGTTGAAGTCTGCGCTGGGAAATAAGTATCCCAAGATTATCAAAAAGAAGAAAAATGAGGGCAGCACTACCGCAAGCGCCTCAAGCAGTATGAAAAGCAGCTCGCCCTTGTAAAACCTGATGAGCAGGACAAGGAGCAGAGCGAATATTATTATGCTACCGAAGTAGTAGAAGGTCTGCGAGGCCGAGTTTATCGCGCTTGTGCTCGATCCGGTAAGCGCAGATGCCTGTGCGGTCGAGAACAGAAGCGAGGCGAGCAGCATCCCTCCGAACTGCACTATCAGAAACAGAACAAGTATGTGAGCAAGCTGCCTATTCTCGATTCGCGTTAGCACCAAGGCACCTACTCGTTCTCGTGGCTCGACATCTTGAGGTGTCCCGCCTTAGGGCTGTAGACATCCCCAGATCTTTCGAGCTCGTTGATGTACTTTGTTGCAGTCGCTCTGTCGACGCCCTCCTTCTCCGCCTCCTCGAGCACGCGCGTGATCTTCGCGTATCCGCCCTCCTCCTTCTCAAGCCTCTTTATCAGGGTCGTGATCAGGTTCATCTTTGTAACCTTCTCCCTCGGCATTCCGGTTAGTATAGTGTCGATGTCCCTCCTTCCTCCCCTGTCGACTCCAAGGGTCCTGAGCATAAACTCAAAGAGGCTGATCGCGAGCTCCGAGTCGCGCAGCTCTATCACCTTTGAGAGCCTCGACTTTGCGCTGCCCTCCGCCAATCTAACAAGACCTTCAATTTGCCTTGCGGTTATCGGGGTCGCTCCTGACTTGAGTCCGATCTTTCTGAGCTCAAGGTAGTAATCCTCAATCTTTGCGGTCGCCTCCGGCGAGAGCCTCGGGCGCACGTTCTTCTTTGCGTATGCGACGTACTTTCTGAGAAGGTCCGCGCTTATTGCCGGCGCCTCGACCTGCGCGAAGTCCTTGAGGTCTGCAAGCGATGCGCCTGCGGCCTCGTGCTGCGTGAGTATATGCTTTGCAATCCTCTTGTCCTGCTCCTCGTCAATCACGTCCTTTATCGGAAAGATGAGGTCAAACCTGGAAAGAAGCGCTGGAGGTATGTCAAACTGCTCTGTCGGATAGGTGTTCGGGTCGAACCTTCCGTACTTAGGGTTTGCGGCAGCAAGGACAGTCGTCTTCGCGCTGAACCTTGCGACTATTCCCGCCTTTGCGACGCTGATTGTTTGGGATTCAAGAGCCTCGAGAAGCGAGGACTTGTCCTCGTCTCCGATCTTGTCGAATTCGTCGATGGAAACCTCTCCTCCGGAACCGAGCACCAAAGCTCCCGCCTTGAGCGTCCATCCTCCCTCTGCGAACTCGTCTCGCTCTGCTGAGGCGGTGAGACCTGCAGAGCTGGTGGACTTTCCGCTCACGTAGATTCCCTTGGGGACAATGGAGGTCACAGCCTGCAGCAACCTGGTCTTAGCCGAACCTGGGTCTCCGATTAGTAGGATGTGTATGTCGCTTCTTATCGGCGCTCCGTCGATCAGCTTCTTGTCAGGAGTGCCGCCGAATAGCTGTAGCGCAAGCGACTGCTTTATCTGTTCGTGGCCGTAGATTGACGGGGCGATTGAGGTCGCAATTTTCTCGAAGATACGCTGGTCCTTTGCCATCTCCTTTATCTGCTGCTCCTCCTCGTCGGTTATGTCGATCTCAGCGAACTCCTTCTGCTTTGTCTTTATCGCAACCGAATCAAAGAACATGGTGAAGAGGGTCTTCTCTTCCTTTCCGCGCGCGGTCTTCTTGGGCCTAATCCTCAGGATACCAGTTATATCAATCCTATCCCCCGGGATTATCGTATTGACAAGGTCGTCGGCGAGCCAGACCTCAAGCTGCCATGTCGGGGTGCTTCCCTTAAGCCTCTCAAGCGGGTCCTGAACCGCAATCCTCTGGACGTTGATGAACTCTGAGTCCTCGTTTATCTGGCGAAGCGCCCTTCGCTTGCACTGCGGGCAGACCTCAGGGGCGTCGTCCTTGTCTATGAACACCTTCTCTGCGTGGTTGCAAAACGAGCACTTGTAGCTCCAGACATGCACCTTTGGGGTGATCTCCGCCCTCTTGACAACTAGCGAATCAAGCACAAGGAGCTTTCCTATGTACTGCGATCCGACGTCCTGGATCATGAGCCCCTCGTTCTCAAGCCCTATGAACCTTGCATACACTGGCTCGGTGGCCTCGGTGTTTGGGTTCATAGACTGAAGCGCGCTGTTTGCGGTGAAAAGTATCGTGTCGGGCTTGTTTATCAGCTCGTGGGCGAGGTCTGAGTCGAACTTCTCTAGGTCCTTTATGTCAACGCTCACGCTTCGCTTCTTGGGATAGCTGATGTACATCGCATTTATCGGGTCCGTATAGTAGGCGTTGAAGAACTCAACAAACTTGCTCTTTAGCTCATCAGTAGCGATCGCGTCCATGCCCTATCCCCCAGCAGAATTTGTAGGAATATATTGACACATTATGGTTTAAAAGGAACAAAAGGGCTGACTGAAACTTCCAGTAAAAGCCTTAAAAGAAGGCTTTGCTTAAAAAGACAGGATATTATAAAAATAAGCACATGAAGAATCTGCAAATCATTTTTAATAGTTCATCGAATGGATTTTAAAATTTCAGATTAGTAAATATCTTTTCTTTATTCTGGTAATACCATTTAGCTGCTTTAGCTCTAATCACCAGATCTGAAAGTTTTGCTCGATTTGGATTATTTTTAAGTAACCAGTAAGTGTAATTAAACAGATCTATGTATTGCAAGGTTATTAATAAAGGTATTGCCTTCATCTCATTGGTCGAGAGTTTCATATCATCTGCATAAGCGTTCAAAAAAAACCTCGCTAATTTAAAATTTAATCTGGTCCTGTCTTTCTTTTTAACGCAACAATATTGCAAAACTACTGAAAGGTCTTTAATAATTGTAAAGTTACTCCGCCCAATATTGTCAAAATCTAAAATTCCTATGAGTTTGCTTTCTTTCCATAACAAATTATCTTGCTTTATATCGCCATGAAGAGGGTAAGTTCTTAATTTTGAATAGGGAGTTAATTTCATCTCTTTAAGAATCGGAATTATTAGGGATAACCAATTTAAAAATATTTTATCCTGAGGTAATGTAAACTTCCCTTTGAAGATTAGCTTTTTTAGTCTTAGCGATTCCCTTAAAATCGCATTCCTAAAAAATGGGTCTACTTCAGGCTTCTTAATTTTATTAAATCTTGAAATTTTAACAATATTATGATATTTTTTCATCATAATTGCCAATTCATTGAGTTCTAATTTATTTAGTTGGTTCTTGAAACTTCCGGGAATATATTTATAGAGCCAAAAATATTGTCTTTTGTATGTTAGAAAAAATCTTTCGTTTCTATTTTTTATAGGTATTGGAATCTGATATGGAAAATTATGATTTTTTAAGTCGTGCAGATAGCTAATTTCTAACCCCAAACTTTTCAAATTTTTAAAATGACTTAATCTTCTTAGTACAAATTTGCCTTCGCTAGATATTATAATCCAATTAGTATTGACAATTCCCTTAGTAACAACAGTATAACCTTTGATGGAAATTCCCCACTTGGACATAATTTCATCTAATTCGTGTTTAGTCAACATCTTATCACGCTATTTAGTTCCAGTCTAGATTTTATTCTTTTTTCTATATAATTCTTATCGATGTTTTTGTTAGAATTTAATAAATGATCTATTTCAGAAAGGGAAGTTTTAATTTCATCTTTATTTTTTACTATTTTCTTTAAATTAACCTGCTTATTAAGAGGTGCACCTTTCCTAATCCCTAAAAAAAATGGTGGGTTGGCCACACTTGTATTTAGAGGGTCTTGAAAACCCATTCCCTTTAGCATTTCTATTTGAGCATTTCTTGAAGTTTTGGAATTGTCTGCACAAAAAGTATCTATTAGATTTTCAAAAAGATGGTTAAAAGAGAATAATGTAAATTATAAAGAGTTTATACATGTCGAAAATCCAATGAACAAATTAAAAGTTACTGCGGACGTGTACGTTGATGATTCTATTTCAATAATTAGGGAGCTAAATATCTTAAAAAAGAGGTCAATATTTGTTTTTGGATGGTGGAATGAATATGCAACCAAAGAGGTAGTCGGATACAAAAACGTTCTTGCAGCCAGAAATTGGAAAGAAATATGGACAATCTTAAAGAGAGTCTAGTAATGAGACTTTTGGAAATCTAAGAGTTTATTGCTTGTCAGCAAAATTTGAGTCGGAATTTATTGTTTTATTAAATTTGAACTTTAGAATAGTTAGTATATAGAGTGAATCCTTAGATATGGAATAGGATTGGATGCACCAAGTAATAAAAATAAGGGGTACTAAATAGAATCTAACTATAAACTGATTTTGATGGTTAGATACATAGTCACCTCTGCACTACCCTATGTGCAGGGCATAATACACCTGGGAAACCTGATCGGCTCGATACTCCCTGCCGACATCTACTACAAGTACCTAAGGATGTGTGGAGAGGATGCGATTTTCATCTGCGGCTCCGACGAGCACGGCGCGGCGATTGAGCTAAAAGCGATAAAGGAGAAGACCACACCGGAGGCGCTTGCTGAGGGGAACCACCAGCAGATAAAGAAGCTTCTTGAGCAGTACGAGTGCACATTCACTATATATGGAAGGACGCACACAGAGCAGAACAAGGGCGTCGTCTACGAGATCTTCGAAAGCCTCTACAGGAACGGGAACATAACAAAGGTCGAGTCTGAGCTGCCTTACTGCAACACAGACAAAAGATTCATCAGTGACAGGTTCATTGAGGGGAAGTGCCCCGTCTGCGGATACGTGCAGGCAAGGGGGGATCAATGCGACAGCTGCGGGAATCTGCTTGAGCCAAAGGAGCTAATAGATCCCTACTGCACGATCTGCGGGAAGAAAGATATCACGTTCAAGAAGACGACAAACCTCGCCCTAGACCTTGTGAAGCTGCAGCCGAAGATAAAGGAGTTCATAGAGGCAAGTTCTACAAACGGATGGAGCAAGAACGCGGTGCACCACAGCCTCGGATACATAAAGAGGGGGCTTAGGCCAAGGGAGATTACAAGAGACCTAAAGTACGGATTCCCTGTTCCGCTCGACGGATTCAAAGACAAGCTCTTCTACGTCTGGTTTGACGCACCGATTGCATACATCGGAATAACCAAGGAGTGGGATGCAAAGAAAGCTGATGACTACTGGAAGGGAAAGGACACAAGGCTCGTGCAATTCATGGGCAAGGACAACATAGAACCGCACACGCTGATCTGGCCAGGGATACTCATCGGAAGCAACCTGGGTTACATACTGCCTAGGACAATCTATGCCTACGAATACCTGAACTGGGAGGGGGAGAAATTCTCCAAGAGCAGGGGCGTGGGCCTAGACATAAGGGAGGCAATAGAAATACTTCCCGCGGACTACTGGAGATTCGCACTTGCATCGATGCTTCCGCAGAGCGCTGACACCGACTTCACGCTCGAATCGCTTAAGCAGGCGATAGACAACGACATGAACAACGTGATCGGGAACTTCATAAACCGAACGCTCACCCTGATAAAGAGCAACTTCGAAGGCTCAGTTCCGAAGGGAAAGTTGATTTCTGAGATCGGCACGCAGATTGAGGAAAAAACCGCAAAGTACCAGGTAAATTTCGAGAGGATAGACATAAGGGAGGCGCTAAGGAGCGTTGTCGAGCTTGCCGGAGTCGGCAACACGCTAATGAGCTCGACTGAGCCGTGGAAGCTGGCAAAGAGCGCAGATCCCGCGGACAGGGAGAAGATGACAGACATACTCTACAGCTGCATAAACATTGTTTACAAACTCGGAATACTTCTGCATCCATTCACCCCAAGCGCAAGCGCCGAGATACTTAAGACCTTCAAGTCGGAAGCAAAGATGGAGTTTGTGGACAGAATCCTGGAGAGCGGGATGAAACTGGATATTGAGAAGGTCGCACCCTTGTTCCACAAGCTAACAGAGGAGGAGATAAATAAGATCGAGCAGCACAGCGGGAAAAGGGTAAGTAGATGAGGACAGTTCTCGCATTCGGATCCTTTGACATACTCCATCCAGGCCACCTTCTCTACCTTGAGAGGGCGAGAAAACTCGGTGACAGGCTGATTGTGGTCGTCGCAAGGGATGAGAGCATAAGGATGTTCAAGGGAAAGGGGCCGGTCTTTTCACAAAAGGACAGGGTGAGGATGCTTAACTCACTGAAGATTGTTGATAAGGCGGTACTGGGGAACAAACTCACTAAATCATCTGACAGGTACAGGATACTAAAGGAGTACAAACCGCAGGTGATTGTCTTCGGATATGACCAGAAGGTTAACCCAGAGAGCATAAAGAAGTGGCTAAAGGAAAACAGAATGAGCACGAGGATCGTGAGGATAAAGTCCTCTGTGAACCCCAAATTCTACAAGAGTTCAAAGCTCGGAAAGCTTCTGCTGGACTAGGAGTACTTCGCTGTGAATGATGCAATCTCCTGGACGAACGCTCCGGTGTATCCGCTTATCGTGTAGTTTAGCCAGATGTACCCGAAGTACGCATTGCCGAGGTTTCCAGTGGCCTTTCCTGAGGAGCCGTAGCAGTACATCCTTAAGGTCTCAGAAGTTGTGGTCGGCAGGGAGGTTATGATGTTGGCGGGATTTGAGTTTGCCGGATAGAATATTGCGTTTCCTGTCACAAAGATGTTGCCATACTGCGGCTTGTCGCCAGTAACATTCTTGCGGTTTGAGCAGGAGAATCCGTTTATCGTGATTGTCCCGCCTGTCGCCTGGGAGAATGTGAATGTGAGAACTCCAGTTGTCGTGTTTATCGCGTACTGGCTGCACCCAAATCCTGGGAATGGGGAGCACGTTGCAGGAACGACAAGTGGGTTTAGAAGCCCTGTCTTGAATATGACTGCTACAGCAATTAGGATGACAAGGAATGCGAGCCCGTAGGAGAGCATGAAGTCGACTGCCGCCTGCGCCCTGAGTTTCTTATGAAGCATTTCTCACTTCGCCTTCATCTCGACCTTCGCCTCGAAGTCAGAGATCTTGTATTTGAAGTCGTCGTTTGATTTTATTAAACCTTTCTCTTTCATGTACTCTCTTGCAAGCAGGAAGTACACGAGCGCAAGCGACCTTCGTCCCTTGTTGTTGCACGGGATGATCAGGTCGACGAACTTTATCCAGTTGTCGGTGTCGCTTAGGGCGATGACCGGGATGCTTGTCTTGCTTGCCTCCCTTATCGCCTGCCTCTCGTTTCGAGAGTCGCTCATGAGTATTATTCCAGGCTCCGTGTAGTCGGCCCGATTTGAGTTTGTGAATATCCCTGGCATGACCCTTCCCGGCATGAACTTTGCGCTGATTATCTCTGCGAACTTTGAGGCCGCGGAGATTGCGTAGATTCTCGATGCCGTGACGACGATGTCCTTTGGCTCGTATCTTGCGAGCATCTTTGCGGCGGTTCCGATCCTCTCGTTGATTGTGTCGAGGTTTAGAAGATAAAGCCCGTCCTCCCTTATCTTGTAGACGAACTGCTTCATTCCCGGGGACTTTGCCTTTGTCCCGATGTGTATTCCTACCTCTAGGTACTCGGCGTTGTCCACCAACAGTTGATTGCCATTGTTTTGTTCTGTCATGTATGCACCATTAATCTGGGGTCGCCGGGATTTTCAGTTTCCTTTTGAACCCGGGTCTTATGCTCCCTAAGCACAGAGCCTAACCAAGCTAGCAGACGACCCCAGCGTTATCTATTTATCATATTTGTTTTAATTACTTTCTCCCGTAGCTGATGACATCGTCAATCAGATCGACGTTGCTGACGAGCATCCTTCTGCAGCAGTACCTCTTGATGCCAAGGTCCTCGAAGACCTTTGCAGGTTCCTCGTGCGCCTTGTTAACTCTCTTATCGTATTCCTCCCACTTGTCGGCAATTATCTGCCCGCATGAGAAGCATCGTACTGGGATCATCATAGTATCATCATCAATTCAACGGTATGACTTCTGGAACCTCGCCCTTGCCTTCGTTCCGAGGAACTTCTTCGGCTCGACCTGCCTTACGTCGTCGACCAGCAGCGTCCTGTCATACTTCATGTAAGCGCTCTTTATAACATCCGAGTTTGATGCAGCCGAGATTGCCTTTGCGATCGCCGTCCTGCTTGCCTGTGACTGTCCGCTGATTCCTCCCCCGTATACGTTCACCTTTATGTCGGAGTTGTTTGCGATCTCCCTTGTGAGGTTTGAGAAGTTGATCGGCTCTAGTATGAGCTCTCTGACCTCCTTTGGCTTGAAGAGGCTGATTGAGACATTGTTTATTGTGACTCTTCCGGAGCCCTTGATTAGCCTCGCCCTTGCGATTGCCATCTTTCTCCTTGCCTTGACAAGAACGACCTTCGTCTTAGGGGCTGTCCTCTTTCTCTGCTTGACTGCCGCTTTTGCGACCTCCTTTACCTGTATGACTGCGCTGATCTCCTTGTTGAGGTTTTCGAGTGCGTCCGGTTTTGCTGGTGTTTCTGCCATGATCATCACTTGTTGTATCCGAGCTTTGAGACTAGCTCCTTGACCGAGATTGTGCTCTCGAAGACCTGGTGCGGGTTTGCCGTCTTGACCTCGACCATCTTCGCCTTCTTGAACTCCTCCGGCACTCCGATGTAGACCTTTAGGAGCTTGTATGCGGCCTTGCCCTTTGGCTTCTTGAACGGGAGCATTCCCCTTATCGCCCTCTTGACGAAAAGGTCCGCCCTTCTTGAGTGGTATGGCGAGTGCTCGGGGTTTGCCTTGTCCTGCAGCTCAAGCTTTCTCTTGTAGTTTGCGATTATCTGCTTTGGGTGCCCGCTGATGAAGACGTGCTCTGCGTTGAGCACAGCGACCTCGCTTCCGTTTAGCACCATCTTTGCGACCTGGCTGGCCAGCCTGCCCATTACCTTGTCCTTGCCGTCCACGACCTTCACTTCCGCTTGCTTTGTTTGAGTTGCTGCCATGTTAATCATCACATTATAATCCTTGGATTCTCCTTCTTTGTCATCTGATCGACTGCGACGATCTCGCAGCCGCTTCCCTTGAGCTTGTGCGCTGCAGTCTCTGAATACTCGACTGCCGCAATCTTGAACTTGTGGCTCACGTTTCCGAAGCTGAGCACCTTTCCCGGGACAATCACGAACTCTCCGTCCTTTGCCATCTTCTCAAGCTTGCTGAGGTTTACCGCGACACGCTCTCTCTTTGGCATCGTCACGATCCTTCCCACCTGCTTCCAGAGCCCGGCGTTCTTTGAGTCGGCCTTTACAGTGGAGATTGCATGGAGCCATGCGTGAATCGCGTCCTTTTCTATTGTTCTTCTCATCTTATCACTTTATGCGGGGGTTGGGATTTGAACCCAAGCAAGCACTAAAGCTACTAACCCCTCGAGCTAGCGCATTTGACCGGACTCTGCCACCCCCGCACAAGACTTATTTCTTGATTTCCTTGTGCGCAGCCTTAAGTCCGTCATCTATTATATCTATTGCCCTATTTAAGATTTCCTTTGCGGTCATCTGCCCGAAGGTCTCAATGTAAAACTCAAACTCGGAGTTCTCCTCGTTTGCTGTGAATGTTATGAATCCCGGCTGGTACTTTGCGCTCTGCATCCCCATCCCCAGTATCGCCTTGCCATCGACCTTGAGCCTCTGGCCCTCGGCGAGCTTCATGAGAGGGATGTTCTCGTTTGCGACCTTGACCTTCTTGTCCGTCCCCTCGAGATCCTTTGAGTAGATCGTCTTTGGGCCCTCCGCCTCGAGGTGGAACATTATCTCATCCTTCTCGTCGTAACCCTCCGGGGTGAGTATTGGGACCAGCCCCATCCTGTGCGAGATGTACTCGTCGAACATTGAGGTCGTGTTCTCGTAGAACGTGACCTTGTCGATTGCAAAGCACTGCACGCTGCCGCTTGCTATCCTCCTTACGGAGTTGACGAAGTTGTTGTTCACTCCGCTAACCTTGAAGCGAACGGCAGATGGGGTATTCTCAATAAAATTAACCTTCATGAAAATCAATCAAAAAAGAGGCGCTTAGAGCCTGACTTTTATAGAGATAATTATATTATTAATCTATTTAAAGCTAACGTTGCCGACTCTTTTGGCCAGGAAGAGTTCCGAGGGGGTGGGCAGGCAAACTACAATGTCCCCCTGTTTAAAAGGCCGTGTATCGTGTACTCCATTGAATGCGCGAGGCCTATTCCCGTGTCCACAAGCTTTCCGTCCTGGTCGATTAGGATGTATGAAGGAGTTCCCTTTAGTGCATAGCTTGCGAAGGTGTGAGGGATGGGCTCCTCGGTTAGCGCCTTCCTTGCCTGTTCCTGTATGCTCTTCTTTCTTGCATCGTCAAACTTGTCAAAATCCTTCACCTGGGCGGCTATCAGCTCCATTATCTTCGCCGCAACATCGCCTTCAAACTTTGTGACAGAGTCGATCGCGACAGGAAACGGGATCTTGTGGTCGTATGTGTCGCTGTAGAAACTCTTCTTCGTTTCGCCGATCAGCTTGCCCTCGCGGAGCAGAAGCTGGAGGTTTTCAAGCGTGTTGAGGTCGTAGTCCTCAAATGCAGTCGCGATGCCCAGGACCTTGACTCCCCTGTCCTTGAACTTTTCGTGGATCTCTATTGCCTGCGGGATTCCGTAGTAGAAGCATCCTGGGCAGTTGACCTGAAACACCTCGATGTAGACAACGTTTCCCTTGAGCTTGCTGATGTTCGTCTCTTCGCCCTGCACCCACTTTACCTTTAGATCCGGGGCCTTCTCCCCTATTTTCACAGGCATTTTAGCACCACGAGTTGAATCCCTTTCCGATTTTATAAACCTTAGCTAGACTTTCGTCTTGGGAAATCTCTTTTTTATCGCACTCTGCGCCGCCATTCGCACGGCCTCATCGGGATCGTACTTTAGCGCCATCAGAAATTCCCTTGGAAGCTTCGGGTTCGCCGCGGCCTCTGCGCGGACCTGGGGATTTTCGTTCCTCGACCTCCTTATCAGGTGAATCTCCTCGCTGTCTGGCTCCTCGGCGGACACTGAATCTATTTTATTACTTATTTACCTGTATATAATCTATTCTAGCGGGTTCGTTGAATGTTGGTCCTTGGAATCGAGAGCAGTGCGCACACCTTCGGAGTCGGCATAGTGGACAGGGGGAAGGTGCTCTCAAACGAAAAGATGATGTTCAACATCACCGACAAGGGCCTTATTCCGGGAAAGGTTGCGCAGACGCACATAAAGAACGCGCCCATGACGGTCAAGAGGGCGCTTGAATCTGCAAAGATAAAGATAACCGATATCGAGGGCGTTGGATACACGCGTGGCCCGGGGCTTGGCCCATGCCTTCAGGTCGGGGAGCTGACGGCGAAGATGATAGCGAAGAGGCTTGGAGTGAAGATAGCGCAGGTGAACCACGGGGCTGCGCACGTGGAGATTGCAAGGGACGCCGCGAAGATGAGGGATCCGCTTGCGCTGTATGTGAGCGGGGGCAATTCGCAAATTCTCAAGGCAGTGGAGAAGCCATTCAAGCACTATGAGATAATCGGCGAGACATTCGACATTGGTGTCGGGAACATGATTGACAACTTCGCAAGGGGAGCAAAGCTAAATCCCGCATGGGGGTCAACCGTGGCGAAGATGGCGCAAAATGGAAAGTATGTCAGGCTCCCCTACACGGTCAAGGGGATGGACTTTGCATTTACCGGGCTCCTTACAAGCGCGATCAAGATGCTGGGCAAGGAGAGCAAGGAGGATGTTTGCTATTCCATCCAGGAGACGGCATTCTCGATGCTGTGCGAGGCGACTGAAAGGGCTCTCTTGCTGACGCGCAGCAAGGAGCTTTGCGTATGCGGCGGAGTTGCGCAGAGCGCACGGCTCAGGGAGATGCTCGCGATGGTAGCAAAGGAGAACGGGGCGCGATTTGGTTTTGCGGCAAACGAGTTCAACGCGGACAACGGGGGGATGATCGCATTCCTCGCGGAGCGCATGCTAAAGAGCGGGATGGACTCGAAGATAGAGCAGTGCGGGGTGGAGCAGAGATACAGGATAGACAGGGCGAGGATTGCATGAGACTGATAAACTCTGGAGCTGAGGCAAAGATATATTCGGGAATGCTTTTCGGCACCGAGATAATAGTCAAGGAGAGAAGGGCGAAGCCCTACAGGATCGCACAGCTTGACAGCGAGCTGCGTGAGGCGAGGACGAAGAGTGAGGCGAGGGTACTCTATGAGGTCGGAGTCGCAGGGGTAAATGCGCCGAGACTTCTAGGGGTAGGAAAGTTTAGCATCTACGCCACACGAATTAAGGGGAAGCTCTTGATAGATGATGGTGTAGGTAGGATCGACTTTGGAAAGATAGGGATGCAGCTAGCGCTCATGCACAATGCGAATGTGGCGCACGGGGACTTCACTCCAGCAAACATCATGAAGTCCGGAAAGGAGTACTTCATCATAGACTTCGGGCTCTCGGAGATAACCTCAAGCGTTGAGGAGAAGGCGATCGACCTGCTTTTGCTCAAGAGGTCCATAGGGCCAGGGCAGTACGCGCGATTTGCCAAGGGCTACGCTCGCATCTCCAAAGATCCAAAGCCTGTGATCGCAAGACTCGAAGAGATAGAAAAAAGAGGCAGGTACCAAGTGCGTACCCTTGCCTGATTACAGCTCTCCTACTCTTCTCTTCTGAGCCCGCTTGATTCTCTTCCTTCGCTTCTTTACCCATTTCCAGCGCATTCTGCCCTTCTTTTTCCATTTCCTAGGAATACTTCCCAAACATAACACCGTGTATTCTCTTTATCTGATGAAATCTATATAAATAGCTATGCAATAAGATGCTTAGATTGGGATGGATTTCGGGGAGGCTCTTGAATCTGAGATTGGCAAGCAGAAATTCGCAAGCGAGCGCCTTGTTTTCAGCACGAAGAGCTCGGTGGCCTCAAACAACAGGCCCGACACCTCTCTTTCTATGGTGAAGAATTCTGCAATCGAACTAAAGGTTGACGAGGCGATCTTCCAGCATCTAAAGGAACCCGAGATCAGATATCTCATCGCAAAGGAGATAACCTTTGGCATACTTGTAACCATATACGACGTCAATTCGCAGAGCGCAATCGCCCTGCGGGCTTCCCTTCCGCTGCAGAAATCCGAGATTGATAGGATCGGGAAGATGCTCGGCAGATTCAGGAGGGCAAATCTTGAGACGCGAATAATCGGGATGCAGAACGGCGACAAGTCGCTGATCAAATCTCTCGAGGAGATGCAAAAGAGCTTTGGGGGAAGAGTAAACCTGATCGAGGTCGATCTTTTCGGCAACCTGAAAAGAAATATAGCACTTGATCTTAGGACTGGAATGAGCTATGATCTTCTGCTTCTTGACAGGACATACAGGGTGGGGGAACTTACAAACGACCTCTCCGCGGAATCATTCAGGTCGAGCGGGTCAAAGATCAAGTTTGTATAGGTCCGTGTACACTGGACCTTCTCCTGTTAGCTCGCTTGACTTGAGCTTTATCGAGTTCACCATGAAGCTTCCGAACTCGGTTTCGGAATGGCTCCTTATCTGCGAGACAAGGGCGGCGGGATTCTTCACTCTCTTTACCCTTGCAAGCGTGACGTGCGGGGTGTATTTTCCCGGCTCGAGCTCAAAGCCCCTTGAGACAAGAGAGTTGCCGAGCTGGTCGTAGATGTTTGCGCAGTGCTCCTCCCCCTTTGAGATCTTTGCGAAGATCACCTTGATGAAATTCGGGGTGAAGAAATCTATCCCCCTGATTCCCACCTCGAACGGCTCGGCGCTTATCTCGTTCATCGAGTCCTTTACCTTGTTTATGCCCTGTTCCGTCAGATCGCCAAGGAAATGTATGGACAGGTGGAGGGCATCGGTCTTCACCATCGTGATGCCATCGCCGCTGAACTCGCGCGAGACCATCGCGATTTCCTCCCTCACTTTTTCCGGAATGTCTATCGAGATGAATGTCCGCATTGAATACCATTAAAAATTAGCTTGTATAATATTTAAGCTGTTTGATATGGTCGGCATAGATGCGTTCAAGGAGCTCGAACTTCGGGTGGGAAGGATTACAAATGTTGAGGAGCACGAGAAGGCTCGAAAGCCGATGTACAGGATAACCCTAGACCTAGGGGAGGCGGGGGAGAGGAACGTTGTGGCCGGGATAAAGCCATGGTACACAAAGGAGGAGCTGGTCGGCAAGTCGGTGATCTGCCTTGCAAACCTTGAGCCGAAGGAGATTGCTGGGGCTGTCTCTCACGGGATGATACTTGCGGCAGAGGATGAGAGCGGAGTCGCGCTTCTCACTTTGGACAAGCCTATTAAAGCTGGAAGTCTGATTCGTTAGTGATTACATGATTATCGTTGTTACTGGGCTGCCGGGATCCGGAAAGGGAGTTGTCGCAAAGATACTCAAGAGGAAGGGGTTCAAGATAGTCGAGATGGGGGACCAAGTACGCGAGAAGATGGCAGAGGACGGGATTTCTCCTGGAGGTGACAGGATAAGGAAATACTCGGTAGTCATGAGAAGAAAATACGGCAAGGACATTGTCGCACGCATGGCAGTAAAGAAGATTGCGGCGTACGTCAAGAGCAAGAAGAACATAGCGATTGTTGGGGTGAGAGACGTGCCTGAGATGAAGTACCTTAAGAGGACGCTAAAGAAGCTCTACATAGTTGGAATAGTGGCTCCGGTAGAGGTGCGGTTTGAGAGATTGCGCGACAGGGGAAGAACTGATGATCCAAAGAGCCTGCGAAAGTTCACGGAGAGGGAGAGCCTTGAGAAGAAGGGATACGGCGTCGCGAAAAAGGGGGCAGCGAAGGGAATAGACAAGCTCTTTGGCATGATTGACTACCTACTATGCAACACAGACACCCCGGTAATGCTTGCAAGGAACGTCAACATCCTGATATCGAAAATAAAGCGGGCTGGCTGAGGATAACCTATTAATTTTTAAGTTTAGGCAGTCTATGTTCAGTGGTTAAATGAGAGGTATTTCGCTTTTTGCAGGGCTCTTCGCAGTAGTCATGCTTGTGTCATTTGTAAATGCAACTTATCTTCAGGTCCAGGGACCGATAACAGGGACGATACTAAACAACGGCAGCGTATATCTCGGGAAGGTGGGACCAGGAGAGAGCTTCTACGTCCTCGCCTCGGCAACGACGCAGAATGCGAGCGGGAAGGTGATAAACATAGGGTGGAACACCTTCACGGCAGTCAACCTTCCAATAGGATGGTCCGCGCAGGCATCGCCGCTCTACGAAAACCCGATGAAGCTCAAGATAACGACTGCTCCTGATGCGCAGAATGGGACATACAAGCTCACGCTTCGGGCGGTGAACATACAGAACTACTCAAGGCTTGGAAACCTAACCTTCACGGCTTTTGTCAATGTCACGACCGACGTGTTCTCAACAAGCGTCTCCCCAACAAACTTCAACGTTGGAACGGGACAGCCATACAACCTTCAGATAACGATAAACAACACTGGGATCTCTGACGACCCGTTTGTGATAAACGCATATGGGCTTCCGGCATGGAACGTATCTGACGTTGTCATAGCGCTGCACTCAGCAACAAGCTCGTTTGTATATCCGATATTCGTTGACGTTCCGGGGGCATACAGCTTCAATCTCACTGTGGGATCGGCAACAAGCGCCCTTGTCTCGAAGTCATTCAACATAAACATGGTGGCGCAGGCAAGCCTGCTAAACGACTACGCTGCGGTAGGGCAGGGAGTTGCACTTTCACCGATAATCTACGAGCCCACCTACGCAGTGATGCTAGCAATCCACTACATACTATCTTTTTTTAACGTGATGTGAACTATGGCAAAGAAGGGAAAGAAAGAGAAGGGGGGAAGGGAACTTCTCTATGTCGAGGCAGACACCATAGAGGACATCGCAAGATGGTCGAGCAGATTCGACTCGTCTGCAAAGGAGCTTATCATCTCCAATTCCAAGGGAAGGCACAGGATAATCGCACTCGTCGATTCGATCCAGGACACCTCGATCGCGCTATACAAGGACGTTAAGGTTGAGGCGGACACACTGCGCTATGTGTACGGGAATGAACAGACGCCCAGCGCTGAACTTGTAAACAACTTCGAGCAGAGGACCGGCAGCTCCTATAGCAACCTGATCGACATCGACCTCTCGAAGTTCAAGGAGGCGAAGCCCTCGGCGATAAAGAATGTGAGAAGCGTAAGGGTAAACAAGCTCGACGACCTGATAAAGAGCGTCATAAAGAGGGCGGTGATACGCGACAACATAGAGTACGTTTACGCCTTTGAGTACAAGGGGAAGAGCGTGATGGGTGTCTTCGACTTGATAGAGGAGCTTTCGGACGAAAAGAAAACTTTTTATTACTCAATATCTAATAAGAAGATGAAGTCAAGCTTTGCAAGGTACAAGTTTGCGACGAACACGGTTGATTTCTCAAACGAGTTCGGGGAGCATTCATATATGTACGTGAAAATAATTAATCTTGCAAGGCCGTTCCCGTTCTTCAAGGAATAAGCGCATGCCCTAATAGCTCAGTGGTAGAGCGACTGGCTGTTAACCAGTAGGTCGCAGGTTCGATCCCTGCTTAGGGCGCCAGAGCATATTGCTCAGCATGAGCGGTATCAGACAATTCTTAGAATTTCTTTAAGGGAGTCTACTGTGAAGTTCGGAGTCCCTGTCTCCGCATCAGGTGTTTCCGAAGAAAACTTTCCGCGCCTTATCCAGATGGTCCTGCAGCCGCTTTTTATCGCCCAGCCAAGGCGCCTTGCCCTATCGTCAACAACCAGCACCTGCTCAGGAGGGAGATTAAGGTTTCCTACCGCATTGCGAAATAGGGAGTCCTTATCCGATGCATGGAAAAGAGCAAGCTTGAAGTATTTGCGCAGGTCGAATCGGTCAAGCTTTGCAAATCTTCCCTCGATTTGATTATCGGTGGCAAGAGAAACAATGGCAAGGTCGTATTTCTTAGAGCAGAAATCCAGAACCTCTACGGTTTCTGGAAAAAGCTTCTCATTTTCTTTGTCATATAATGTTCTCCCCCAATCGAATATTATCGCCTTTGTCTTTGGCATTGCTCCACCCTCTTGATATTATAAGTTTATTCATCAATTTATAATGCGGATTCGCAAAAGCTTATAGCAAACGGCATAAAAAGGATTTGGGCACACTACAGGTTGTGTGCAAGCCACCAAAAGGAGACCAAATGATCAACACAAAGATAATAGTGACCTACGGACCGGGAATAAGCGGCGAGCTCGTTTTAAAGCGGGTGTTGAAATACGCTGACATAGTGAGGATAAATCTTTCCCATGGGGAAAAGGCCGAGTGGCTTGAGGCAGTTAAGAAGATACGGAAAGCTGCAAAGCAACTCGGAAAGGAGATCACGCTTTTTGCGGACCTTCCGGGGCCCAAGGTCAGGGTCGAAAAGCTCTCGGCGCCTATTTTGCTCAAGAAAGGACAGGTTGTCACCTTCTGCTCGGATAGGGGCAAGGGCGCAATTGCGGTATCGTACAAGAATTTTCACCAAGACGCAAAAAGGGGAGCAGTCATAGAGATAGGGGACGGGGATGCAAGGCTGCACATCAAGCAGATAGTTGGAAAGAGGGTAATCGCAAAGGCGCTTGAGGACGGAAAGATCTCGAGCAAGAAGGGGGTGAACATGTTTGGGATAAGCATGAGGTTGCAGTCGCCGACTCCGGCCGACATAGAACTTGCGAAATTTGCTATGAAGAACAAGTTTGATTTTGTGGGCATGTCGTTTGTCAACTCCGCGAAGGGGATAAGGACCCTCAGGGGATCTAGCGGGAAAATAAAGGTAATTGCAAAAATAGAGAGAAGGGAGGCGGTCCAAAACATCGATGAGATAATCAGGGAGGCAGATGTAATCATGGTTGCAAGGGGAGATCTTGCTGAAGAAGTGAGCATCGAGAGGATACCAGAGGTACAAAGGCAGATTGTTGAGGCATCGAGAAAATATGGAAAGCCGGTGATTGTGGCAACGCAGCTGCTCACAAGCATGATGAACAACCCGACCCCGACAAGGGCGGAGGTCAACGACATTGCAAGTGCGGTTGGTTCCGGGGTCGACTGCCTGATGCTCAGCGATGAGACGACCGTGGGAAGGTATCCCGAAGAGGCGGTGAAGTTCCTTGTGAGGACAATACGCGCGGCTGAGAGCTTCATGAGCTACAAGGGAGCTGAGAGGAACTCAGATGTGACCACCTTAAGAGGAGGGATTGCATTCGCAGCTGTCGGGCTTGCGGATTCGTATAAGACTGATTGTATATTCATCCCGACTAGGACGGGCACGACAGCCAAGATAATCTCGATGCTCAGGCCAAATACCGAGGCGATCGCCCTAGTAGTCGGGGAGGATGTGAGAAGGGAGCTTGCGATTTACTACGGGATAAGAACGGTCAAAATAAAGCTTTACAGGAGCATGGACGAGATGCTAAAGATCGTAAAGGAAGTGGCCGCGAAAAACGGAATGAGACGATACATAGTCGTTTCTGGATCCCCAAACAAACCGGGAAGCACGGACACCCTAAAGTACATAGAAGCATAAACCTAATTTTCACGTCAACAAAACAAAAACACAGGCACGCTTATAAAATAAGGCGTGAATGGAACATCATGTCAGGATCGGCCATTCTTACAAAGAATACCTACGGTAGGCTTGATGAGACATTAGTTACGATGAGAGGGGAGGTGGGCATTTCCGTAGCCGCAGAACAGTACCTTAATTTGAGGAGGATTGATGGGAAAAAGATTAAAAAGTCTGAAATAGACTTAGAATTTACAAAACGGATGAGTTTGTTTGTGAGAGGGCTTGACAAAAGCTTTGAAAATGTGGTCATACTTGTAAAAAAGAGCCTGGAAGATGTGGAAAGGGGGTGTTTGGGGATAGAGATCCAGCCGGATATCCAGAGGGACTCGGAGAATTTGGTGATCGAGTTCAATGAATTGAAGACGACTAAGTTCATTGAGAGAATATTGCAATCCCGGGAAATTGGGGAGTTTCGGGAGGGAATAAAGCTACTGATCAATCACGAGATAGGGCATGCAAAAGCAGTTGGGCTAGGACTGAAAAAATTTGAATTGGGGAATGTAGAATTGGATGTCGGACAATTTGAGCCGCTTGCTCACATCTATGCTCTTGGAAAAACAGCGGATCCCGTAGGAGCAATGGCATCTGCCAGCGCAATTTGCCACGTGGTGGAGAATACCGAGCTGGTTGAGGACACTGTTAGAGAATGGCTGGAACATCTCTACTTTGGAATAACAGTGAAAAATGGGGATACAGAAGAGGTTGGCCCCGTTGATTCTTTCCTGGAAATGAAAACGAAAAGCTTTGTTTATCTTAGAAGAGATGTGGAGAGGGAGATAATTGATAAGACCTCAAAGCTATTGGCAAAATTAGAAGGAATACCTTACTAAGTCGGTTTAAAACAAAGGATGAGAATGGCTTATAAAATGGAATTTCTAGAGGTTGTTGATTAGATGGGACTTTTTGCAAGGCAGGAGAAGTGGGAAACCATAGGCAAGGATATGGTGGGGAGCATGGAGGCCGGAAACAACAATTCGCGAATAGCAGAAAGAGTGATGAAGGAAAAATTTGATAAAGTTCCAATGGATCGGGCAATTGAGAATGTCAATAGGCTAATTGAACACAACAGATACAATCTGGTTCTCAGAGACAGGCTGATAGGTGAGCTGGATAAATACCAGCTGATAAGGGACGCTGCAGAGGTATGCGCGGCAAAAAGCGCAGAGCGCACACTGATCAAGGCGGAAGGGGAATATCTCCATGCGATAGAATTGAACATCTTATTTGGAAAAATTGAGATAACCCTTGTAAGACAGTTGCTCCGCACAAAGCTCAAGCGACTTGAGCTTGAGAAGGCTTCGCTTGAAAAGCTTGAAAGGATGCAGAAGGCAGGGATCTTGCACGAGGAGGGAAGTTATCTTAGATACTATTCGTCTGCGGAGTACTGGGATGCACGCAAGCACGCTCTCAGAAGAGAATCAGACAACCATCATTTTACGCCTCATGACGTGACTGTGAGACGAGGCAGGGACCTCACTACGGTAAAGAATGACATCAGAAGGATTGGGGACTTTAGCGCAAACGCTGAGAAGCCGGTTGTGGAGGCGGTTCTCGACATGCTTGAGGAGGAGTTTGATATTTCGATAAAGACTGAAATGAATAGGGGCAAACTTTCCTTTTCCACCTCTGAGTGAGATCAGAACTGCGTGTTGACCTTTTCCCTTATGGCCAAGGTTATCAGCTTTAGGGAGGCATCCTTATCCGGCACTTCGAAGACTATCCTCTTGTAGAACTCATCCTTTAGGTAGACGCTAACGCACCTGTCCGGATCGCGCATCAAATAAAACTGCCAGCCTGTGCTCTTCCACTGATTCCTCCCCTCTTTTACCATGTAAGGAAATGCCGTTCCCCCTAACCTGAATCCTGTTATTTCCTCTGCCTCCTCCGTGGTGACCTTTGTTATGTGGTTTAGCGGGATCTTTATTCTCGTCTTGAGCGAAAGAAGCCTATCCCATCCTGTAATCTCAAAGAGCGCGTATGCGCCATCAATCCTTACCCTTCCTCCCATGCAATCATCAGACTCTGCCAGATTTTAAAGTGATTTAAATATTATGCGTGCTATTATTTATCCAGTGGGTCTGTAACTCAGCTTGGCCAGAGTGGGAGGCTTTTAACCTCTAAGTCGGGGGTTCAAATCCCTCCAGGCCCACATACTCACATTTTTATTGTTTGATTGCCCCGTATATGTGCTGAAGATGGACAGGATAAAGCTCGAGAAGATGAACGCGCTTAGGGCGCAGAAGATCGACCCCTACCCTTACTCCTACGACCAGACGCACCACGCGCAGCAGATAAAGGATGATTTCGAGAAGCTTGAGGGCAAGGGCGCAAGCGTTGCGGGAAGGGTGACGGGTATGAGGGCGATGGGAAAGCTCTACTTCATCGACCTGCTTGACGGTTCCGGAAAGATACAGCTGATTGTAAAGAGCGATGACGTTGACGCGAAGTCCTCAAAGGTTCTCTCGCACCTTGACATCGGTGACATAATCGGTGCTAAGGGAAAGATAGGAAAGAGCAAGAGGGGCGAGGTGAGCATCGAGGTAACAGTGATTGAGATGCTTGCAAAGTCGCTTCTCTTCTTGCCTGAGAAGTTTCACGGCCTAACTGACGTTGAGATAAGGTACAGGAAGAAGTACCTCGACCTGATCATGAACCATGAGAACAGGAAGATATTCTTCAGGAGGGCGCAGATAATAAAGTACATCAGAAACTTCCTTGACGAGCGAAGCTTCCTTGAGGTCGACACCCCGACGCTTCAGGCAATCTACGGAGGGGCGTCGGCAAAGCCGTTTGTAACCCACCACAACTACCTAAACACCGACCTCTATCTCAGGATCGCGGACGAGCTCTACCTAAAGAGGCTGATAATCGGCGGCATCGAGAGGGTGTACGAGTTCGCGAAGGACTTCCGCAACGAGGCGGTTGACGCAACGCACAACCCGGAGTTCACGCAGCTCGAGTTCTACCAGTCCTATGCTGACTACGAGGAGTTCGCGAAGCTAATCGAGGAGATGCTCTCAGGGCTTGTGAAAAACCTCTTTGGGGCCCATGAAATAGAGTACCAGGGCAAGAAGATAAGCTTCAAGACACCGTTTAGGCGGGTCTACCTTGTGGATGAGATAAAGAAGAAGTCTGGGATTGACATTTCGAAAATGGATGATGCGACTTCCGCAAAGATCGCAAAGAAGGAGAAGCTAGACATTCCGATGAAAAACGCGATACACGTCGCCGATGCGCTCTTTGATAAGTACGTTCAGCCAGAGCTGATAGACCCGACGCTGGTCATGGATTTCCCGGCATACATGTGCCCGCTAACAAAGGACAAGCGGGGCAACGAGAAGCTCAGCGAGAGATTTGAGATGTTCATTGCGGGCAAGGAGCTTGCCAACTGCTACTCCGAGCTGACAGACCCTGTCGAGCAGAGGAAGAAGTTTGAGCAGCAGGATGAGGAAAGAAAGAACGGAGACGAAGAAGCGCCGCCTATAGATGAGGACTTCCTTGAGGCAGTCGAGTACGGGATGCCACCGCTTGCGGGCATGGGCCTTGGGATAGACAGGCTTGTGATGATCCTCTCCGACCTCTCGTCGATCAAGGAGGCGATACTTTTCCCTACTGTAAAACCAGAGAAGCCAAGGAAGGATAAATCAGATTAGCAATTTCTTTCCCGGGACGATCTTGAACTTCTTGAGGTTGTTTCGTATCGTCACCTCTGTTATGCCCGCCTCGGCGGCCAAACTCTTCTGGGTACGATATGATGAGGAGTAGAGCCTGCAGGCGATGTAGAGCGCTGTTGTGGCAAGCGAGGACGGATCGCTCCCGGTCAGATTCTTTGAATTGTCGTGTATCAGCTTTATGGCGACCCTTGAGATTGACTCTAGGATGCCTGACTTGCTCGCAATCTGCCCGACGTATATGACAGGATCCTGGCTTGGCATATCCAGATACTTTTTCCTTAGGTCCTCGGTCAGATTCTCTGATATCCTCCTGTGGAACACCCTATAAGTCTTGCTGAGGGCAGTGAGCTCCACGTCGGCCAGCCGCGCAACCTCGGTGAGCTTCTTTGGTATTCCCATCGACCGGCATGTCAGATACACCGCTGCCGCGACGCGCAACTCCGGAGAGCGGCTTTTCACCAGATGCTTTGTGTCGCGCAGCAAATCGAGAACGCCTGAGTTCACCTGCTCAGGAAGTCCCAGCTTGTCGCAGAGTCCTTCCAGTATCGCGTTTACGCGTTTTTCCCTTGCCACCTTGCTAGAATCGCTTGCGATGTTGAAGCGGCTCAGCCTCTGGAAACTCTGCCTTACCGCAACTGGGACCTGCTTGCCGGAAGAGTCCTTGCTGTAGAGCTCGAGAATGCTGCTGCTCGAGGCCATGGGCGTTGAGTGGGGGATCATAGGAAGCTGCTTTGACTCGAGGTTCTCCTGCAAAACAACGCCGCAGTCCATGCAGACCCTCTCCCCTGTGTGCTCATCCTCGGTTATGGAGCCCTTTCTGCACTCGGGGCAGCGATCGGAGTTACGCTTAAGCTCCGAGAGGTCGCTTTTCTTTCCGAATTCCAGGGTCATGTGAACCAGCAATAGTATATTAGCGCCGTTTTATAAAGCAGTTTTGCTTTTCGTTTGCAAAGGCCAAGAGCCAGTTTTTGCCTAGATTAGTGGAAGGGCTATGAATGTTTTAAATACCTATTGCACCAATATATATTGCTAAATCTGTTAGCTTTTTAAGAGTGCTGAATTATATTTAGTAGCATGCCAGGGTGGCAGAATCCGGTAACGCGTGCGCCTGGAAATTTATTCCCGTGAGCGCATGGCCGCAAGGCCTTTAGGGTTCAAATGCATCATGCTGAATATCCCTACCCTGGCGTATCCAAGTAAGTAAAGTGTTTAGATGAGTGAAGAGAGACAAAACAAGCCGATGATGAAGAAGCAGGAGGAGCTTAGCATCGTTCGAATCGCAGGGCGAGACATCAACGGCGCATTCCCGATCCCGAAGGCGCTCAACCAGGTCAAGGGAATCGGACTCAACATGGCGCACGCAATCGCAACAGTGACAGAGAGAGTCCACAACATAAAGAAGAACGTTCAGATCGGATCGCTCACGGAGGCGGAGATCGACAAGCTTGAGGCAGTGATAAAGGAGCCGGCAAAGTTTGGAATACCTACTTATCTGCTCAACAGGCAGAGGGAACCTGAGACGAACCAGAACATGCACCTTGTCGGAAGCGACCTCATCGTAAAGCAGAAGCAGGAGATCGAGGCGGAGATAAGAAAGCAGTCCTGGAGAGGATACAGGCACCAGTACGGACAGAGGGTGAGGGGACAAAGAACAAGGTCGACCGGCAGAACGGGCGACACGATCGGAGTCATGAAGAAGAGCGCAGCCGCTGGAGCAGCGCCTGCAAAGCCTGCTGAGGACAAGAAGAAGTGAATTGAATGGGAGCTCCAAAGAAATTAAGGAAGACGTACGAAAAGCCTGGCTTTATGTGGGAAAAGCAGCGAATCGACGAGGAGCACAAGATCCAGGAGAGATTCGGGCTCAAGACGCTCAAGGAGGTTTGGATCGCCGCATCAGAGCTTAGAAGAATCAGGAGAAGGGTCAGAGAGGTACTCTCTGGAAAGGCAACGCCCGAGGTTGGAAGGCAGATTGTCGCAAGGCTTGTCAAGTACAATGTTGTAAGCAGCGGCGCGGTTCTAGACGACCTACTGATAATTAACATCGACGCGATTCTCGGAAGGAGACTGCAGAGCCTGGTTGCAAACAAGGGACTTGCAAAGTCCACAAAGCAGGCAAGGCAGCTGATCACCCACGGATTCATCGCAATAAACGGAAACAGAGTAACGGCTCCGGGATACCTAGTGCCGGGAGACGAGGAGAACAAGATCACCTACTACAAACCATTCAAGATTGAGACGCCACTGGTCACAAAGACGGAGAATGCAAAGGCTCCTGAGGCCGTGGCAGTTGAAGTGAAGGAAGAGACAAAGTGAATACATGGCAAAGAAAGCACCGGCAAAGGTAGAGAAGAAGCAGGAGCAGACGACAAAGAAGAAGAGCGACGTTAGCCTTGAGGTCGAAGTGCAGGCAGCGGCGCAGAAGTTCAAGCCAAAGGGAACAAGATGGGGAGTAGCCCATATCTACGCATCAAAGAACGACACGATCATAACACTCACGGACCTCTCAGGAGCAGAGACCCTCGCAATAGGAAGCGGAGGAATGGTGGTAGACAACGACCATGAAGAGGGGATGCCTTACGCAGCGATGCAGGCGACATATAAGGTGGCCGCAAAGGCGATCGAGAAGGGAGTGACTCATATTAACATAAAGATCAGGGCGCCAGGAGGCCACGGCACAAAGACGCCGGGATCTGGAGCGCAGGCAGTGGTAAGGGCGCTAGCTAGAAGCGGATTTAGGATCGGAAGCATCGAGGACGTCACACCAATACCAACGGATTCTACAAAGAGATCTGGCGGAAGGAGAGGAAGAAGGGTTTAAGCTCTGTTCTTGAGCGCCCTTCAGGCCTTGGCAGAGGCATTTGCCAAATTTGCCAGGACATCCACATTATCCTCGCTTGAGGCCTTGAAATTTTTAATTGCCCTGCACTTGACGCACTTGTATGTTATGACATAACTGTCATCTTCGTAGACCACATTAATCGGCTGAAGCTGGCCCCTGCAGCCTGATGCGCGGTCTCCGGGCATTACATCGACATGCAGGCCCCAAAGGCAGTTTGGGCAGTGGTCGGTGTATCCGTTTCCCTTCACCTGCGTCCCGCATTTTAGGCACTTGAAGTCCTCGACAACTCTTCTAAAGCGGCGGGCTCCGAGCGAATTGCTGTTCTTCTCTTCTTTCGTCAAAACACCACGAATTCCGCGATTATATAGACTACTATCAGCACTGCGGGAACGCTGAAATTATCGTCTAGCTTTATCGGGAGGGTCTCAACCGCGGTCGCAAGAGCTGCAAGCGGTATTGCAAGTGGCCCGTATAGGGCATACGGCAGAATCGCGACCGAGAGGAAGTATGCGATCGCGCCGGCTAGGCTCTTCTTCTTGTTGTATGGAAGCTTGCGCTTGCCGAACCTTATCCCAATTATCGTCGCAAGCGCATCGCCTATGAAGATTGCAAAGAAGATTATCACGACGTATCTTGCATCCTGCACGAATCCGATTGTGGCGAGAGCCCCTATCGCAAGCCACGCCGCGCCCTGCCCGAACTTGGTGTAGCTCCTCTCAAGGTTCTTAAGAGATGTGGCCACCTTTGTCTGCGCGTTTGATGCGCCGTAGTTGACGGTGAGATAGCCCAGGAGTATCAGCATGATTATCACAAATTCGGCATAGGAGGTCTTTATCGAATAGAACAGTAGCAGAATTATTGCGCCGAATGCTATCTGCGCTATGTCACGGTTGGTCTCGACCTTCTTGTCGGTCTCCTTTGGCTTGTTGAACTTTATCTGGGAGAACTCGCAGATGAGCCCTAGCAGCATCGTCTGGGCGACTATGTTTACGCTCAGATACTGAACGCCAAAGAAGAGGTAGACAATCCCAATCAGGACCATGAAGAATCCCTCCTTTGAGCTGTAGGTGAAGGCGATCAGATCGAATACCACAAGGATCGATGCGAAGAGAAGGGCATTTGCGCCCTGGTAGAGTGAGAGCAGCAGGCCGAGGACGAGAAGAATCGCAAGCGGAAAGAGGTCCTTTAGCTTATCGCTCCTTGCAATCCTGTAGACTAGAAGGGTGAGTGCAATCAGATAAAAGATCGATAGAAGGTCTGACATTAAACTGCCTATAGAAATAGAATTGGTACAAAACCTATAATAATTCAGTTCGGCGCATAGCTAGAGTAAGTGGTTAGGTGAAGGTCAGGATTTTTGATACAACCCTCAGAGACGGGGAGCAGACGCCTGGTGTGGCGCTCAGTCCAGAGCAGAAGCTTGCAATAGCGATCAAGCTCGACGAGCTTGGAGTCGATGCTATCGAGGCTGGATTCCCGGTAATATCAGGCGGGGAGATGCAGGCGGTGAGGGGGATATCCAAGGCCGGCCTAAAGGCGGATGTCTACGGGCTTGCAAGGACGGATCAAAGAGACATAGACGCCGTGGTTGATGCTGGGCTCGCCAACATCCATACCTTCATAGCCACATCCGACATCCACATGCAGTACAAACTGAAGATGGGAAGGGAGCAGGTGATGGAGAGGGCTGTTGAGTCCATAGATTATGCAAAGTCAAGGGGCCTAAGTGTGGAATTCTCTGCAGAGGACGCTACAAGGACCGACAGGGAGTTTCTAACGCAGATATTCAAGGCGGCAAAGTCGGCAGGGGTGGATAGGCTTGACATACCCGACACAGTCGGTTACTCGACGCCCCAGTACATTGCGGAGATAACAAGGGACGCAATCAAGGCAACCGGGCTTCCTATAAGCGTGCACTGCCACAACGACTTCGGGCTCGCGGTGGCTAATGCCATTTCTGGTATTCAGGCAGGGGCGCAGTGCGCGCATGTGACGATCAATGGGATAGGCGAGAGGGCGGGGAATGCCTCGCTCGAGGAGCTTGTAATGGCGCTTACGTGCCTTAAATTCAACGAGAAGTTCGAGACAAACATAAAGACGGAGAGAATCTACTCTGTCTCCCAGTACATCTCAAACGTCGTTGGGATAAAGCCGCAGCCCAACAAGGCGATAGTAGGGGCAAATGCGTTCGCGCATGAGTCGGGAATACACACCCACGGAGTGCTAAGCAACCCCCTCACCTACGAGCCTATAAGCCCAGAGCTTGTGGGCAGGTCCACCTCTTTCCAGGTCGGCAAGCATGCCGGGGCGCACGGCGTCTTTGCGATGCTCACGGAGTACGAGATAGCTCCTGACAAAAAGCAGCTGCAGCAGATACTCGAAAAGGTCAAGGGGATAGGGGACAGCGGAAAGAGCGTTACCGAGGTTGAGCTGCTCTCTATCGCAGGGGAGGTCATGAAGCTCGAGGCGCTTGAGAGTATAGTGAAACTTACCGGATTCTCAGTCTCAACAGGGATGGGCAACATGCCGTACGCCTTTGTCAAGCTCAACATAAGCGAGAAGGACTACACGGCGACCGACTACGGGGTGGGGCCCGTTGATGCCTCGATCAAGGCGGTCCAGCAGATAACGGGCACGATAGGGAACGTGAAGCTCAAGGATTACAAGCTCAACTCGATTGCGGGCGGGCCGGATGCGAACTGCGAGGTCACGATAAAGGTCGAGGATGCGCAGGGCAACACCGCCGAGGCGAGGTCGGTCGGCAAGGACATCGTCATAACAAGCGTGTATGCGATGGTCGACGGGATAAACAAGCTGATGCTAAAGAAGATAATCAAGGCGAAGAGGGCCTAGACAGAGTAGACGACCCATGCGGCAATTACAAACGCCGCGGCGATAACGAATGGGGCGACGTGCTTGACCATCCTTATCGCCTCCTTGCTCGCCTTTGTTATGGCCGCCTCCGCGTTCTCCCCCCAGACCCTAAATCCCTTGCTCACAAAGCTCCCGCTTGCCGCGCTCACCTCCTCCGTGCTGTTGACGGCCATATCTATCATCGCATCAACGACAGGAAGGAGCTTTGATGCGATGGTGAACCTGCCGAGCACATTGCTGCTTGGCAGCGCAAGCGAGTTGACTGAGTGGGTGTCTGTTGTGTACACCTCAATGTCGATGTGATACTTGCCCTTCACGTGCCTGATCACGTCCTCCCTGAGCTTTGGGAGAATGTTGTTTGAATCGAAGTAGAGCATCCCGAACTTCTTGCCGCCGAACTGGAAGAGCGCAAAGCTCGAGTATCCGTTGCCGAGGTCCTTTGGGTTCCCTAGGTTCGATGAGATCTTCTGCTGGGATGAGCCGAACCTCATCTTCTTGACCGAGTTCTTTCCGAGGGTCTGCAGTATCGCATTCTCATACATGCTGACATACTTGCTGCCGAAGTATATCCCCTTGAGCTCCTCCTTGCTCGCCGACTCGCTGCGCGAGTTGTGCGCATCGATTATTATCGCGTTGCTTGAGTGCCTTGCCGCGAGCTTCTTGTAGTGCATCCCTATCTCGTAGTTTATGTCCTCGGTGACAAGCGGGGCCTTTGATAGTGTCACCATGCTACAGTCGTTTATCTTCAGGTGTATCGCATTGCATGGGCCCTTTGAGCCGCTGTAGATGTTGCCCAGGGCTGCTGTGAACCGGTTTGGATTGACCGAATCGATGTAGGAGGAGATGTTCTTTGCGAGCGTGTAGACCTGTGAGCTTGAGACCGGGTTGTTTGCGATGTTTACCGGTCCGTGCAGCACGAATGCCGTTGCGTTGTACTTGTTGTGCAGGTAGTTCCCCAGGTACTCTGTTGTAATTGCCCCTCCGAACCCCGCGAACGGGCCGTAGTGGATGTCTGGCTTCACGAAGATTGCGCTGTACCTGCCCTTCCTGTTCTTTAGCAGCAGAATGTCGGTGGTTATGTCCTTCTTCTCGCCGAAGGCGAACTGCTCGCCGTTCGTGTCGGTCTTGGGGTTGTATAGCCACTGATTGACCATTATCGTGAAGATCTTTATCCCGGAGATGTTTGTTGCCCTCTTCATCGGAGCGTCTAGCAGGTAAAAGACAAGGTACCCTGCGATCAGAAAGATCAGCATCCCGAAAAATAGTTTGGTGAGTGCCGTGGAGAAGGAGAAGTTAAAGTCAAGGAGATATTTTCCAAGGGGGATGTAGAACATTATGTTTAGTATCGGCTGGATGGCAGGCAGGATGTTTCCTCCCCTCCTCTGCGCGAAGAGGAACTTGCCGATCACTATCCAAAAGAGGTAGATGCTCGCATTCCCTACAAGGAAGATGACGTAGGAGATGGTGAGGCTGTGGAAGAGGGAGAAGAAGGCGCTGCTCACTATCAAGAAGAGCGCGTACATCGTGGTGCTGACGATTGTCGCGTACATCAGATGCTTCAGGAAGATGTTCCTCTTGAGCGCCTTTATCATGGCGATCGTGAAGAGTGCGGGAAGGCTCACTATCAAAAGTCCCGAGCTCAGGCCGTAGCCCGTGAACGTGACGATGTTCTGTATGAAGTCCTGGGGGTGGATCAAAAGAATCGAGAGGATCCCCGTTACGACCCCGAGCGCGAGAAGGATTATCGACTGCGTATGCAGGGCTGGGGCCTCTTTGGAGAAATAATTAGTATAGCGGAAAAGATCCCGCTTCTCGTCAGGCATACAAACCCTATTTTTAAGTTCCGAACCTCCTGCTTCTCCTGCCGTACTCGCTTATCGCCCTCTTGAGGTCGCTCCTTGAAAAGTCGGGCCAGAGCTTGTCTGCGAAATAAAGTTCCGAGTAGCTTATCTGCCAGGGGAGGAATCCTGAGATCCTCTCCTCATTTGAGGTCCTTATCACAAAGTCGATGTCAGGGATCGCGTATGAACGCAGATACTTCTTGAATGTCGAATCCGTGAGGGTTATCACCTTGCCTATCCTTATCACCGACTTTGCATACTCCTTGACTGCGTGCAATATGTCCTCCTTCCCCCCGTATCCGATCAGCATGTTTATCACGCGGTCCTTGTAGTGCATGGTCTGCCCCTCGACAATCTCGAGGGATGTTCGCAGGTCCTTTGGCAGCAGGCTCTTGTCGCCTATGACATTGAACCTTGTCCTGTTCTCATGGAGCCTCGAGAGGATCTTCGGGTCGGTAGCCGCCTTCTTGTAGATCTTAAACAGCGCGTTGATCTCGTGCTTTGGCCTGCGGAAGTTCTCGGTGGAGAAAGCCCAGACCGTGATGTTTTTTACACCGTATTCCAGGCACCACTCGCTGAAGTCTATGAACTTCTGAACGCCGAGCTGGTACCCTGAGAGGACCGAGATCCTGTGGCTTGATGCCCATCGCCTGTTCCCGTCAGGTATGAGGGCGATTGTTTTTGGAACCTTTCTAACTTGCATAGTATCATCTAGGTTTTATAGTATTTAAAACCCAATCAGTAGTATATTCTAGCTATAATTAAGCATATAAATATTGGGATTTCACTGCTGCAGCGACGGCAGAGGGGTGGGCTTCTCCACCTTTGGCGCAACGCCAGGTATCCACTTTATCATGTTGAACTCCGCGCGCACGTCCAGGTTCCTTGTCGGAAACTCCCCTATCAGAACCTTTCCTATGGTCCCGTGCATCACCCTCACCTTGTGCCTCTTGAATCTGTCCTTGTAGTAGCGTATCAGATGCTTTAGCCCGAACGCATCACTGTCGTAGACCCCCACGAAGAAGAAGTCGTAGCTTCCGATCAGCTGCGCCGAGAAGAGGCAGCGGCTGATCAGTGGCATCTTGTCGTCAAGGAAGGTGATCTCCTTTCTCATCTTCATCGAGTCCTCCTCGAACCCCTCCGCGATGATGTACTTCCCGAAGAGGGACATCATCGAGACCTTGGGCGGATTGCTCATAGTGATCGTGAACCTCTTTATGTAGCCCATCTTGAGCAGCTTGTTTAGGTTGTAGGCAAGGGTGTTGGGCTTCATGCCGAGCCTGCGCGCCATCTCGTTGAGCGACATCCTCGCGTTCTCGTTTAGCAGCAGGAGTATCTCCTTATAGGTCTTTGGTATGGCGAGTCTCTGCAGCAGCGCATTTCTTATCGGGAAGAACCCTAGGTGCCTGAAGGCGAGGTCGGAGGGCTGCCAGTGCGCCTTGTACTTTGAGAGCATCACCTGGGTCGTCTTGTCCCAGTAGACGTACTCGCTGGAGCTCTCGGCGTTTGCGTAGACGAAGAGGTCGTATGTGCCCTCGACTTTTACCGCGAGCTGAGCTATGTGGGAGCGGGATAGGATCTTGGCCACCTCTTCGTAGTCGGGCTTCTCGGTGAACTTGATGAGTATAAGGTGCGGATTGTCGAGGCCAAGCGCGTTCTCGTCGAGCTCTAGGGTGTACCTTATTCCGAGCTCCGCCTCGGCCTTCTTCAGCTTGTCGCCCACGGTCTTCCTCGAGACGCCGAGGTGCTGGGTCATCTTGGTTATGGACATCCTTGAATCTTCCGATAGCAGCCTGATCATCTTCTTGAGCAACGGGCTCCACCTCTCGTTGAACTCGCTGCGGAATTCGTACTCTACCATGAGTATAGCATGCAAACGAAGGCATTTATTACTTTCTAAGACGCATTGCAAATCCACAAAGATTCATGGGAAAATTGCAATTTTGAGGAGCGTATTTAAGCAGAGTATCTCCATAGCTGATTATGCAGATAAGCACCAAGGCCTACGTCTACCTCTTCGCATCGCTACTGATAGGCTCGTTCACGCCGGTCCTGCTGGTCTTGACGATAGGGACCAATGCCTTTGAGCTGTTCTTGCTCGCATCGCTTCTGAGCATACCGGTGGGGATTGCGCTGCTTGTGAAAAAGAGCAAGCTGCCTGCGCTTGCGGGCCTGCTGAAAAACAAGAAGAGGCTGTTTTACATAGCGCTTGCCGCGCTTTTGTCGTACGTCCCATACCAGTACGGGATAGCGTACGCCGAGCACTACATAAGCGCCTCGCTTGCTACGGTGCTCTTTAGGCTAAACCCGCTGCTGATGCTGATCTTCATACCGTTCCTGCTAAACGAGAGGCTAAGCAAGAGCCAGATAGCGGCACTCGGGCTTGCGTTTGTCGGGATAATAATAGGAGTTAGCGGAGGGAATCTATCAAACATTCTAAGCAATGTGGACCTTCCGATAATAGGCCTTGTGATAATGCTGGCGGTCGGATATGCGCTTGCAAACATCATAATCAAGAGGGAGATGCTAGACACCGAGCTCTACCTTGCTGGCTCGACGTTTGTGCTCACGCTCTTCTACGCGATATTCTTCGTTGGAAGCGGCGCGCACTTCGTCGCGCTGAGCGCAGTGGATATCGGGATAATAGTTTATCTTGCAATCACTAACATCTTCAGCTTCTACATGTACGTGCACGCGCTCAAGGTGCTCAAGACGACGATAGTGACCAACACCTACCTGCTCTCGCCGTTCTTTAGCTTCGTGTGGGCGGATGCGATGTTTGGCACTCCGATCAAGATATACTACCTTGCAATAGCCGTGCTCGCGGGCATCGGGATTGTGATACAGCGCAAGGATCGGGTCGGCGGATCGTACCGCTCAAGGGCACGGGGAGCCCCGAAGCACAACTTCACGATCTTCGACGTCACAGGCGCATTCGCAGGGAGCGGGCAGGGGGGGATAGGAGACATCGTGAAGTCAGGGGGAAGGGTCTTTGCTACAAAGGTGCACAAAGACCACGCGCACCACATAGCGGCCATGATAGGCGGCGGCGAGTATGCAAATGCTTACAGCGGAAGCGAGGGGTTCATCGCCAGTGAGTCCGCGTTCGTAAAGGAGATACTCGGAATGCAGGAGAACGAGGCGATGGTGATAAAGGCAGGCGCGGTGCAGGAGAACGACGCGTTCTTCGACGAGCTCAACCGAAGAATGCAGCCTCTGCAGTGAGCCTCGAGAGCCGCCATTAGCAAAAGCGCAACGCATCCTCTCGATTATGCGATTTAAGGGGAGGTATATAAAGGAGTTGATTCATAGTATTATGCAGTAAGGTACGGTTCATATTTTAGGTCCCCACCTTAATTCCCTGGACCGTTCCTTACCAACTTTTTCTTCAATGGCTTTTAAGTTAAATATCTAGCTTGCCCATTGTAATTGCAGCTGCTTTGCAGGGGATATTATGGATGAGAATGAGAGCATCGAGAACGAATCTGATGACGTTATAACAAGGGGCGAGCTTGCCGCCCTTGCGCAGAGGGCAAGGAAGCTCACTGCGCAGGCGCTCGACGAGTTCTGGTTCCGCAACGGGTTCGTTTTCGAGGACAGGGGGCCTAACAAGGCGGTGCCCAAGGAAGGGATAGCGAGGATGCTCGAATCCCAGGAGGAGTGCGAGACGATGCTGCAGATGCTCTTTATGGAGACGCACCTGGACGATCTTAGGAAGACGCTCGCGGACATAGAGAGGGAGAGGGGAAGCAGGCAGTCCTAAAAGAGCCTTACCCCGCAGTGATAGCAGTACTGCGCCCCCTCTACAAGCGGCTCGCCGCAGTTGTAGCATCTCTCGATCGGGGGAATGCCCTCGATCGCGTGCTTCTTTGGCGCAGCCTTATTTATGCTGTGAACCGACTTTGTTATGTGCCGTAGCAGCGCGCTTGCGTCCCGGTAGTCAAAACCGTCAAGATCCCTGCTTGCTGTGGAGGCGGCCCCGAGCTGCCCCACGACTACTGACGCGAGGATCAACCCCTTCTCGAGCCTTGTGGTCCTTATCGCCGTGAGGGGCACTATCGTTATGTTCCTTAGAAGGCCCAGCCAGTGCCTGCTCACTATTATCAGCCGCTCGTTTGTCAATAACACTATCACCGGCTTGAATATCGAGTTGAGGGGAACCCCGGGCCACAGGCGAGATTGCTGCACTATCAGCTGGATCTTCTCCTCCGGCTCCAAGTTGGACTTGACAAGGTCAACGTAGCGATTTGCGATGTTGAGTTCGGGCATGTGAGATCTGCACCACTATACTATCACAGCTATATCTTAAAATACAGGGGTGGCTAGATCACCAATTTAAAGATGCTCTTCCAAATGTGAGCATGGGAATTCTGGAGGATTTCAGGCTTGACGGAAAGTGCGCAATCGTCACTGGAGTCTCAAGCGGCCTGGGAGTCGCGTTCACCGAAGCTCTGGCCGAGGCGGGAGCGGACGTTGTCGTAGTGGCCAGAAGGGAGGAGAAGCTTATTGAAAATGCAAAGAGGATTGCTGCTGCCACAGGAAGAAAGATCGTTCCCGTAAAGGCCGATGTTTCTGTCGAGGCAGACATACTAAAGGTTGTAAAGACGGCTGAGGATTCATTTGGCAAGGTCGACATTCTGGTAAACAATGCGGGCACTGCGGCGATGGGCCCGTCTACCGAGATGACAAAGGAGGCCTGGGACGGGGTGATTGCGGTGAATCTGACAGGCGTCTTCCTCTGCTGCAAGAATGTGGTGAAGGGCATGATGAGCAAGAAGGTCAAGGGCAGCGTGATAAACATCGCCTCGATCTACGGGGTGTTCGGGGATATCTTCCCTGTAGCCCCCTACTATGCAAGCAAGGGCGGGATAGTGAACCTCACAAGGGCGCTTGCGGTGGAGTTCGCATCTTCGGGAATAAGGGTCAACGCGATCGCCCCGGGGTTCTTCCCAAGCGAGATGACACAGGGGGTCCTTGAAAACAAGCAGATGCTGGACCACATAAACACCAGGACGCCGCTCGGAAGGCTGGGCGATGTGAGGGAGCTAAAGGGCGCAGCGGTGTTTTTGGCATCGAACGCGTCATCGTACGTGACAGGACACATACTTGAAGTGGACGGAGGCTGGACCTCGGAGTAGATATTTATGGAAAAGACAAGTAGGATTGCGACGATGTTTCTGTGGAGCGCGATAGCGCAGGGGGCGATAATTGCGGCGGTGACATTTATCATCTTTATATGGGGATCTATTTACCTAAGCCCCAGCCCGTCAATGGTGATAGCTTCGGGAAGCGCGGGAATATGGCTGACTGTGGGATATGTGATGTACATTATCATGGTGCTCGCACTTGGCGTGACGTCCTTCTTATACGACTACATAGAGGTAAGGCTGGGCAAAAGGCTTGATAGGTTTTCCGCAATCCTAGCCCGCGTGCATCTTGTACTGATGAACTCGGGAATGATTGGGGCGGCTCTGCTTTTGATGTATGCGGGATACGTTGGGGGTGTTGGGCTTATGCCGTCGGCGATAGGCGGGGGAGGGCTCACGCAGCTGCAAGTCCATGAACAGATACTCGGACAGTATCCATTGCCAATAATTGCTTTCGTAGTTGCGACGATCGTTGGGATCATATCTGGGGGAATCTCATATCTTAGAAGCCTTCTCAGAAAGCCCTGAAGAGTCGCAAAAACGCAAATAATTTGGCTAATTTTGCTACTTTTAATTTGATTTATATACCAGAAACTGCGTAATGGTGTATATGGAAAACAGAGGCTTTGGCGCTGAAAACTGGGCAGAGATGCCTATTGTTGTGAAGGACACAAAGAACTGCATTGGATATTACAGGCCCTCACCAGGGACGAATAGGATTGTCTCGGAGTTGCAGAAGCTATTCAACAACAGAGAGCTAAGTGTCTGATTTTTTCCCCTTTTCTAAAAGTAACTGATGGGACACTGTTTTCTAGAGCCTTGTTCCGCAATGTGAGCAGTAGTCGCTGGTCATCTCGTTCATCGTCCCGCAGTTTAGGCACTTGAGGCCCTTGTTGTGCTTTAGGGTCTCTGACTGGTTCTGCTCGTCTGTGGTGAGCGGATTGCGGGGAAGGGACACTATCTTTGCGTTTATGAAGTGCTCAAGTCGCATTGCATCCTCGTGGCGCAAGCCGGACACGTTCTTGGGCTCGTTCTTCTCTATCTCATCGGCAGGTATGGTTCCCTGGTGGCCTATCACTATCGAGGATAGGAAGATTCCCTTGCTGGGCTTTATCGCAAGTATTATCCTATAGGGGAAGATCGAGTAGCTTCTGACCAGTCCGAGCTGGTGCCTTGCGAGTATTATCACGCGCCTGTTCGTCGCGTAGATAACCTTTGGCTTGAAGATCGAGTTTGCTGAGACCAGAGGCCAGTACCTGGTCTGGACTATGACCAGCTCCACCTCCTCGTCTGGCTGGAGGAGATTCTTTATCAGAGAGATGTACTTTGAGTTGCTGCTCTGCTGCTCGACTTCCTGCAAGTTATCAACAGAATATTATCTCAGAGAGGTCTTAAAAGATTGAGTTTGATGGGCGAATTTTGGTAGATGTTGGATTAAATAATGTAAAGTTGGAGATATGGATTAGGATTCTATGACTCTGTGGAAAAAGAATTACGAGCTAGACAAGAGCATCGAGAAGTTTACCGTAGGCGAGGATTACATTCTTGACAAACGACTCGTGAAATATGACTGCATCGCATCTATTGCACATGTAGGAATGCTGGGAAAGGCAGGAATTCTGAACACTTCCGAAGTTAAAAGATTGAGGGCAGAATTAAACAAAATAATGGCCCTTGACAAGGCAGGGAAGTTTGGGATAGAGCAGTCGGATGAGGACTGTCACACGGCGATAGAAAGTCATCTGACCGCAAAGCTGGGGAAATTGGGGATGAAAGTTCACACCGCGAGATCTCGAAACGACCAGTCCCTTACCGCATTGCGATTGTACTACAAAGAGGAGCTAAAAGAAACTGAAAACCTTGTCTTGGAGCTTATCGAAAGCTTGGAGGCGTTCAAGAAAAAATATGGTAAGACGGTTCTTCCGGGATATACCCACACTCGAAAAGCGATGCCTTCCTCAATTGCACTTTGGAGCGGGGCTTTTTTGGATTCGATGGATAATAATCTGGAAATTCTTGGTTCGGTACTAAAGTTAATCGACCAGTCCCCCCTAGGAAGCGGGGCGGGATACGGAGTGCCGATAAAAATCGATAGAAAGTTCACGGCGAAGGAACTGGGATTTGCAAAGGTCCAGGGGAATCCTATTTATGTCCAGAACAGCCGCGGGAAGTTTGAGGCGGCGATAGTGGGGGCGCTTTCGCAGGTTATGCTTGACCTCAACAAGATCGCATGCGATTTGATACTCTTTAGCATGCCAGAGTTCGGATACTTCATCTTGCCGCGAAAGTTTCTCACTGGAAGCTCTATGATGCCGCACAAGAACAACCCGGATCTTCTTGAAATACTTCGAGGAAGCTATCATGTCGTCAACTCATACGAGTTTATGATAAAGGGCATCGCAGCAAATCTGATTTCTGGTTACAACCGGGACATACAGCTGACGAAGGGCGCGATAATGAAAAGTTTTGACATCTCTAGGGAATCCCTAGGGGTTGCAATCATGCTTTTTGACAATCTTTCAGTCGACAAAGATGCCTGCATGAGGGGAATGAGCAAGGAGATCTTTGCGACAGGGGAGGCTTATAGGCTGGTCGAAAAAGGGGTCCCGTTTCGCGAGGCTTACAAGAGGATTTCCAAGGGCTACTAGCCCTGTTACCTTCTTAGTCGCGCTTCCAGAAAAACGTATATAAAGCTTCTCTACCTAACTACTTGTTAGTGCTTTGATGTCCAGTTGAGCTTCCTAGAGGTCATACTCGAGAGCTCGCGCTTTGTGAAAGGTATACGTCTTAGAATAACTCATCTGTGATGCACTTTGTGAGATCCCCGTCTAGGGGATTGATTCGAGGAGAAGTGAGCTTGTAATTATAAGCCACCTAGTGGATGGCTAGGCTCTGATAGCTACGAAGGCCGTGGCAAGCTGCGATAAGCCAAGGGTAGGCGCATGTCAGCCATTGAACCTTGGATTGCCGAATTGTGCGCTATGAATAGTGGCGCATGCGTACGCGGGGAATTGAAATATCTTAGTACCCGCAGGAGAAGAAAGAAAATCGATTCCGTCAGTAACGCGAGTGAACACGGAGGAGGGCAAACTGAATCCCCCAGGTAACTGGTGCGGAGATGTGGTGCAACTTTTAGTCTTGGCATCTGAATAGAAGGAACTGGAAAGTTCCGCCATAGAGAGTGACAGCCTCGTACATAGAGGATGCTAAGATGTGTTGTGTGAGAGTAGTTCGGCCTTAATACGTCGAACGAATACGGGATCATTAAATCCCAACCCTAAATATTGATCAGAGACCGATAGCGAACAAGTAGTGCGAACGAAAGCTGAAAAGCACCCACACGCGTGGGAGCGAAAAGATCTGAAACTAGGTGGTTACAAGAAGACAGGGCACGGAAGGGTTAACCTGCGTGGAAGAGAAGTTGCGAAAGCAAACATCGACACGCAGTACCAGTGTTCTGTCCTTCTTCTTGAAGCAAGAGCCAGGGAGTGTATATGAGTGGCAAGCTGCAATGCAGCGAAGCGAAAGCGAGTGCGCGCACGCAAGGAGGCGCAGGGTACGAAAGTGCCTAAGTCACTACTATACGACCCGAAGCTATTGTGATCTACGCGCGGCTAGGACGAAGGGGGCTTGATGGCCCCTGGAGGTCCGCAACCTGTCATGGCATGTCCTGTTGGGTGAGCTGCGGGTAGGGGCGATAGACCATTCGAACATAGCAATAGCGGGTCCCCTCTGAAGTATCTTTAGGATAGCTCCGGGCGAGCTTGCATATGCGGTAGAGCGACCGATTAGAGGGCGCGGAGTCGAAAGGCTCTTCCCTCCCGTCAAACTCCGAATGCATATGCTGCGTAGACCCCGGGAGTCGGCCGTATCGGGTAAGCTGGTACGACGAGACCGTAAAGTCGGTGACTAAGGTTAAGGTCCCTAAATCGTGATTAAGTGTATCGAACGAGGGAATTCTCGTAGACAGTCGGGAGGTAGGCTCAGAAGCAGCCACCCTTTAAAAAACGCGTAATAGCGTACCGATTGAGAGAGTTCTCTCCGAAAATGGACGGGGCTAAATCATGTACCGAGACCTTAGAGTTGAAATATACTGGTAAGAGGGCATTCTACATGGCTAGAAGTAGGGTCTTGCGATCCTATGGACTGTGTAGTAGAGAAAATCCTGGTGTAAGTAATAGCATATAATTGTGAGAATCAATTACCCCGGAAGCACAAGGTTTTCCTCGCAATGATTGTCAGCGGGGAGTTAGCCGGTCCTAAGTACACAGCTAATTACTCGTGTACAACAGGGTATCCAGTTAATATTCTGGAGCTTGATAAGTAGGCGTGGCAACACAAGGTTGATTTCTGACGCTTGGGGATAGGGTTGAAAAGAGGTGCAAATGGCTGCAGAGTCTCATTATGAGGAGAAGCAGCTAAATGAACCATAATACCTGAATTCCTGAGCCCGTGAAAAGGGAATCGACAACGATCTTATCAAACCGTACCTAGAACCAGTACAGGTGCTGCTGGTTGAAAAGACCAAGGGGTGTGGGAAGAACCAAGGTTAGGGAAATCGGCAAGTTAGTGGCGTAAGTTTTCAAGAAGCCATGTCTGCACTTAGTAAGAGCAGATAGCATTAACTAGGGGACGACGACTGTTTATCAAAAACACAACTCGCCGCAAAGCCGTAAGGCTTAGTACAGCGGGTGACGCCTGCTCACCGCTAGTACGCGAAACCCCGTTTCAACGGGACAAAGCGCTAGCAAAGAGCGGGAGTAACTCTGACTCTCTTTAGGTAGCGTAATACCTCGTCACTTAATAGGTGACTTGCATGAAGGGCGTAACGATTGTCCCACTGTCCCAATCTTGGATCCCGTGAACTCACTGCGTGGTGAATATGCCACGTTCCCTCAGTGGGAAATGAAGTCTCCATGAAGCTTGACTATAACCTGTTGTTGTTGTGCTGTGAATGCTGCACAGCGTAAGTGGGAGCATCGAAGCGCCGGCTCCGGCCGGCGTGGAGCGATCCTGTAACACCACTCTGCGTTTACCGCGCAACTAACCTCGCAAGGGGAACAGCAGCAGGCGGATAGTTAGACTGGGCGGTTGCTTTCGATAAGGAAACGAAAGTGACCAATGCTCTGCTTAAGCTGGTTGGAAACCAGCTGTTAAGCATAAAAGCAAATGCAGGGCTGACTGTTTGTTGAAAAGCGTAACAAGCAGACTAGAAATAGGGGTTTAACGAACCTTGGTACTCCTTTAATGGGAGTCCACGCTGTCAGATAAGTTACTCTGGAGGTAACCGGTTCGTGGCTGGTGAGAGTTCACATCGACCCAGCCGTTTGATACATCGATATGGGCTTAGATCATCCTGGCGGTGCAGGAGCCGCCAAGGGCTGGACTGCTCGTCCATTAAAGATCTACATGAGCTGAGTTCAGTACGTCGCGAGACAGTACGGTAATATCTACTGAGGGTGTTAGTCTCAGAGGGCAAGGTCTTTTTAGTACGAGAGGAACGAAAGACCGGCGCCTCTAGTTTACCGGTTGTCGAAAGGCATTGCCGGGTAGCCACGCGCTAAGCGGATAAGACCTGAAAGCATCTAAGGTCGAAGCCGCACCCGAAACGAGAGACTTAGGGTGGTCGTATTACACGACTTTGATAGGGCGGGCGTGTAAGCATGAAGCTTCGGCGACATGCGAGCGCACCGCTACTAAATCCTAACATCACAAGCTCACTTCTCAATTTTTCTTATTTTTAAGAATGCCTAGCGGAGCGCATTTTTCGCGAAAAACAAAACTGTGGTCATGGTATTTAAAGAGGAACGTCAATTTTGATTTATGGCCAAGTATCAAAGTCCCAAGTCTAGTATCCTAAACCTACTTAGGGAAAATTACAACGAGACGTTTACGATACAGGATGTTGCGGACAGGATTGGCGTGGACAGAGATACCGCCTCAAAGTATCTTGCAGTAATGGATGCCGAAGGCAGCATAAACATGGTGAAGCAGATTGGAACCACGAAATTATTTAGGATCAAGGAAGATCCGCTGTTAAATTTAAGAAGGTGCAGAGACAACCTGTCAAATATCTTGGAGAACTACCCAGAAAAATTTGAAGCTGAGGAGGCCACAGCAGTAGAGAAAACAAAGGACATGCTCGACCAAAAGCTTAAACAAAGCGTGCGTTAATCATGGTGGAAATATGCCGAAAATTGTGTTCAGGGTTTTATCCGCGGACGATGGCCTGGGAAACGAGAGGATGAAGGAGATAATGCGCAACAGGGGTTTTGAGATCCTGGAGAGCAAGGGACAGGAGCTGAGAGACTCGAACTTCAAGGGGGTCAAGAACTTTGGCTCCTACCTTGAAGCGCAAAGCGAGAAGAATGAGATAGAGGCGCAGGCAGGGATTGACTTGGTGCATATAAAATTGAGGCCTAGCCTAAGGAGTTAATCGGTAATGGGATTGTTATGAGGGAAAGACGCGTTGGAGAAAAGGACAATGGAAAAAGGAAGGTTTCGACAGCCGAGGAGTCACTGCAGGCTGCAATCCGAAGGGACACCCCGATCATAGTTGTTTCATTGACCATTGCCGGATTGTCTGTCGCAGAGCTTGTGCGCGGGGAGAGCCACAACTGGGTCTATCCTGCTGCAGGCAGCGCATTTGCAATTCTCGGCGGCTTTGTGGACATGTCTGTTGCAAAGCTGAGGTTTGCCTTAAGCAAGTCCATTGACGATGCATTCAGCGGAAGATAGGCACAGGAAACAAACCCCTAGCTGAGATATTTAAAGGCCTGGGAGAGAGCTTTATAGAAAACTGTGAGGTTAAACCATGTTCAACAGACTAGAGAAAACAACGCAGGACAATCTGAAAAAGATACTGGAGATGGGAGACGGGAAGCAGTCGGTCGGTGAGGGGCAGCTATTTGGAAGCGGCACTCTCGGGCAGTTTGCGGGGATGCTCTTTGAGGAGAGCATGCTAAAGAACAAGGAGCTAAGATTCAAGGAGCTCCACGAGGTGGCCACCACCTTCAAGAGCATCTACGGCAACCTAGAGAAGGGCGGGCTTCAGAGGGTTGAGGCAAACAGCTCGAGGGAGACGTGGATGAGGCTACTTGGCGCCACGCTTGCAAAGCAGCTCAAGGCAATCGAGGGGGCCTTGGACGAGCAGTCAAATGATCCGCTCTTCATCAAATACAAGAAGCTATTTGACATAATGGACGAGACCAACGAGGCTGTCCTTGACCTAAATGAGAGGTTCAGAAACGAGATACTTAGGGACCCTAGATTCGGAAGCGAGATAACCGAGGGAATCAGTGAGGTGGATAGGAACCTTGACTCGGCAAGGAAGTTCCTGCAGGAGGAGATAGGGAAGTATAAGACCCTAAGGCCGTTTTTGGTGAAGCTGGAGTCTAGGTACCTGAAGATGGAGAAGCTTGATGAGGAGATAAAGGAGCTCAAGGCAATCGAGTACTCTGCCGAGAGCGACAGCATAGGCGGATCGAAGGCGAGCATGCGCATAAAACAGGAGGAGCGGGAGGCGCTGAACGCCCAGATGAAGAAGGCGGAGTCAGAGGTCTACAAGGCGCTTGTCTACCTGATAGAGATTGCACCGAAGTTCGACTACAATGTTGAGGGGACAAAGAGCGGCACGTTCTCTGGGCTTGTGAACAACCCACAGACCATACTACAAAATCAGGAGCTCTTCGCGCAAAAGCTTATGGAACTTAACGTAAAGATCGGCGCAGGGGCGATAGGGTTCAAGGACGAGAAGGAGAAACGCAAGATCGCTACAAGCGCCGAGTCGCTCCTAAACGACAAGAGCCTAGAGGGCGTCATACTTAGGATAAAGGATTCGCGAGAGATCGCGGATAAGGTCGTGGCATTGGACAAGGAGATAGAGGCCATGAAGGTGCAGATAGGCAGAGATATGGTGAAGATAAGGGACAGGGAGAACGCGATTGTCAAAAAGAAGAGCGAGATAGTGACGCTCAAGGAATCTGCCGAGAGAATAAAGATGGAGATAGAGGGCTACGTGCTTGTGGCCTACGGGGCAGAGATAAAGTTCCAGGGCGACTCCATGATAGCCATAAATACGCACGAAAAGTCAATCAGGAGATTTTAGAGAAGGTTGGTCGAATACTTAGTGAGGAGATGGGTTCTGGCGGAGTACGCCTTGCAAAGACAGCCGACTCTCTAGAGATCCTGATAGGAAAGGTAATAAGAAAGGACCCTGACCAGGCCGCCATGCGGATAAACTCGTTTCTTAGGGACAACGGAATAGGGGCGCTAAACGAGCTGGCAAGGAAAAGCCAGTTTGCACTTTTCCTTAAGGCGACTGTGGAGGAGCTCTACTACAGCAACATAGCGCTTGAAACGGAGAAGATCCTTTATGCGCAAAAGCAGCCCGACCAGCAGAGCTGCGATGATGCGATAAAGAAGGTGATGAGGATGGTACCCCAGATTCTGGCCAACTACGAAGGCGTGGAAAAATTCCAGAAATCTGCCTCCCCTCTTCAGGTCTGGATGGGGGTGGAATCCGCAATTCAGATATTCACCTACCTAGACGAGATGGGGGAAGGCCTGATCTCAATGGGACTGCTAAACGAGAGTCGGCTGGAGGACAGGATCGAGGCGCAGAAGAGGCTGCTCCTCACATACGACGATGAGCTCTACAAGTTCCACGATGGCGGAATGCGGGCGATAAAATGGATCGATAGATTTGGATACCTCATAGGAAAGCCGATCGAGCTGCCATTTCTTCTAAAGCACAAGGTGGTCAACAGCGAGGAGGAGTATGACCGGATTCCCTTTCTCTCAACTGCAAGCTCCTTCGACCTTCTTTTGCAAAGGATACATGAGGAAGGGTAGCGATAGCTACAAAAGCCTGATTTTCGTATCATAAGCATGCAAAAGACCTCATTTGACGGCATAATAGACGATTTCCTGCAGCACACAATAGGAAGGATGACTGCAATCCAAAGATACAACACCAGGCAGATAATAAAGCCCCAGAACGTCATGGAACATGAGGGATCGGTAGCATTCATCGCGATGGTCCTATCCGACTACCTCAACTCAAAGGGGGTTAAGAACGACACCGAGAAGGTCTTGCGGATCGCAATCACGCACGATAAGGACGAGGTCGTATCGGGCGACATAAACTTCGTTGCTAAATACAGCCATGGACAGCTTTCGGAGGACTTAAGGATCAGCCTGGACAACCTGGGGGAGTATGTGGTAAGACAGCTCTATGGGAGAATAAACAACAAGGAGCTCTCCAAAAAATACTACGACCTCTACAGGGAGGAAAAAAAGAAGACAAGCGTAGAGTCAAAGATCGTAAAGATGGCGGACTGGATAGACGTCATCATCTACGCAAGGCAGGAGCAGGCGCTTGGAAACAAGGGGATGTCTGACGCGGAAAGAAATGCTAGGGTCAGGTTCGTCAAGGTTTTCAAGGAGATTACGAAATAACTTTCTACTTTTGGTGCTGCCAGTGGCTCTTCTCCGAACTCCCGTATGGAGTTTCTGAACCGGACGCCATCTTTGAGACGATCATGTGAATGACCCCCTCGTCGAGCTTCATTGAGACGGTCTCGCTGCTCAGGTTCTTTATGGAGGCGATTATCTTTCCGTGGAATCCACTGTCGATCACGGCGAATAGGCCGAGAAGTCCCTGCCTTGTGAACCTGCTTCTAAGGAGCATCAGCGCCATGTAGCCGTTTGGCATTCCCAGGGTCTCAATCGTCTTCACCCTTATGAGTTCGTCTGGCTTTATCTCGTAGACCTTGTCTGCGATCGTCTCCCCTTCCTTGTCGATTACCTCGATTGCCATATCATATCCGTTAGGGGTAAGCTGAGCCTCTCTGTACGGCTCGATTATGAAGGGATCGCTCTCGCGCTTCATCATCTCCTTGAGGTCCTTGTCGCTTAGAAACATTGGTATCACTAGTAGTTTTCTCCTATTATCGCCGCCACTCCGCCCCTTAGGCTGTAGGCCTCGATGTTCTTTGTCTTGAGGAACTTTGTAATCGCAAGGGAGGTCCTGCCATGCGGGCAGACAATCACGCAGTCCTTTAGGACCTTGAGCTTGCCGTCGTTAAACATTCTGATCTCTGCGCCCTCTATTGCGAGCACCTGCGTGTCACTGACATCTAGAATCTCGGGGATCGCAACCCTTGTCGGCCCGCCAATCCAGACGAACTTCTTTCCGCTCGCCTCGATCATCTTCTTTGCTTCCTCAAGGTCAACTTCCTTTACATCGTTCATCTGATCACTGGGTTGAGTTTGTTACTGGTGCAGGCAGCGCCCTTATCGCAGCGTCTGATACAACGCTGCTTGTTGCGGATTGCACAAGGTTTAGCATGACAGAGCTCACGGTCGAGTTCTTGTTGTTTGCGCTGAAGGAGAACGCGAAGGTCACAGGAAGGTTGTTTTCAGGCGCTATGCAGGATTGCAGATTGCCAGAGCCCTGTGAGCTGCTTCCCAGCCCTGAGGATGCCTGGCCGAGGACTAGCGTTGAGTTCATGAAGACGCATGATACCTGGTTGTACTCGCTTGGGTAGTAGCTGCTAACGCTTAGCGTCATGTTTGATGTTATCAGCGAGAGGAGATTGAAGAGCGTCAGGGTCGAGGAATTTCCGCTCCATCTCTGTGCGCACTGGGGCGCTGAGCTCTTGTTTAGAGGGTTGCTCGGCGCGCAGACATATGTAACATTCCCCATTCGAATAATTGAGGCGTTGATGTCTCCAACCACCGGAAGCCCTGTGATAGATACAGAAATCCTTGAGTCGTTCCCAGACTTTTGGTTGTTGACAACCACAGGAACGGCAACCGGTACTGAAACGCCGCCGATCTTTGCGGTGATCAGCGCCTTTCCGCTGTATGTCACGTTGAACTGAGAGCTCTGGTTCTGCGGCTCTGAGAGCATGCTCGGAGTGAGCTGGCCGCCGGATAGGGACTGATAGAGCATGCTGCCCTTTAGCTGGGCAACGGCCGCCGAGGTGCTTGCCGAAAGGTTTGGCAACTGCTGGGGCGCTGAGCCCTGGAGGCTCACGTAGTATAGCGTTCCTGCTGCCGCTCCGATAATTATCACGATTATAAACACGATTAGGCCTATGCCGATTGCTTTCATAATAGTAGTTTGTTGGGAAAAGATTTATAGGTGAGCGTGCCAAGTTTTAGCTGGAGATGTGAGATTATGGACGTCATAGTTCTGTGCGGGGGCTTTGGGACCAGGATGGAGCCGATCGGCCTGTTCATACCAAAGGCGCTGCTGCCGATTAGGGGAAGGCCGCTGCTAGACCACATAGTTGAGGACCTTGGCTCATACAGGCAGGTCGAGAGAATAATAGTCAACACGAACGGAAAATTCGCGGATCAGTTTGAGTACTACGTTAACACCAAGAACGCCTCGGGGTTTGGGAAGAAGCTTGAGCTGCTCATCGAGCCGACAAAGCACAACGGGGAGAAGCTGGGGCAGATAAAGGGCATAGAGTACGTGATAAAGAACGCCAAGGTGGGCTCGGATGTGATGATCGTGAGTGGCGACAACTATTTCGACTTCAAGCTCAGCGGGCTGATTGAGCATTTTGAGAGGAGCAGGAAGGTGACCCTCGGGCTATACGAGACGGACTCGGTAGAGATGCTCACAAGATCTGGAGTGCTGAGCGTAGAGGGGAACAGAATAGTTGAGTTTGAGGAGAAGCCGGCGAAGCCCAAGTCGAATCTGCTCAGCATGGGGATATACCTCTTCCCGAAGGAGACTGTGGATATGTTCGACAAGTACATGAAGGAGAACTCAAACCACGACTCGATGGGCTATTTCATCAAGTGGCTGATAGGAAAGCAGGAGACGCATGGCGTCAAGTGCAAGGGAGTCTGGGTCGATATAGGGACCATTGAGGCATACAAGAAGGTATTCGAGGGAAAGTAGCTCTAGATCGAGAGCTGCAGGTTCTGGAACTCCGCGATCTGCGGATATTTTCTCACCAAGAGCTTGAGCGCAGCCTTGGCAAAAGGGAGGTCCCTGCTTGATGCATCCCTGAGGGCATGGACCGCGGAATCCACCACCCTCTGCCTGTCCGAGTCCCTCTTCTCAAACACTTTTGAGAATGCCCATGCAAAGTGCTCGCCGGGGGCTGGGCTTTCACGGTCGGTATTTTGGTGAACAATAAAAAGCTGGTTAAATGCAGGCATTTAAACAATCAGATTGGTGGGATTAAAAATTTAGAATGATGGTCAGGCACGATTGACAAGGTAATCCATTATCGCGTTGTGTTTTGCCTTCTTGGCGTAGTCAAGCGCGCTCATCCCGCTCTGGTCCTTGAGCAGTGTGTTTGCACCATGCTCGACAAGATATATCACAATCTCTATCTTTCCCTTTTCTGCGACATACATGAGTGCGGTCTTGCCGAAGTTGTTCTTCTTGTCGACGTTGAAGTGCAAGTTCTCAAGCAGGTGCTGGACTACTCGCAGATTGCTTGTTTCCGCGGCGACAAGGAGCGCGTCCTGCCCGTAGCTGTTTGCGTCATGGATGTCCTTGGATCTTGATGCGATATAGGAGACAACGTCCATGTTGCCAGACATGATTGCATGCATGAAGACCGTGTTACCGTTGTTGTCAGCCTCGTTGAAGTCCGCGGCGTGCTCTACCAGATATTTCACCACTGTGAAGTGGCCGCGCTCGGATGAGAGCATGAGTGATGTGTATCCGTTCTTCTCCTTTGAGTTGACATGCGCGCCGCTCTGCAAAAGCAACATCACCGCATCGATGTTGCCGTTCTCGCTTGCCTGTATGAGAGGGGTATAGCCCTGCTTGTTTGCGATGTTTACATCGGCACCCTTTTCTATGAGAAACGAGAGCGCCTCATCCCCCAATGTTGAGTAGCATGCATACATGAGGGCGGTGTTGTTCTCCTCGTCCACTGAGTTGACGTCCGTCCCTGATGCGATGAGGGTGCGGATGAGATCCATGTCACCAGTAAACGCCGCGTCGAAAATTGTGCTTGACGAGCTTATCGCTGCTGATTCCATATGGTCTGATTTGCGCTTTGAACATATAAATAACGCATCCCAGCGGCACAAAACATAAATATTGCAAAATCTGATTTCTGATTATGAACAGCTATGCACTCCTGATCCAGTGCGATTCAAAGGAGGTAATCCCGGACGTTGAGAAGAAGCTGAGCCTGGCGGGATTCACAGACATACTGCGAATCGATGACAAAAGAAAGACACATGATATTGAGGTCGAGATAAGGGCACCCTCCTCAAATGCTGCGCTGCTGATCAAAAAAGATGTTGAAAGAGATTCAAACCACATGATACGCAGCATTGCGATTGCGCTAAGGTAGAGGCCTACTTAGACGATTGGCTATGTTGGAGAGCTGCTTTAAGAGCGACCCCATTCACAATAATATCGTGGGTGAGTGGGATGAATGGGGAGAATAGAGCGAGGTTTGTTGAGGCGATGAGAAGCTTCAAGGAGTGGGCGGTGAGGGTTGCCGCGGCGAGGGACAGTCCGGACATGGTGATGCCGGTTAGGATACACAACAACAACAGGTTTGTGTTCAGCCTCGAGGCGTACAACTACTTCGCCGAGCACTACAAGCAAAAGCTCAGGCACTTCAAGAGCGAGAAGCAGCTGGCGGAGCAGATAAACCACTACAAGAAGGTCCTCTACAAGGGCGGCGGGGCGGTGCTGCTAAAGAAATCGAGGTTCTTCCTGCTGCCGAATAGGCCCTGAAATCAAGGTATAAAAATACGGCATCCCATACTTAACTGATCATATGGCTAAGGATAAGGACACGATGCAGAATGTTTCTCTTGCGCTTTCAGTAATTGCGATTTTGGCTGTTGCGGCGATCGCCCTTGGGGCCTTCAACGGTGGAATCAGGACAATAACAGTCACAGCAAGCGGAATCGCATACGGATATCCGGACCAGGCCTCGATAAGCATGTCTGTAAACGGAACAGGGCAGACGGCCGCAGCGGCGAACTCGAACCTAAGCGCGACGGTGAGCGCGATAGGCAATGCGCTAGGGCCTTACGTGGGCCAAAACTTCTCGAAGATACAGACCCAGTCATATGACCTGTTCAAGACAAGGGTCAAAGTCTGCCAGAACATAACGAAAGGGCCCACAATAAACCTGCCTGCGCCTTTCTACTGCAGCGCACAGATATTCAACGGCTCAAGCCTTTACTGCTGCTACAATCAGAGCGTCTACATGGCTACCCAGGCAGTCACTGTCACGATACCTAACATAAACAACGCGAGCAGCGCATTTAGCGCAATCTCGAACATACCAAACGTGGGTATGCAGAGCCTCTCGCAATCGCTCTCCCAGAAGGAGTCTGCGATGCTGATGAACAGCTCGCTTACTTCGGCGCTTGAGAACGCGACTGCGCAGGCCCAGCTTCTTGCCGGAAGCGGCTACACCGTCGCGGTAATGAACATCAGCATACAGGGGTCTCCTTACTTCTACTCCCCGTACGCCAACTTCGCAACAGCAGCAAGCGGCTCTGGAAGCTCAGGCTTCTTCTCCGGAAGGATTGGAGTTAGCAGGAGCGTCGCGGTGCAGTTTAGGATTGTCCCTAAATAAGTTTTTCTCCGCGAAGAACTCTGTTGCGCCGAGCACCCTCACCCCCTCGATTGCACAGTAGCGTGAGACAACCGAATCATTTGCAACAACCACCACCTCCGAGAACTTCTCCTTGCGCTCAAGGACCATCTTCTTTGCCTGCTCAAACTGGTTAAGACCGGTCTCGTACTCGACTGCAGCCCTGCCATTTTTAACAAATGCGATCACATCGGGGCCATAGGAGCTGTTGTAGATCGTGTTCCTTGTGCCGCAGAGGGCAAGATGCCTGCTTATCAGATTCACATGGACATCGTGCTCCGCGCTGTTTCTTGGCATTGTAATGTGCCATGTTCCTGCGTGTGGGCCGCTTGCGATGCCGCAGGACTTTACGACTGCGGACTTCTGAAGCTTTTGAAGGGAGATTTCTATTGCGCCCTCCTCGAATCCTTCTGCGTAAAGTTTGGAGTGAAGCTCTGAATCGCTTATGCCCGCTTTTGCAAGCGTGATTATCGCATGCGTCGGATCCCTGTGCGTTTCCTTGAATAGGTCAAATGAGACGATCATCGGATTGTGCCTGCTGGACTCAAGCGCTATCGCCCTTCCCCTCCCAAGGCCTCTGATGGCCTTCTTGACCTCAATGTATCTGTTGAGCTCGTTTCCGCCCGCTATGAAGTTCGCTATGTAGTTTAACTCCTCGGGCTCTCGCTGCGCGAATGAGACGAAGAGCGAGGTGTTGCTTCTCAGCTCTCTATCCAGCGCCTTCGCCCTCTGCGAGATGCTGATTATTCCGATGCCGTACTTCCTGCCCTCAGCGACCAATCGCGACACAATTGAGCTCTCGCCTAGTTTCTCCGCCTCGTCGATCACAATGTAGAGGCGCACCCTGCCGCTTTTTGGCATCCCCAGCATCTTCGTGTAGATCTTCTTCAAAAATCCCTCGATGTAGACCGACTGCGCCTCGCTTGTGTGGAGACTTGAGAGGGCGAATATGCTCTTCGATCCGATTATCTCGGATAGCGAGACGCTCTTTGCAAACGTTCCAGTGTCGATCAGTAGCAGCCTCTTCTCAAGAGCCTCGAGCATCTTCTTCTCTCCGGTGCTCGCGTTGCGGATGAACACCTTTATCGTGAAGAGGAGGTCGTGGATGTTGGGGGCCTTGCCCCTGCTCTCCGCAATCTTGTAGGTGTAGGCGATGCACTTGTAGAGCATGTAGCTCTGCACGTCGCCCAAGCGGAAGATCCTCTTGAGCATGCTCGTTATCTCGCTTGTCCTCTCCCTTATTGTGAACCCCTCCAGGTCAAAGATGTTGATCCCGCTAAAGGACGCATCGTATACAGTCGCACCCAGCTCCATTGCGCTCTCAACGTACTCGTTGTGGGGATCGAGAAGTATGAAGGAGACGCCCTCGCGGCTTATTATGCGGAGCAGAAGCTTGCAGAGATTCGACTTTCCGCTCCCGCTCTGCCCGACTATAGCGATGTGGGGGTTGCTCCTCCTGAAGATCTCGAAGTTGAAAGCCGAAAAATAATTATTCCTCCATCTCCACCTTACGAAGTCGCTGAAAATAAAGCGCGGCAGGGAAAGGGTTCTGATGGTGTTTCCAATCCTGTATTTTTGTTCGAACATGATCTCACCTAGGAATTTGAAAAACTGAGGATGAGCTGACTGCAATTGAAAAAAGGGCTGAAAAATTAGAGGGGGATTACTTTCCGATCAGGCTCTTTACCAGTTCTATCTCCATCTTGTCAGGAACCTTCCTGTCAGTTGGGGTCTCCATTATCACCGGTATGCCCCTTATCTTCTTGTGGCCAAGGAAGCTTTTGAAGCCCTCCCTACCTATGAATCCCTTTCCGATGTTCTCGTGGCGGTCCTTGCATAGGCCAAGGTCGAACTTCGAGTCGTTTAGGTGGATTATGTGCACCTTATCCCAGCCCATAAGCTTGTCGAGCCGATCCAAGACCTCCGCCTCCCTTATGTCATATCCCGCACCGAACGCATGGCAGGTGTCTATGCAGTAGGCGACCTTTTTGTGGGAGATGTGGTCATAGAGCTCGACTAGATCATCAATCCTTGAGCCCACGCTGTTTTTCTGCCCCGCCTGGTCTTCAAGCAGCAGCATTCCGTCCATTGTGTCTATCACCGAATTGATCCCGTCAGCGATTCTCTTGAGCGCATCGGGCCTTGGCTCACCCATCGTGCTGCCAAGATGCATGACCAGGTACTTTATCCCCAGCTGGTTGCAGCGCTCCATGTTGATTTTCAGGGTCTCCTTGGATTTTCTGTAGATCTCCTTGTCAGGTGAAGCCATATTGGGTAGATACGGCATGTGCACGACGACCGGATCGACAGATAGTTCCTTGCACTTTTTCCTGAACTCGCCAGCCTCCTCATCGGTTAGCTTTCTGACCGCCCACTGCATCGGGCTGCTTGCAAATATCTGCATCGTGTCGCACTCGGTTGCCCTTGCAAGGCCCACTGTTCTGTCTATGCTCCCCGAACCTGAGATGTGGCGGCCAACTTTACTGTGCATATTTTTACTTGGCAGAAAAGGCTTTTATATCAGCAAAAAATAATTTTCTTGATAGGACCATTTTAACCATAAGTGGGCGCCGAGAACGCCCTGCTACTTATCTGTCCACCTGAAAGTACTGCCATTCCACGCCCTTGCCGCTCGCATACACGTGCACATCGTAGCGCTTCGGCTTTCCCGAAGACTCCGACTCCCTGCACAGTGCGATGAGCTGGACAACTTCACCGACAAGGTTTGCTACCCTATCTGTCGCGTGGGATTCGGCTTCCCTGTCCCTTGGTTCGATGCAGACTGCCTCGGACACCATCTGCTTTAGAACCCCTTTCAGTTTCCTTTCCGTGCTGCCGCTATACTTTATGCTAAGGCTCATGGCACCACCCAAAATCTGTGACAACCCTTTTGCTTTGCAGCAACCGTTGCCATACCGCTCTTGTATAGCGTTCGGTCCACGCTTAATCCGTAGTTGGAGTCTTGCGGTTTGCGGTATAAAAACGTGTCGAAAAAAAACTGATTTTTTTTCTATATGGTTTAAATATCACTAAAATTTCATTTAGTTCGCTGGGGCAACCTGGCGCACCCAGAATCTGGGGCGGCGAAAGCCGCCCCTATTGCGGTACGAAACGCATGCCAACTTTTAAATAATCCCCAAGGCATCAGTATCTTGGGAGAGTATGGGAATAACTTTTTGGAGCCCTTGGGAAAAGAAGGAGAAAAAGGAGGAGATCACAGTAGATCTCGGTCTTAAGGTCAGCCTCTTCATGGCGAGGCGAGACAAGAATGTGGGAAGGAGCCCTATTCTCTATAAAAAGTGAATTTGATGATAAAGAAGGTTGAGGGGGGAAACGGCAACGCGCTTGAGAATGCCGCAAAGCAATCAATCAGAAAGCATGAGGCAAGTCTGAAGGAGATGTGGGATATCACACAGAGCATGCAGCTTACAAGGGCGTGCCTAGCGGGAGTGAGGGGCACGATAAAGGGATTTAGCCAACAGGAGCTCGAACAGGTGCTCAAGGCGCCAGAGGAGGAGAGGAGGAAGATGATAGACGCAAGATCTACGCAGATGCGTACTATTATAGGGCTCATAACCAATGATGCGCACAGGGAGGTCTCAAAGACCCTGATTATGGCAAACAGCTTCAGCGGCGAAGTCCTGCCGAAGAAGATTTTGGGGACCTTCTCTAATTTTCTTGAGGTCTTTGACCCGATGAAGAAGGAGGACTCGGAGATAGACGATGCCGCTTTGGCCAGGGCAATGGCATACCTTGTCCATTCCAAGTTCCTTGAGAAATCGGAGTTCACAAGGCTGTGGGATGCTGTTAACGATGCGGGAAATATATTGGCGGACAAGTATTTCCAGAAGCGCGATAAGAGCTAATCGAAAGGTGAGGCACATGTATCGGATCGAGGACATTTCAAGGAGGGGCATCAAGGGCGAGCTGAGGGTGGAGAGCCTTGCACCAGAGACAATATTCTCAGCGATCCTGACAAACCCGAAGTGGGCGTCAAAGACGTCTATCGAGCAGGTAGCGAGGATGATGTACGAGCTTGAGGAGAGCGGGATAAACACCTCTAAGGCGCTCTACTACCGCACCGGAAGCTCAGTTTACTGCGACGACCTCTCCAGGTTTGTGGGCAAGCTGGTCTCGTTTGGCTACGCAAGCGACAAAGACAAGATTGTTTTGACCAAGGAGGGCATGGAGCTCTGCCTGGAGCGCGCAAGGAAGGGAGGGGAGGCGAATTTGGAGCAGATGGAGAGGCTCAAAAGGTTCCTTGAAGAGAGAAATCCCGACTAGAAGCTAGCTTTTATATATTATTCTTGCCTAATCTAATTACTTCTATCGGGGGTCGAAATGTTCGAGTTAAAGATCGATAATGCTAAGTACTGGAGGGACTGCGTCGAGGCGATTGTCAATTTGGTTGACGAGGGATCCTTCAACATCACAAGCGAGGGAATCAAGCTAAAGGCGATGGACCCTTCGGGAATCTCGATGGTCTCATTCTTCATGCCGAGCAAGTCGTTTGGCAAGTTCACTGTAGACAAGGACGCAAGCGTCGGGCTGAACCTAGACAACCTAAGCAAGGTTCTCTCGAGGACAAGGGACAACGAGGCGCTCTCGATCAAGGAGAACGAGGGGAAGCTCAGCCTCGAGTTCATCGGAGCAAACAGCAGGAGGAGATACAAGCTTCCGCTCATTGATGTAAGAAAGAACGTCGAAAAGGAGCCAAGCGTCGACTTTGACGTCAGCGTCGAGGTCCTAGGCGAGCCGCTCAAGGACATAATCAAGGACGCATCGCTCATCTCTTCGTACATCTCATTCAAGGCTGCAAAGGACCAGATGATGATCAGCGCGCGCGGAGACAGCGGAGAGCTCGAGGAGAGCCACGAGGTCGACGGAAACATAGTAAAGAAGCTCACCGCAAAGGCGAACGCGGATGCGGTCTTCAATTTGGAGTACCTGGAGAACATAATCAAGGCCTGCCCGATCGGCAACCAGATCAACTTCTCGCTAAAGAGCAACGAGCCGCTTAAGCTCAGCTACAACATCGGGGACGCGGTGCTCACATATTACCTTGCACCGTACATGGAATCTTAGATTTTAACCCGTTACGCGTAGATTATCATGCAGTTTGACGAGGCGAAGCTCGACTTCGCCTACAGATATCCTTTTTCTTCGGAGGCAAAAGAGATCATCGCCTCGCTTGAGAGCTCGAAGGTTGAGGAGAAGTACCTCAAGGCAGGGATGATTCGGGTGGGACAGGCATTTGCCGATTCCGAGATACCTTTTACAAAAACCACTGTGGCAGACATGCGACTTGTCTACCTGGTCAGCTATGTCTATGCGAGGATGCTGGTGAGCGCTGTTGGAAATTCTCCGGTCACCACATATCTTGTGAACAAGTACGCTATAGCTGAGGCAAAGAGATGCAGCGAGGCACTCGCGGCAGACACAATACAGAACATGGAGAGGTTAGGAAAGGAGATCGGTATAAATTTCACAGTTAAGGGAGACACTTTTGAGTTGCCGTTCTACGAGTACGTGAATGTAGAGCCAAAGTCGAACAAGGAGTACGCGCTGATAAACCAGCAGCTTGAGAAGGGAATTGTCTATCTCACCAAAAAGAGGATGGCAAGGATCTTCGAGGAGGCGATAAAGCGCAGCATCCTAAAGGGGCTACCTATCGACCTGAAGTATCTCCCTCCAGAAATTATTGAGAGTTCAACAAAGCTCAAGATTCCAAAGCCGAAGATAAACCCGAACGCGCTGAGGGGAGGGCCATCGACAGATTGGATCGAGAAGCTGCTTGAGATCCCGCTTCCAGACTTTAGGCACAGGGCCGTTAACCTGATACTCGCCCCGTACTTTGCGAACGTGAAGAACCTGGACGTTGACCAGGCGGTCGCCGCGATAATGGAGTACATCAACAAATGCAAGGGATTAAATCCGCAGACGGACATAACCGATTCGTACGTAAGATACCAGGTTTCGTACGCGAAGAAGAAGGGGACAAAGCCGTACTCGCTTGAGAGGGCAAAGTCCCTGATAGGAAACGCTATAGACTTCGGTGCTGTTGAAAAGAAGGAGGAGAAAAAATGAGCGAAATAAAAACACTCTGCCATATCTGCGGAGGGGAGGCAAAGCATGTGTGCAGCATCTGCGGAAGGCACGTGTGCAACGAGCACTACACCGCAACAAGGGGCGTGTGCACCTCATGCATCTTCGGCAAGAAGCAGTGAGTGGTTAAACGGTTGCCGCTGGGAGCATGCTGCATAGCTCCGAGAAGTCCTGGGCTGAGGTGCCCTTTGGGAAGACCTTTCCGTTCGGCGCCTCAATCGGCAGGCCCAGCTCCTCTGAGACCTTGAGGAGCTCAGAGGTGTCCACTATCCTGTCAGTGAAGAGCTCGACGAAGTCCACATTCCCCATCTGCGCCTTCCTTACAAGAAAGGTGAGCTGCTGGTACATCCCAGAGCGCTTCACGCGTATCTTTATCGAGCCGTGCAGTATTGCCTGCCTTGCGTTTATAGTGAGTTCCATCCCAACAACAATTAGGATCAGGGTATCGCTACCCAGATACGATAATAGTATGCCTGCATAGCTATAAATATTTTTAGAATCTGAAGATGATTGGGAATTCTGGTGCCTGGGGAAAAACTACTCTTAGAGGGCAGAACACGCACTGTCGGCATAGTGGAGCAGGTGTTTGGCGAGCTGCAGAACCTTAGAAAGGAGGACATCACATTTCACACCGTGAAGACGATACTGCGGAGGATACCCTCTATCGGGAGCAGGGAGAAGAACGGCGACGGCATACTCCACTTCCTTGCAAGGCATGACACGCCCGTCTCAAGGCTTGCGACCGAGATTGCACTGAAAAAGTTCAAGGCTTATCCAGACATAGTCAATGAGAGGAAGGAGAGCCCGCTCATGGTCGCCTCGGCCGCAAACAACATCCCGTTCGTGAAGAGGATGCACAAGTACAACCTGCGCAATGAGGGACAGATCCTCCCGGATGAGCCGCAGAGGGCATTTAGGGTAAATTTCGCAAAGGAGAATTACATGAGGCAGAACGCCGAGCAGATTGCGCAGTTCCACGGCAACCATGAGCTCGCTGCGATAGTGGGAAAAATACTGAGGGCGTCTGATAAGGTATAATAATACTTATTCTGTATACAAACCATGGACTACACTTTTGTGGTTGTCTTCTTCTTCGGGGCGATTGCGCTCTTTGTTCCACTTAGCATGCTACTTCTGGCAAGGCTGCTCGGCACAAGGACAAGGCAGAATCCGGTGAAGCTGGACAATTACGAAAGCGCAGAGACCCCGATCGGCACAAAGAGGGACATAACCACAGAGTACCTGCACTACTTTCCGCTCTATCTGGGCTTTGAGATGGTGATAGTGGTTCTCCTGGGGTGGGGAACGGTCTACACAAGGATAGGCCAGATGATAAGCCTAGGAATAATAGGACTTTCCGGAGTTGCTTTTGTGCTCGCAGCCTTCGCGCTTGCGATGGCGCACTCAAAGGAGAGGGATGTTTCATATGGAAGATAAACCGTACGATGAGGTTCAGTTTGCGAACGCGAGGCAGGAAATGGAGAAGCTCGCCTTCGACTCGCTAAAGGGCAGAAAGCTGCCAGTTAACGCTGTATTCGCAAAACTATCTGATGTCACAAAGGCGATTGCGAGCGGAACGGTCACATGGGGAAGGAAGAACTCGCTGTGGCCGATGCAGTTCGGGCTTGCGTGCTGCGCGATGGAGCTGCTAGACTTCGGGTCGGCAAGGGTCGACGCAGAGAGAGGAGGATATTTGCTATTCAGGGGAACCCCAAGACAGACTGATGTGATGATTGTCGCGGGATGGGTCACAAAGGCAATGATTCCGGAGGTAAAGAGGCTCTACGAGCAGATGGCGGAGCCGAGATACGTCATCGCATATGGGGAGTGCGCGACATGCGGAGGCCCGTGGTGGGAGAGCTACAATATAATAAAGGGAATCGACCAGGTGCTACCTGTCGATGTCTATGTCGCAGGCTGCCCTCCAAGGCCGGAGAACCTTTTTGGGGCGCTGATGAAACTACAGGAGAAGATCGGTGGTAAGATTGTTGAAAATAAACTCTGAGAAGCTTCGCGAGACGCTTGAGAAGATGCACAGGGACGGCTACAAGTACCTAGTCAAGCTCACCGCTGTGGACTACACGGATCGGATCGAGGTCCTCTATTTCATACGGAACATGGACAACGGCAAGGAGGAGATAGTTAGATTCGACCTCTCGACAAAGAACCCTCACATACCCACCGTGCTTGACCTCTACCTTGCGGCGGACTGGTATGAAAGGGAGCTCAGCGAGATGTTTGGGATAAAGATTGAAGGAAGGAATGCAAAGAGGCTGCTGCTTGAAAAGTGGGACGGCAAGGACCCGCCAATGAGAAAGAGCTTCATCTGGAGCAAGCCATATGAGGGAATGAAGGACGAGGTCAAGTGGGCGGAGAAGTACAAGGATGACAAGGACAAAAAAGACGGTGACCAGAACGTGATAAGGATCGGCAAGCCGCTGAAGTGAGGATTTGGGAGAGACAAAGATAAACATAGGCCCGGTTCATCCAAGCACGCACGGAGTGCTAAGGCTTGTGGTGACGCTTGACGGGGACACGATACGAAAGGTCGAGCCCCACATCGGATTCCTTCACAGGGGAGTGGAGAAGCTGGTTGAGACCAGGATGTACATGCAGAGCCCCTCATACATGGAGAAGATCGATTACGTTGCTCCTCTTTCATACGATGAACTCTATGTCGCGACCGTTGAGGCGGCGCTTGGAATCACAGTCAAGGATAGGGCTCAGTACGTGAGACTAATCCAGCTTGAGCTTCAGAGGATCGCAAGCCACTTGCTCTGGCTTGGGACAGCAATCAACGACATAGGACAACTCTTCAGCGTCTTTATGTGGTGCTTCAAGGACAGAGACATTGTGCTCAGCCTGCTTGAGGAGGCAACGGGAGGCAGGATGTTCTACGTGAACCAGAGGCTCGGCGGATTAAACCGCGACATGGCGCCTGGATTCGACAAGCATGCATACAAGGCGCTTGATTACCTGGAGAAGAGGATCGGCGAGTATCAGGAGTACCTTGAGTCAAACCCGATCTTCATGGAGAGAATGAAAAAGATTGGAATCATGAGCAAGGAGGAGGCAATCAGCCTTGGAGTAACCGGGCCGACGCTCAGGGGTTCGGGAGTCGAATTTGACGTCAGGGAAAACTACCCATACTACGTCTATGAGAAGCTTCACTTCAACACGCAGTTTGAGAACGGAGGGGACTGCTTTGCAAGATATCGAGTCAGAATCAACGAGATGAAGGAGAGCATAAGGCTGATCAGGGAGGCGCTCCACATAATCCCGGAAGGCGATGCGATAGGGATGCCGATTAGGCTGATAGGCCCGCAGCCAAAGGAGAAGGAGGTAATGGTCAGAAGGGAGCTTCCGCGAGGGGAGGGGATGATGTACATGGTCACAGAGGGGCAAAGGCCGTATCGGCTTTCGATAAGGGCGCCATCCTTCATCAACACAGCAATACTCCAGCACCTTCCGAAAGGTCACAGGCTCCAGGATCTCTTCCCGATACTTGCGAGCGTGGACACGGTAATGGCGGATGTAGACAGGTAGATTCATGATATTCCAAAACATCATAACAGGAATCGAGACGACCTTAGGTTTCACGACAGTAAGTCCGATTGTCAACTATGCGATAGCGGCACTCGTCTTCGGCGCGCTGATAATGGTGCTGATAACAATCTTCGACTACATCTTTGGATGGATTGAGAGAAAGCTGGTCGCGAGGATACACCTAAGGCACGGTCCGACAAGGACGGGAAAGTATGGGCTGCTGCAGAACGCCGCCGACTTCATAAAACTCTTTGCAAAGGAGAACATAATCCCTGCAAGGGCGAACCGGGTGCTCTTCCTCGCCAGCTTGCCGATAGTCGCCGCGATCTTCGCATTCATCGTCGAGATACTCCCGTACGGGGCGGGGCTCTACGGGGTTGACCTCACGCTCGGAGTGCTTGTCGCATTCGTGCTGATCTCATTCATACCGATACTGATATTCATCGCGGGATGGGCGAGCGGGAACAAGTTCTCTTCGATCAGCGCTCAGAGGTCCGTGCTGCTGCTCATAAGCTACGAGATTCCGCTCTTCGTGGTTATTGCAAGTGTCGGGATCCTCGCAAACAGCTTCGACTTCTTGCAGATAGTGAATGCGCAGTCAAGCTGGTGGTTCATTGTCCTCATGCCGCTTGGCTTTGTGCTCTTCTTCATTGCGCTTATCGCCGAGCTTGAAAGACCGCCATTTGACCTGAGGGAGGCGGATTCGGAGCTGATAGCAGGATGGCTAACGGATGTTGGCGCGCCGCTTTACGCAATCTCGCTGTTTATCGACTACACAAGGGTCTTCCTTGGCAGCCTGCTTGTAACCCTTCTCTTTCTGGGAGGATGGGACGGACCTGTTCTGCCACCGTACGTATGGCTTGGCATAAAGGTGCTGGTTGTCGCAGTCTTTGTCGTTGTTCTAAGAGCCACAACCCCTAGGATGAGGCTGGACAGGATACTTAGGCTGGGATGGGTCTGGCTTGTGCCGCTTGCCATACTCAATTTGCTGTGGGCATTTGTGCTTGCGACAGGAATAATCTAGCAAATAAACTGATATTTAGATTTTATTCGCCGAATAATAGTGTGGTTGGATGGTAGTTGCTGAAAGACGTATCTCTTACAAGGCTAGCGGCGCCGACATTAAATTTGTTCAGGATTATCTGAATAAACTAGAGAGGAATAAGGTCAAACCAAGACCGATTAGCAATGAAATGCAAAAGTTGCTGGATAAGGACCTCCCTTTTTACAAAATACGATTTAGAAACGACAGGGAGGAGTTCAGGGGATGGGCAATACTTAGTGAGATTCAGGTATCTGTTAGCTCAAACCCTCTACAGAGGGAGTATTTTGCAGGAAAGAAAATGGTAGAAATTTTGCACAACTCTGGCCTGAACTTTGAAATTCTGGAAGAAGAAAAGTCCAGAGAACTTAAGTCCCTATCACATAAATAATTACTATTTCTCTCTTATCGCCTTTAGGAAGGACTTGAAGATCAGGGTAGCAGGCAGATTCTTTCCGGGATTTAGTATTGGGTCAGCTGCCCTTTCGGGATGAGGCATCAGGCCAACCACGTTCCCCTTTTCGTTGCACACGCCCGCAATGTTCTCGATCGAGCCGTTTGAGTGGTCAATGTAGGAGAAGACGATTTGGTTGTTCTTCTTTAGCGCCTCAAGGCCCTGTGCGTCTATGTAGTATCTTCCCTCCCCGTTTGCTATCGAGATTGGAATCTTGTCTCCTACCTTTAGCTCTGAGGTGAAGGGAGTCTTGTTGTTTTTGACCTCCATCTCCACCCTTGCGCATTCGAATGTGACAGATTCATTTCTGATTAGTGCGCCTGGGAGTATTTGGGCCTCTGTCAGTATTTGAAATCCGTTGCACACGCCAAGAATCGGCATTCCCTCCTCCGCGAACTTTCTTATCTTCTCAATGATAGGGGAGTGGGAGGCTATTGCGCCTGAGCGGAGCCTGTCGCCATATGTGAATCCGCCAGGCAAGACTATCCCGGCCAAATCCTTTGGCAGCGGATCCTCGTGCCAGATGAGCCGCGCATCCACCTTGAAGGTGTCCCTTAGCACGCTCACCATGTCGCGGTCGCAGTTGCTGCCCGGAAAGGTGATCACAGCCACTTTTCCCCTCGTCTTCGCCCCCATGACTTGATATTCTCGCATATGCATAAATATCTATCAGAAGTAGGTTTAGTGATAGCATGTCAAACCCGCTATTAGAGACGGCGAAGAAGGCGCTTGAGAGCAAATTCACGCTGGACTATCCCGAGATGAAGCAGTCTCTTCCTGACAACTACCGCGGAATCCACCGCCTTGACATGAAGACCTGCATAAACTGCAGCGCCTGCGCGAGGATCTGCCCGAACCAGACGATTGTGATGGTCGAGTCCGAGACCGAGCGCGGGAACAAGCTTTTCCCGCAGATCAACCTTGAGAGGTGCCTCTTCTGCGCGCTCTGCGAGGAGGTCTGCCCAACAAAATGCCTTGTGCTTACAAAGAACACTGAACTTGAGGCTTACGACCGCAGGAGCCTGATAAAAAGACCGGAGGAGTTGGAGTGAGTATTTGCTTGAACTTGCGCTCTTTGTACTTCTGACCGTGGTAGGAATCCTGGCAGCGGTAGCGGTCCTGAGCCAGAAAAGCCTATTCAAGTCGGCGATCGCGCTTGCGATCCTCTTCGCGGTTGTCTCCGGATACATCCTGATGCTGGGTCAGACGCTGATCTCGCTCTTCCAGCTGCTGATACTTGTCGGGGGGCTCTCCACATACCTTGTTGTGGCCGTCGCCGCGGAGGGAACGATAAACTTCAGGCACGTGAGCGCAAGGGGATTTAGCGTCATCTTCGTGGTTCTTGCGGCGGTGCTGATATATGCGACCGCGATGAACTCGAATGCGAGCTTCATCTCCGCGCCGGACATCTCGCAGGAGATCGCGCTTGCGATAGGCGGCAGCTTCGGGATCATAGCGGCGGTCGTCTTCCTGATGTTTGCGGTTGGGATTGGGAGCGTGATGCTGATAAAGAAGGCGATTAAGACGGTGGTTTGATGCTTCCGCTATACGATTTTGTGCTGGTCGGTGCGACATTCCTAGCGATGGGCCTGGCGGGAACGGTGGCGAGCAGGCACTTTGTGATAACCATCCTTGCAATCGAGCTGATATTTGCAGGCAGCATAACTGCGCTTGTGGGATACTTCGACTACTCTGTGGCGAGCGGCTCGTTCTTCCCGATACTTCTGAGCCTCTGGGCTGTTGCGAGCACCGAGATAATAGGACTGGTGGCGTTCTACGTTTACATGAGGGACAAGGTCGCGGACTTTGACCTAAGGAAGCTGATGCAGCTCAAGGGATGACATGTTGATATTGCTGAGTTTAGTCCCGTTGCTCGTCTCGATAGCGATCATAGCGCTGCTCAGAAAGACCTCAGGGCTGGTGAGAGTCGTTGCGCTGATAGGATCGCTGACTCCCCTTGCGTTCATCCCGATTCTTATGGGGCAGGTGGGTGTCGCCCAGAGCACGGACTGGTTTAGCATCAGCGGGACGGCTTTTGCAATTACCGCAAGCCTGCTGCCGATAAACCTTTTGCTCTTTGCGCTCGTCTCGGTAATCGCGCCCCTTGTGGTGCTCTACTCGTTCGGGTTCATGGACGTCCTATCCGACAACAAAAGGTTCTACATGGAGCTGCTCGCCTTCCAGACGGCCATGCTCGCATTCTCGGTAGCGGGAAGCTTCTTGCTGCTATTCGTCGCCTGGGAGTTCCTCAGCGTGACCAGCTATCTGCTGATCGGCTTTTGGAACCAGAGGGAGAGCGCAAACCACGCCGCGAGGAAGACGATAACGATAATACTGATTGGTGACATAGCGCTTCTAGCCGCAATCGCGATCTTCTTCGCCACGTACTCCACCCTTGACTTCGGGGCGATAATCGCGGCATTCTCCGCCGGCGGCATGAGTGCGCCTGTGCTTGCCGCACTCACCCTTGTGATGGTTGCGATCTTCACAAAATCCGCGCAATTCCCGTTCCAGGAGTGGCTCTCCTCTGCGATGGAGGGACCGACCCCTGTTTCCGCATTCCTTCACTCCTCGACCATGGTTAAGGCGGGAGTGTTCCTGCTGATGGTGCTCTTCCCGCTCTTTGCAAACACCAGGCTCATGCCAGTCATCGCGATCTTCGGGGCACTGACCGCCCTGATAGGGGTGTTCAACGCGCTTGTGGGCAACCACATAAAGAGGATACTCGCATACTCGACAGTGGAGGAGCTGGGGCTGATGATGTTCGCCCTGGGAATCGGTGCATACTCCGCGGCGCTCTTCTTCTTTTTCGCGCAGACATTCTACAAGGCGCTGCTCTTCTTCTATGCGGGCAACCTGATGAGGGCAAACAAGACCGAGGACATACGCGAGATGCGGGACTCGGGGAGAAACAAGGTGCTGCTCTTCAGCGGGATATTCGGGGTGCTTGCCCTTGCGGGATTCATCCCGTTCAACGGATTCCTCGCAAACGTCGGGGTCGAGGGTGCATCCACTAGCGCCTACACCTACGCATTCATGCTCTTCATCGACCTTATGGTGAGCGCGATGATCGCAAGATGGTTCTTGTTGCCCCTAAAGGGCACGGTCAACAAGGGGATAAGGGAGAGGCTCTCCCTTAGCTACGACACGCTGCCAAAAACCATGACGATCCCACTTGTGGTGCTCGCGGGGCTCTGCCTTGTGAGCTCATACTTTGTAGGCTATGTGCAAAGCGTATCGGGAGCGATGCAGGGACTCGGATACTCCTTTGCCCCTGCGATAAGCATCGGATTTGTTGACGGTGCAATTGAAAGCGCGGTTGTTCTTGCGGGAATGCTGGTCGCCTATCTTCTCGTCTATAGAATGGCGCAGAAAGAGAATAGGGGACTTGATGTTGCGCGGAGGATAATGGGCAACTCCCTCCTCTTCGACGGCTTCTACCACTACGTCGCGGTTTTCGGATACCACGTGGCCGGAGCCTTTGAGTTCTTTGACTCGGAGCTCAACGCGGGATTCGACTCGGTCGGCAGGGGCGCCACGGCGATAGGCAACAGGGCCAGGATGATCCAGACAGGATCGGTGAACGCCTACGCGCTTGCGACTGTTGCAGGGCTTGTGATAATAATCGTATTCGTGGTGATCGGATGATGGACATTTCAATATCTCAAATACCCATTTTCTACATCTTCGCCGCGCTCTGCGCGCTTCTTGTGTTCTTCAACCTTGCTGGAGCGGTGGGGAAGCGGACGAGGATGCAGTTTGCATCGACAATCCTCTTCCTTGCGCTGATTGTGGCCTCGATAGCGTGGATGATGGCAAACAATTCGGACTACGTGGCGCTTGGCATCCTTCACGTTGACGCGTTCTCGCTCTTCTTTGCGCTGATATTCACATTCGGCATGATGCTGGTCAACATACTGGGATACGCAAGGGACCTGCACTACTCAAGCTTCGCGCTCCTGGGCAGCTTTGCGCTGATGGGCATGTACCTTGTCGCATTCGCAGGCTCCCTAGTCTCGATATTCATAGGACTCGAGCTGATGGGGATACCTACGATATTTGCGATGCTGCTCAGCAAGAGGGTCGCGATAGAGGCGAGCGTCAAGCTGTTCATACTCGCATCTGTTGCGATTGCACTGTTCTCGTTTGCGATGGTGCTGGTTTACGGGGCGACGGGAAGCGTTGCGCTCGTCTCGCCGGCCGCGGCAAGCAACCTGATGCTAATTGCCCTTGGGATGATCATTGCGGCTCTGGGATTCGAGGCTGCGCTCTTCCCGTTCAACCTCTGGGTACCTGACGTCTACCAGGGCGCCAGCACACACGTCACTGCAATGATCGGGGGGATCAACAAAAAGGTGGGTTTCCTTGCGCTGCTTGAGGTGCTGTTTTTGCTCTTCGCTGTCGACAAGGCGGTTTTTGTTCCGATAATGTATGTGCTTGCGGTGATAACAATGTTCTACGGCAATATCGCAGCCCTTGCGCAGAGGAACGTTAAGAGGATGCTTGCGTACTCCTCGATCGCCCAGGCGGGATACATCGCGATAGGAATTGCAGTCGCAACCGGCTACTCGCTATCTGCCAGCCTCTTCCAGATATTTGCGCACATGATAATGTTCATAGGGGCGATCGCGGTTGTGCTCTTCATGGAGAGCAAAAACAGAAGCGAGATAAACGACTACATCGGGCTCCACAAGGAGAGCAGCATCGCCGCGTTCTGCCTGACGATAATGCTGCTGAGCCTGATAGGGACACCACTCACGATGGGATTCATGGGCAAGTTCCTTCTCTTTTCAAGCGCCGTGTACGGGGGGGCGCTGCTGCTTGCGCTGATCGGAATACTTAACAGCGTGATCTCGGTTTACTACTACTTCAGGGTGATAACCGCAATGTACTCGAGCAAGAGCGACCCGCAGCACCTTCACGTCAGGGGGAATGTGCTGTTTGTGATCGTGCTCTGCACGCTGCTTGTGATCGCGTTCGGGGTGTACCCGAATCTGATAATGGGAATTGCGGGATCCGCCGCGGCTCTGATTTGATTTGATGCCCATGGCAACTACCGATGATGTACTCGACGAGCACTTGGGGATGATAGATAGGGGGACCGCCGAGAAGATCGCGGAGAGCAAGTTGGTCGCGGAGGCGTTCAAGACCTCGCAGACCGCAGCCGACAAGCCGATCGCCATAACTGTGGACCAATTGATCTCTCAGAAGGTGAGGGTCGAGTCCCTGGTGGACATAGAGGAGGAGGTGTACAGGGTCTACAACAAGAAGCAGGTGAACATCAGCGGGGCCGACATATACCTACGCATCTTCGTGCTCGGCACCCAGGGGGAGAACGCGAGGGTGATCCTCTTCAAGGACAAGGCGGATCTCGCCAGCTCGATTCCAATCGAGAGGGGGGACAGGATACTTGCGAGCAAGTTCGTGGTCAAGAGGGGCTACAACGGGCTTGAGCTTGCGAGCATAGACCGCTCCACAATCGAGAGGATAAGGCGCTCAGACACAGGAATGATCCGCTTTGATGCGATAGACGGGCTTGGAGAGGTAGACGTGATCGGCAGGATAACCTCCATTGGGCAGGTCAAGCACTCGATATTCGCCATCTCAAACGACAACGACTCCTGCACCTTCACGATGACCGACGGATTCGACGACCTCAAGGTAACGGTGCTCGGGAACGCTGTGAGGGAGATAGCGCAGGCGCACCCCGGGGAGATAGTCAAGGTGGAGTTCGCGCAGGTGAGGAAGGGGAACGGGAAGACCGAGCTGTACGTGAACGAATCCTCTAGGATACTTGTCAGCGAGACGCTACGGGATAGGCTGCGCTGATCATCTCTGCCCGTACTTGGCAAGGAAGTTTAGGTACCTTCCGACCACAAGGCTTGGCGCTGACGGCTTTATCTTCTGTATGATGCCCACAAGGTCATCGGTGGTTATCATCTCCTCAGATGCGCCCCTTATGCTCTGCTCAAGGGCGTTCATCTTCGCCTGCCTGCAGATGTTGACTATGTCCGCTCCGGTGTATCCCTGCGAGATCTCTGCGAGCTTGTCGAAGTTTATCTGGCTGTTTGCCACCTTGGCAAGGTTCTTCTTGAAGATGTCGAGCCTCTCCTCCTTGTTTGGAGGGCCGACGTAGATTATCTTGTCTATCCTTCCGGGCCTAAGCAGCGCTGGGTCCAGAACGTCAGGCCTGTTGGTGGTCGCCACCATGACGATGTTGTAGTCGGACTTTATCCCGTCGAGCTGCTCGAGGAACTCCCCGGTGAACTGCACGCCCTTCTCGCTCGCCTGGTCCCTTGCCGGGACCACAGCGTCGATCTCGTCGATGAACACGATTGCCGGCGCATTCTCCTTCGCCCTGTCGAACGTCTGCCTAATCGACTCTATTGCGCGCTCCGGACCGTACTTGCTTATCTCGTTTCCGGAGAGCGTGACCAGGTGCACATCGCCTAGCTCGTTTGTGACCGCGCGCATGAGCATCGTCTTTCCGGTTCCCGGAGGCCCGAAGAGCAAGATCCCCTTGATGTTTTGGATGTCGTACTTCTTTAGTAGCTCAGGGTGCAGGATCGGCACCTCCACCGCCTCGTGCAGCGCCCTCTTTGCATCATCTAGTCCCACAACGTCCTCGACTGAGATCTTGTTGGTTGCATCCTCCGCCTGCGTGTTGTGTGTCCTTCTCTCGTAGTCCACCTTGAAGGCGTTGTACTTGTCTATCTGAGCAAGCGAGGTCGACGGCTTCGTGTTCTTCACCAGCGCGACGATGTCCGCCATGTTTATCTTGAGCACCTTGCCCTTCCCGGTCGCCTCCTCCGCAGCCTCCCTCGCCACGTTCTCGGAGAGGTTCTTTATGTCGGCGCCGGAGTATCTGTCGGTTATCTCGGCGAGCTTCTGGTAGTCTATGTCGCCGGTTATCGGCAGCTTCTTGAAGTAGTACTGCAGGATCTTCTTTCTCCCGGAAAGGTTTGGAAGCGGGATGTAGATTATCTTGTCGAACCTTCCCGACCTCATTATGCTCGGGTCAAGGAACTGCGGCAGGTTTGTCGCGCCCACGATGACAACCCCGTCTATCTTCTGGAACCCGTCCATCTCGCTAAGCAGCGTGGAGAGGATCTGCCTTCCGGTCTCGCTGTCCTGCACCTCCCTGTTGCTTGCGATGTTGTCGATCTCGTCGAAGAAGAGGATCGCAGGAGTGTGCTTCTTTGCGATCGTGAACATCTTCTCTATTGTCTGCGCGCTCTGGCCCGGATACGGGGAGAGTATCTGCGACGCCTTGATGTAGAAGAAACCCGCGCGCAGCTCGTTTGCGAGCGCCCTCATTATGTAGGTCTTTCCGGTTCCCGGAGGCCCGAAGAGCAAGATCCCCTTTGGAGGCTTTATGTTGTACGCCCCGGCAAGCTCCCTCTTCTCGATCGGGGCGAGGATCGCCTCCTTGAGCTCCTGCTTCACGTCATCGTAGTTTGCGACGTCGTCTAGAGTCTCCCTGGTCCCTGTCGTCAGATCCTCGAACATGCTGCCGAACTTCCCCCTAAAGTCCTGCTTCATCACCTCCAGCGCCCTCACCACCTGCACGTCGTTGTACTCGAGGAAGAAGAGGATCGGCGGGGTTATCACAAAGCCGATTAGTGGGAGCAGGCTGTAGGGCATTCCGGTGAAATATGAGATCCCCACATACGCTGCCGGGATTATCGCCACAAAGAGGCTCGATTCGGTGCCCTTGTACTTCGACCTGCTCTTCACCGCGTAGTTGCTTATGACAAAGGCCACAAAGACCCAGACGACAGCCTGCGTGGCCACCAGTATGAAGTTGCTGATCAGCGCGACAAAGGCGAGGGTTATGCCGTCGAATATCTTCGCCGCCACTGCGAAGCTGAGGAACGTGTTGAGCGAGCCGGAGAATGCGCCTGAGAAGGTGGCGAATGTGGGCAGCGCCTTGCCTGGGACCGTGAAGAGGCTTGCGCCGTTGTTTACAGTCTGCGCGAATGCGTAGGTGGAGTTGAAGGCTATGCTACCAGTGTTTGTTATCCCGGTCAGGCCGGAGGAGGCGGACACGATCAGCACGGTTATTGCCGCTGCTATCGCGCCCCTCTTGAGCCCGATTGTGAGAATCGTCAGCACGAACACAGGTATCTCGAAGATGTATCCGAAAATGGAGAAGGGCAGGGCTAGCAGGGCGAAGATGAAGATGATGGAGCGGTAGTGCTTGTATCCCAAAAAGAACGAGAGGCTCATAAAGAGCGTGAAGAGCCAGGCGATCAGAGGGACCTGGAAGAGGAACATTGGGAAGGTCTCAAAGAGCAGCGCCATCAGCCCGATCAGCGGCTGGAGCAGCGTTATGATGAATGTGAAGACCGTGAGAATCCCGAGTATCGGGAGGGGAAAGAGCGGGAGCGCCGATGCGACCGAGATCAGCGCAAACACTGCGGCCACGGCGTCAGGGAAGTGCTGCGCTGAGACGAGCTGGCGGAGCATGTCCTTGAACTTGTACATGTAGAGCGGGGTGAGCTTGTATGTGGGCTCGCTCTTTGCAGGTGTGGGCCTCTTGCCAAACGACGGGGAGGGCTTCTTTGCAGTATCGACGCTAGGCCTGCCAACTTTCGAAGTCTCTGGCATGCTAGTATATTGAAGGGGGGGATTTTAAACCTTGCATTCGACTGAGAAGTTGCGCCTTAGCCGTTTAGCTCGCGCCTTGCGCTGCCAAGGCAATCCTCCAGGATCGCGTGGTCCATGAATGCGAGGAGTATCTTTCCGCTCTCCGTGTTCGCGTACATGTGCAGCTCGCTCCCCGCGCGCCTTATCGCGAGCATGGGCTTTGAGCCCTTGGTGTTGTTTAGCGCGACGCGCAGGTTCTGGGGGTTCTGCATCTCCATCTCCTCATCCTCTAAAGGGGGTATCTGGTTGAGCATGGGCAGGGCGTTGTCGTAGATCTCCCAGACGTTGTTGCCGCTCTGGTCCTTCCCCCTCAGCGAGATTGTGTCCTCGCCTAGGATCTTGAGGTCCATCATCCTTCTGGTCGCGACGTTTATCAGGTTGTCGACAGGCAGGTTCTGGTTCATGTTCTCGATGATCTTCGTGGGGTTGCTCTCTGGGGCGAACCGATCGCCCTGGGGCAGGCTGAGGATCCTGACCGAATCCACCACATAAGAGCTGATGCCCTCTGCCGCGTTAAGCCTCCTCACCTCCTGCACCAGCATGTTGAGCAGCTCCTGCTCGTTCTCGCGAGGGTTGAGGCTGTATAGGCCATCCTTGATCCTTATCGTCATCAGAGGGTCTGCCTCAGCGCCGCCACCGGGGCGCTTGGTGTCGAGCAGGTTGACTACTGTGAGGTCCTTGCTTATCCTCCAGCGGATCAGCGGCAGCCCCTTGAAGTGGCCGCTCGCCCTCTCGCACACGCTGCTAAGCGCGGCCTCGAGGATCAGCCTGCTCTTCTTGAGCGACTCCTCCTCCTTTATCATCTTATTTGGCATTGTTGTCGAACCCTGAGTCCCTTCGGACCTGACGAAATATCGGAGTGGCGGAGCCCGCAGGGATGTTGTACTGCTTTAGCAGCGGAGCGTATGTCTCTGCGAACGTCTGCTGCAGATGGCCCACGAAATCGGAGCCGAGCCCCATGTCAAGTGAGCCCCTGTGCAGATCCATTATTACCGCAATCCTAAAGAATTCGGGATGCAGAGCGAACTGCGCCTCCACCTCTGCGCCCTTTAGTATCTGCCCCAGCCCGATTAGGTGCGAGGGGACGCGGTCGTAGATGATGTACCTTGTCAGGTCCTTGAGCCTAAAGCGCCCGATCACCCTCTCGCCATCCAGGTACGGAGCCATCTTCTCGGAGAGCGCGAACGCGAACTTCTCGAACTTCTCCTCGTTCACCCCGTAGTAGGTCTTCTTTGAGATTGCGTCGGTTGCCATCTTATCACATATTCTGCTCAGGGCTGCAGAGCCCCTCGCCAATCAGCCTCTCCCTCAGCAGCGCGGAGAGCACCATCCCCTTTTCAAGCCCGTACGTGCGCACCCGAATGCTCGATTCGCCGACCTCGACGATCGCGACCAGATGGTCAGGGTTTGAGTATTTTGCTATGAAGGCTGCCTGGGCGGACTCTGGGACGACTTTTCCCCTCTCCTCATAGCCCTTTCGCATCGCGGCAAGCTCCTCGGCATAGTTGGGGGCGTTCTCCAGGATGTGCCAGATCGCGACCATCCCCTTGGAGTTGAGCAGCTGGTTTATCTGCGCGCCGTCGCGGAATGCGCCCTTGGCCCCGCCCTCCCTCAGCGCCTCCTTCAGAGCGCCGTATATGCGGTCTATGTCGGCGGTCTCGCAGAGCTCGAGGATGTGCACGTCCTTCCTCTGGGATGCGGGTTTTTCCCTGAAAAGCGCCATTGAATCAGACAGATTGCTTTGGCCCTTGGAGTTTTTAAATCAGGTTTATGGTTTTGTATAATTAGCCCGGATACGGCGTAATCGGATATTAATATTAATCTTAAGGCAATAATGATTATGCCCCGTTGTAGCTCAAAGGTAGAGCGGTCGGCTGTAGTTTGTGACTAGCACTGCTATGCATTGCTGGATACCGACAGGTTGGGAGTTCGATTCTCCCCAACGGGAGTTCTTTCTGATAAAAAGAGGGATCTAGATCTCCTTGAGCTCCTTGCGCGCATCGTCCATCTCCTTCATCGCCTTCTTCATGTGGCCCATGACCACATCAAGGTTCTCAATCAGGCCGAACTTGACGTCCGAGTTCACCTTCTTTGCGATCGCGTCGCGGATGATTTTGATATTCTTTTGGTGAAGGATTATCTCCCTGGACATCTTGTCTAGTAGCTTGTAATCGTTCATGAGCTCGTTTCTTGAGGGCTTCTTGCCGTTTTTCATAGTATCACATTAGACAGGGTTCCTCAAATTTAAATTACTATTGCCAAAATTCCCAAAGGTATTTTATATCAGCGAGGAGATTGCTTCTACGTTGATATGTATCCGCCAAACAAGCCAGAGGAAGAGCCAAGCGAGGCAGTAAAGAGGCTGCACAAGAACCTTGAGGAGGAGCCGCTGGTAAAGCGGATAAAGCAGATAGAGAAAGGGCTGCTTGTCAGGCGCGGTGACTACTTCAAGGACTACACAGGTGATGAGAAGAGGCAGTTAAGGGAGTTGCTCAAGCTCTTTGAGGAGCTGCTCCAAACAAAGTACGGGGCGCTAAACTACATACTAAAGACGATGCCTAACGAGATTGAGGCGCTCTACAAGGTGAACACGAGCATAGATTTCACGGTGGACCTAGACGAGGTCAGGATGCGCATACCAAACCCGGTTCTAGATGGGGCGATCGCGGCGGGCGGCGGAAGGGGAATCGTCGGGGAGGAGCACAAGAAGGTCTATTCCCCGGAGGAGGATAAAAGAAACGAGAAGGTCACAGACAAGGCGATAGAGGAGATTGTGGAGTCAATCAAGAGGATTCTTTCCGGGGATTAGATGATTAAGATAAAAAAGGGAATATACGGGCACTACAAAGGCAAGAGGTACAGGGTCCTGGGAATTGCGCGGCACAGCGAGACGCTGGATGAACTTGTTGTCTATCAGGCATTCTACAAAAGCAGGGAGTTCGGAAAGAACGCAATCTGGGTGAGGCCAGCGAAGATGTTTGCCGAAAAGGTAAAAATAAACGGCAAAATGGTGCCGAGATTCAAATTCCTAAGGGCAAAATGACTACTTCACTATCCTGAAGTTGAAGTTCGGGCTGCCGAACTTTCCGTAGAGCAGCGCCCACATCATAACAAGCATCTCCGTTCCCCTTGCGCTCTTGATGTCCCCCATGTCAAGTATGGAGCTCCAGCCGAATGCCTTGAGAATCTCGCTTACCTTTGCCTTGGCGGCAGAATCGTCTCCGCACACAAAGATGTCATGTTCGCCTGGGACAATCGAGGGATTGACCATGATGAGCGCATTCATCGTGTTTAAGGTCTTGACAACCTTGGCCGCAGGGAATGCCCTTTGGATCTGCTCGCCGAGCGAGTCGGTGTTGCAAACGGAAAATGATGGGGGCATGCCGTGCGAGAAGTCAAGGGGGTTTGAGAGGTCGACAAGGATCTTTCCGCCCAGGTTCTGCTCGCCTGCCGCCTTCAGCGCCTCAAGAGATGCCATGCCCAGCGTGCAGTTGAATACAATCTCACCGAACTTTGCCGCGTCCTCAAATGTTCCCTGGGTAGCGCCTGCGCCGTTTGCCTTCACCCACTCCGCAGCTGACGCATTGTCAGCAGTCCTTGATCCCATCTTGACGCTGTGGCCCAGCTGAATCAGCTTGCTTGATATTACACGTCCGACCATTCCTGTCCCAAGTACCCCTATGTTCATGATCTCACCGCAGATATATCGCGGTAAAGTTATAAATCCTGCAATGGAATAGTAAGGATATGGCCGAAAGCTGCCTGTTCTGCAGGATTGCAAATGGGGAGATTCCCTCCTACAAGATCTGGGAGGACGAAAATTTCTACGCGTTCCTAGACATCTTCCCAAACATCAGGGGGCAGACGCTTGTGATCCCAAAGAGGCACTACCAAAGCGATGCATTCAAGCTTGACGATGCGGTGCTTGCCGAGTTCATCAAGGCGATAAAAAAGGTTGCAGCAGTACTTGAAAAGGGGATTGATGTTGGGAGAGTCCATATGGTACTAGAAGGCATGGGGGTGAACCACCTCCACGCGAAGCTCTACCCTGCAATAGGCCTGCACCAAAAGGAGTTCGAGGAGGTGCTCGCAAAGCAGGAGATCTTCTTCGAGGAGTACCCGGGATACGTCTCAACCCTTATGGGGCCAAAGGCAACGGAGAAGGAACTAAGAGCTCTGCAGAAACAGATTTTGGGCAATAAAAGTTAATAATTTTTATAAAAATTTCGGAAGGTTTAAAGCAGTTAAGAAAGTAAATTAATTGGTAGAAATGAAGGCTGTAAGCGTTCAAAGAAAGAAAGCGGTGGAGGGACGTATAGAGAGGAAACTTGACAGGATTACTATGCTTTTGGAGAAGGTAGTCAAGGAAAATGAAAGGGAGTCTAATATTTGCGAATACTGTGGTAAACCCGTCAAAGACCACAAAATTAAACCGGAGGCTGCAAAAAGAATCAAGAAATGGCTGACGGATTACAAAAATGGAAAAATAAAAGGCACGGTTTACAAGGATTTCGCGGAGTTTGCAAAAGCAACTTCGTAATAGCCTAATTCTGGGTGTTGCATAGGACGGACCTTGGCGAGAGGATGAGATGCCTTATTCGCTTTTCGTACCAAATAAACTCCAAAAGGAGTTAAACAAACTTAGAAGAAGGGACCTTGCGACGCACAGGCAGCTATACAGAAAGATTGGCCAACTCCTCATTAATCCTAGAATTGCAGACCCGATGAGATCCTACCTAAAAGGAATATGGCATGTGCACATCGGCCCATTTGTTTTGGAATATACAATAAATGAGGAAATACGACAGGTAGCACTCAAATCCTTTGAACACCATGATTATTCCTACTAAAACCAAAGCATTTTAACCATTTATCCACCAATAAGTAGTGGGTGTGTGTCTCGGTAGTGTAGTGGTTAGCACACTAGCCTGTCACGCTGGTAAGCCTATTAGTTTGCTCTAATAGACCCTGAAACCCGGGTTCGAATCCCGGCCGAGGCGCCACCTGTAGTGCGTAAGTGAAATTTAGCCTTGAAAAAGGGACTCTTAAGTTCGACAAGACGCTTAACGAGCTTGACAGGATCGTGCTAGATTTTTTGGACCTGGTTTCAAAGTCCAAGATAAGATATGTAATAGTAAGCGGCTACGTTGCGATCTTTTTGGGCAGGAGCAGGACCACCGAGGACATAGATCTCTTTATAGAGAAACTAAGTTACCGAAGATTCTCCTTGTTTTTTGACAGGCTGATTGAAAATGGATACTGGATAGTGAACACCGACAGCAAAAGGGAGGCTTTTGGATTCCTTGAAGATGGGCTTGCAATAAGAATTGCTGAGAAGGGGAAATGGATACCGAATTTTGAGATAAAATTCCCGAAGAAGGTCCTTGACTTGACGATTCTCAGAACGCCTTTGAAGGTAATCGTAAAGAGAAGGATATTTTTCATGTCGCCACTTGAGGTTCAGATACCATTCAAGCTCTGGTTGGGATCAGAAAAGGACATTGAGGACGCAGTTCATATAAGTGAGCTCTTCAAGGGCAAACTTAATAAGGAATTGATGGCAAAGATGAGTAAGGAACTTAAGGTAGAAAAGTGGATGAAGAGATATGGAATCGCATAGTAAAAGAGACATGGTTGAAAGGCTCAGTTTTGTTAGATTATGGGCCAACCACATAAGAGTCAGCACCGATGCCCAATGGTCAAGACAGCAGGCAGTTTTGATAAACTCCGTACTCGAATCTGCGAACTTTGACTTAGGATTATATTTGAAGGTTAAGAAGATTGCACAGAAGGGTAGATAATAATGGGCAAGGAACTTGTCGTAGAGCGGATTTTCGATGTGCCAAGGGAGAGGGTGTGGAAGGCATGGACCACGCAAAAGGAGATTATGAAGTGGTGGGGACCGAGAGGATTCACGGCACCATTTATCACAATAGACTTCAAAGTCGGAGGAAAGTACCTCTACTGCATGCGCGCATCTGATGAGATCGCAAAGGCGATGGGTGGGCAGAAGGACTTTTGGAACACGGGCAAGTTCAAGGAGATAGTTCCGCATAGCAAGATCGTGGCAACAACCAGCTTCTCGGACGAGAAGGGAAACGTTATCCCTGCGTCAACCTACGGCATGAGCGCAGATATGGCGCTTGAGGCCATGGTCACGGTCACATTCAATGAGGTTGGGGGAAAGACCAAGCTCACCGTTAGATACATGGGGCTTCCAGACGAAATGATCGACAGGGCAAGGCAGGGCTGGAACGAGTCTCTTGACAAGCTTGGGGAAGCCTTAGGCAATTGAGGAAAAACATGAAAAGCGAATCCTTCACCTTGAAAAACGGAGTTAGAATCTTCATATATCCTACGCCTTACCTTGAGAGCGTATCTATCGCTATCGGAGTGAGCTACGGCTCGATGGATGACAGTGACCAGACAATGGGAGCTGCCCATTTCCTTGAGCACATGCTTTTCAAGGGCACAAAGACACGAACTGTAAGCCAGATAAAAGAAGAGATACGCGACATGGGGATAATGTGGAATGCCTACACTGATTTTGAGAGAACAACATACTACTTCCAGGCATACAAGGACAATTTCCCAAAAATGATAGAGCTGCTTTCGGATTTGTTCCTCAACTCGACAATACCAAAAACCGAATTTGAATTGGAGAGGGGACCTGTTCTAAACGAGGAGCTGATGAGGGAGGACAACAACCAGTACTTCTTCTGGGACCACCTCCCTAAGGCACTCTACAAAAGGCACCCTGCAGGAAGGAAGATGGTCGGAAATAGGGAGTCGATAAAGGGGATCAAGAGGGAAGATTTGCTTAAGATATACCAGACTTACTACACTCCTCAAAACACGGTTGTTGCCATATACGGAAGCGTAGGAATAGAAGTCGCAAAGAGGCTTGCTGAAAAATATTTCTCGAAGTTTAATAAGAGGGAGGTAAAGAAGCAGAGGCCGCTTGCAAGGGAACCGCAGGTAAAGAATGAGGTTACTGTAAGAAAGGAGAACATAAAGCAGGCAATAATCGGGGTGGGTTTCAAGTGCAGGGAATTCCATCCGTCCACAGTAAGGGAAACCACCGCGCTCATCACTGCGGCCAGGGTGCTTAACTACAGGATAACCGATGAGGTTAGGGAGAAGAGGGGGCTTTCATACATTCAGTGGGCATCTTACTTCCAGCTCAGCACCTTTGGTTTCATTGCGGTGCAGGCGGGAGTGGAGCCCAAGAAGATTCAGGAGGTGAAGGGGATAATACTCGAAGAATTTGAAAAGATGAGGAAGGGCCAGATAACTGAGGATGACATCAAAAAGGCGAAGGAAGGACTCATCGCCCAGTACAGGATCCTCAGGGAGAACACGATGGCGATGGCAAATTCGATAACGAGCATGACACTGACCACCGGAGATTACAAGTACACTGAAAACCTTCCGGACCTGATATCGCAGGTTAAGCTTGCGGATGTTAAGAAGTATTGCAAAAAGTATATTAAGACGAAAAGCTACAGTTCTGTTATACTAAAACCAGAGTGATAAGATGGCGGCAGATCAACAAAAAGCGGCACACGAAACCACAAAGCACGACCACAAGGCCCATGAAACCCAGAAGAAGGCAAAATTTGAGATAAAGCCTCTCTACATCCTTGCGGCAATCATAGTAATTGGAGTGATTTACTTGGCAATAAGCAGCACATCCGCGAAAGCGGCAGGAGTCTCTGCGCCAGTAGTGGCGACAGGGGACAACATAAGCGTTGAGTACACGGGAACCTTCACAAACGGAACCGTCTTTGACACGAACGCAGGCAACGGCAAGCCGCCGCTTACATTCAAGGTGGGAGGAGGGCAGCTTATCCAGGGATTTGATATGGGAGTGATAGGAATGAGTCTCAACGAGACAAAGAACATCACAATACCGCCAGAGCAGGCATACGGGCCTGTAGATCCATCCCTGATAATACCGGTCCCTCTTAGCGCCTTTGGCAACCAGAGCAGCTCGATCAAGTTAGGAGACCAGATCAGCACGATAATCAGCGGCATCCAGAGAAGGGGGGTGGTAACCTCGCTCAATGCGACAGTTGCAACTGTCAACTTCAACGCACCGCTTGCGGGCCAGACCCTGATATTCAAGATCAAGGTCCTCTCAATCCAGAAGGGTTAGGATAAAATCCGCCAAGAACATCTTGGAATGCTCTCCGCACCCCCATGGGCATAGCGTGGAGACCCTTAACCCATCTGTCGAGAGAGAAGGGACTCTCCACAGGGGTGGGGGAGAGATATATAGTGCGGAGAGTCTCTAAAAACATCCTAGAACCATCTGCACACCCTCCTTGTTTTGCGTGTATATCCCAAGAGGTCTTGTCGGCAGAAACAGGAGTGTACACTGGAGTTGGGAGTAGATATAGAGTGTGTATATCCCAAGGCAGGACATAAACGATATAGAATTTTGCGGCCATAACAAAAGTATGCGATATATGTCCACAAAGGAGCAGATCGAGGCTGAAGAATACATGCTTGAGGCAGCGGAGGCTGCCTCCCAAGCAAGCTGCCAGAGGCACAAGTGCGGAAGCGTGATAGTGGGCAGCGATGGAACCATCATAGGAAGGGGATTCAACTCACCACCAGCAAACAGGGAGGACCAGAGAAGGTGCGGCAATGAGAAGGAGCTATACAACAAGAGGGTGACAGACAAGACCTGCTGCGTCCACGCCGAGCAGAGGGCGATAATCGAAGCCCTGAAGACAAACCCGACCAAGATAGTCGGGTCAAGATTATACTTCATAAGATTAGATGAGAGGAACCTGCCAACCAGGGCAGGAAAGCCGTACTGCACCATCTGCAGCAAGATGGCGCTTGACGTTGGGATAAAGGAATTTGTTCTGTGGCACGAGGAAGGGATTGGCAGTTATAATACGGATGAATATAACAAACTTTCTTTTGAATATTCAGACTGATTTAGGAAATTCATGTCAAAATTTGTGAAAATCCTTCTAAAACAATCTTAGAAGACTCTACACACCCCCTGCAGCTTGGTGTGTACATTTTTGATGGATTTGTCGAGAGAAAGAGGACTCTCCACAGGGGTAGGGGAAGAGATATAGAGTGTGGAGAATCTCTAAGAGTATCTTAGAATCGTATGTATGCCCTTTACCTTTTAAGTGTATATTCAGATCGATCTTGTCGAGAGAAATAAGATGTTACATAGGATAGATGAAGAGAGATACGGTGTGTATAGTCTACATTAAAAAACTGGAAAGTTTCGAGCAGTTTATAAGGTTATTTTTCTAATTCTATTATAGGTAGTCTTATGCTAAGTACTAAAACAAAAGTTCAAACAGTAGTTAGAGGGCATAAGAAAAAATTAATAGCATTTGGTTGGTATGGGGGCAAATATTCACATCTGGACTGGTTACTACCATATTTACCAGAATCGTATCATTTTTGTGAACCTTTTGGAGGATCAGCAGCAATTTTGCTTAATCGTAAACCTTCTCCAATAGAAACCTACAATGATATTGATGGGGAAGTAGTTAATTTTTTTAAAGTGCTAAGAACACAAAAAGCAGAATTGATAGAAGCAATAGGTCTTACGCCTTTTTCCCGCGAAGAATTTTTGCATGCTTGTAATTTAGAAAAAAACTTAGGAGATTTAGAACGCGCTCGTAGATTTTATGTTCGTGCAAGACAAGTAAGAACAGGACTTGCACAAAAAGCTACATTGGGGAGATGGGCAAATTGCAAAAATACCTCACGGGCAGGTATGAGTGGGTCAGTTAGTAGATGGCTTGGTGCGGTTGAGGCATTACCTGAGATAGCTGATAGGTTACTAAGGGTTCAAATTGAAAATCGAAACGCTATTGAAATAATTTCGCTATACGATTCACCAAATACATTATTTTATTGCGATCCGCCATATGTCCATTCGACTCGTGGAGACAAAAATGCGTACGGAGCAGAAATGACTGATAAAGATCATATTGAGCTTGCAGAGGTTTTAAATAAGGTAGAAGGAAGGGTAGCGATATCCAATTATGATTGTGAAATAATGAATAAGCTTTATCCAGAACCTAAATGGACTAAAATAGTTGGGCCTTTAAAAACTATTCATTCTACAAAAGATACCAGAAGAGAATTTTTGTGGATAAATTATAAACTTCCTAAACAAGTTAATCTTCAGTGAATTAGATGAAACCAGAGAGGATATTAAAAGATAGTATGAGGCTCGCCGTAAAAAATATTCTAAAACCAATAATTGTGGACAGAAAGATACTTGATAAAATAGAATATGTTTGTAAATGTGGGTCGAATAGAGCGGGTGCAAGACTTTTACTTTCGTGTTTATTAGCTAAGATAGATAATCCCAAATTTAACATCCTTAAACCTTATACGGAGATTGGGGATAAAGACTCCTTTTCAGGAAGGACATATGATGAACAGTATATAACTCATTTTATAAACGAATATGGATTACCTTGTAATTCTACTACTGCGTTTTTGACCCCAGCATTAAGAAATAGAGATCAGGCATTAAATAAAAAAATTGATATGGTAGGAAGGCCGAGAGAGGTTTACATTTACACAATAGATGTTTTGGATGCAGTTCAAAGAAATGTGGTTAATTCAGAAGATGTACTTATCGAAGTAATCAGACAACTTATAATATTCAAAAATGAAAAAGGAGATAGGATGAAAAAACTACTTGAAAGTTTAGGTAGGAGTAAGGGTTCCTTGCCTCTTTCATCAGAAGCAATAATTACTCTTATAGGTCAGCATCTGGCCTCTAAAAATTCTAGCAGGCTACCAGTGCTAATTGTTGCTGCGGCATACCAATCTGCAAGTTTAAAATTGGGTAAAATTCCACTTCCATTAAATTCACATAATGCTGCAGATCTGCAGACAAAGTCTATCGGAGATGTTGAAATATGTTTTACCGGTAGAAAAAACATAGTCACCACTTATGAAATGAAAATGAAAGAGGTAACAAACGATGATGTAGATGCAGCACTTAGTAAAATTATAAGAGTTAAACCTAGAATTCATAATTACATCTTTATAACAACAGAAAAAATAGATAGAAAAGTTGTAGAATATGCAAATAGTTTTTATGAAAAAACAGGAGGAACTGAAATCGCTATACTTGATTGTATAGGATTTCTTAGACACTTTCTACATTTATTCAATGAGGTAAGAATGGATTTTCTGAACAGGTATCAGGAACTTGTTTTGAAAGAATCTGACTCAGCTGTAAGCCAACCACTTAAGGAAGCATTTTTAGCGATGAGACAGGTCTCTGAATCGGACGAGTAAGAATTACAAATTAGAAAAAATAAGCATTATTGAGGGGAATATTCCTAAAAGTATTGTAAGCATGACCAAAACCCCTCCCGAAACCAGCACCGACCTCCCAACCAGCGCGTAAGTCTCACTCTTGTTCTTGATGTTGAAGAACGACTTCTCAATTACCCAGAAGAAGTATGCTCCAACCAGTAGTATTGCACCTATTGGTATCAATCCTATCGCCCCGAATGTGCTGTACGACCCTATGAATATCAGAAGGTCTCCGATGAATCCTGCCGTGAGCGGCAGGCCTATTGCAGCCAGGGCCCCGAAGATGAAGAGGTAGGTCATCTTCGGCGAGGTATCAATTATTCCCTTGAGCTTGTCAATGAAGAGGGTTCCGTACACCTTGTCTATTGTTCCTGCGAGCAGGAACAGAAGTGATATTGCAAGTGCATGCGCCATCATGCCGTAGATTGCTCCTGCGGTTCCGAAGTGGTTGATTGCAGCAATCCCAATCGCGATTATTCCCATGTCCACTATTGAGGTGTATGCAATCATTCTCTTGAGATGCGTTTGCCTAAGTGCCACCATAGCTCCGTAGATTGCGGAGAATCCGAAGATTGCCGCAATGTACATTGCGTAATGGGATGCAAGTGGAATCAGTAGGAACATCAGCAGGAGTCCGTATCCCCCGAACTTAAGGAGGACTCCGGCTAGTATCATACTACCTGTTGTTGGGGCCTCGGTGTGGGCGTCTGGGAGCCAGTTGTGGAATGGGAAGATTGGCGCCTTGATCATGAAGGCGACCAATAGTAAGACTAGTATTATTGGCTGTACTGCTATAGGAAGTGTAGATGCCGACTGTTGTAATTGATAAATATCGAAAGAGTGTGGCGTGGAGTAGAAGTAGAGCATCATTATGCCCACGAGGAGCAGGAGCGAGGCGATTATGGAGTAGATTATGAACTTGATTGCTGCGTATCTTCTGTCGTACCCCCCGTAGGCGAAGATGATGAAAAACATCGCGAACTCCGCTATCTCCCAGAAGATGTAGAACAGGAAGAGGTTCCCTGAAAGGAATAGTCCCAGGGCTCCTCCCTCAACCAGCATGAAAATTATGCTGTAGAGCTTCTGATCCTTCTGGATGAACTCCTTACCCACTATCGCGGCTGCAAAGAACACTATCGCAGTCATCAGCGCAAGTATGAGCGATAGTGAGGTTATCTGGAAACTGAGGTTTATCCCCAGATTTGTCAGGTAAGTGGCTGTAAACGAAAGGGATGCGAGTCCGCCCTGGTTTACAAGGTAGAGGACGTATGCGGTTAGTGCCAAGATTATGGTTGATGTTATTAAGGCGATCTTGTGCGAGTGCCTCTCGCCAATTAGGGCAATCGGAATGACCACAAGGAATGGCAAGATCACCATTAGCGGCAGGAACGGAAACATTCAACCGCTATTGTAGGGGGATTAAACTATTTTATTGGTATCGCTAAGGGGGTATCTGCACCTTTTTAAGAAACATTAGCAGACTATGGCCTGATACTGCTCGATTTCATGTTTTTCGAGCTTCTTAGTGATTGGATTTACCTTGAAACCCAGAGCTTCGAGTACAATCACGCCTATCAGGGACTTGTTTATCACGGGATTTATAAGAGTCTTAAATACGGATTCCTCGCCATCAATCTTCGTCTTCACAACCGCGTATTCCAACATCATAACGCCTTTTGCGGTTCTGACCGCCGTTTTGCCCTCAGGCTTTATTCCAAGCTTATTTGCCACTTCCTTAGGAATCATGGAAAAAGTCGCACCGGTATCTACTAGTCCGGATACTATTGCCCTCTTTGAGGAATCGTTAGGATTTGAGAAGATAGCATCAACGTAGGTATGTCCCATTATGCTACACCTTTAACAATCATGTTTCAATTTCTAGATTAATAAACCCTTCGAAAAAATTTGACTTTTTTTAGAAGCAATAGAGCACTCTGGTTCCTTAATAAATTTTACCTGGCATAAAGTAGCTTATGCCAAGGGAGGACATACACGCAATCCGCGACTTCACAAAAGACCGCGCAGAGGCGCTGACTGATGGAATCTTTGCCACAGTCATGACCATTTTGGTACTCAGCCTTGTTGTCCCGGTTATTACTTCTGGAAATGTGGATCAATTGCTCTCAGACGACCTTCTTGGCCTCTTTCCTAACGTGCTCACCTATGCGATGAGCTTCCTTGTGCTTGGGACGCTGTGGATCGGCCACAACAACATCTTCCGCTACCTTGAGAAGGCAGGAAGGAAGGTGCAATGGATCAACCTGATGTTCCTTCTAAGCATCGGCTTCATACCATTTACCACAGCGCTCTTGGGAAGATATCCGCTGGACCATGTTGCGGTCCTTGTATACGGGATAAACCTGCTTGGGGTTGCGATAATATACAATCTCTTCTGGGCTTACGCGCTGCTTGAGAAGTTGGCGCACAAGGAGGTGGACAAGAAGTGGTTCAAGACCTCGCTGAAAAGGGGCTCTGTTGGGATCCTGGTCTATATGGGAGGGATACTCTTCTCTTTCATAAATCCGGAGATCAGCCTGCTCTTCTACGTCTTCATGCCAATCTACTACATCGTGACGGGCATTTTACTGCACGGATGATCAGCAGGTTGCGTTGTAGGTTATTATCGTGCCGTTGAGGGGCAGGCTCAGGGTTCCTGCGCTGCATGTTCCGGATCCCAGGCCGGCAAGCGACTTGTAGGAGACCACCATGTTGTAGCTGTGCCCCGCGAGCAGCGAGATTGCGTACCTGCCGTTGACCACGGTCGTGAAGTAGGTTCCCGATGGGGAGGCGAAGCTCGCCGCAAGCGGATAGGTGCTAAATCCTATGGTCTTGATCGTCCCGGTTACTATCGCCACCTGCGCAACAGGTGCGTGCGAGAGGACTATGTCATATATCACAAACGCGAGAGCCAGAAGGATTGCAAGGAATATCAGTATCCCCGCAAGCTTAAGTATCGGATGATGGGAGTGCTTCTCTCTTGGCATTTGCTCACTTGATATCTCTTTCCTGTCAAACGCTAAAAACGCTTCTCTGCTCCAAATTTTGCACTTGCGTCCATTTTCTTTATTGGAATTAACGAACTTGCAGAGAACCTTTAAAGAGCTATGATTCGCAGTTCATTTGGGAGTGGAGATGTATTCGAACACCAGATCGATACTGATTAACGACATCATGAGCCACCCGGTCATCACGGCAGCGCAGGACGACAGCATAAAGAGCATCGCCGTGAAGATGGAGAAGCACAACCTCGGTTCGGTCGTCATAGTCGACAACATGAACAGGCCCCTTGGGATAATAACAAAGGGGGACATAGTCAGAAGGCTCGTCACAAAGAAACGATTCATGCTAAAGATGATGCTCTTCACGAAGGTGAAGGGGGTTATGTCTCGTCCGATAGCCACGGTGGACAAGAACAAGAGGCTTGAGCAGGCTGCGCGCATGATGATGGAGCGCAAGGTGAAGAGGCTCTGCGTTGTGGACACTGACGGAAGGTTAATCGGCATCGTGACCGACAACGACATAATGAGGCACTCAAGCGCGCTAATCGAAGTGCTAAATGAGATAATCGACACAGGATATCTCAAGGAGTCCGGAGAAGTTGGGCTTAAGGTCTGAGTAATGGGTGAAATTTTGAAAATAAGTTACGATAAGCAAGCCGATGCTGCAAACATAAGGTTTGGAAAAGGAAACTATCACATAAGTGCAGAAATAGAGGAGGGAATTATTGTGGATTATACAAAAAGTGGAAAAATTATTGGAATTGAGATACTTAATCTATCTGAAAAAATTAAGACTGGAAGGTCTTGACATTTACGTCTTTTCTTAATTCCGTGATTAGGAATAGGTAGACCCCGTTTAGCGTAAGCGACACCAGAGAGCCTGAAACTGTTCCGTCAGTCTTCAGCAGCTTCTTATCCCTGAGGGTGTTTATCGCCTCCCTTACCTCTATGATCTTGAGGGAACTTGCTTTCTTTAGCACCTCGTTCTCAAGGGAGAGAGTGTCCCTTATGAGGATGGGATTTGTGTATAGCGCATTTAGGATCTGCTTCTGGACTGGAGTGAGCTCCTTTCTTATCTGCCTTAGCTCCCCGTCGCTGTAGGATTTGGTGTCTGCATTAACATTTGACTTCTGCATTTTAGCACGTGTAATTAAAGATGATATTTCTTTTTCAATTCGTTTAGCGTAAGAAAATTCTTTAAATTCCCACTTTCTATTTGCCTGTCAACCTCTTTTAGTCTCCTTCTCTGGAGTGGGGAGAGCTTGCTTTCGTCTATTCTTTCTATTTTGATGGAATCTCCTCTGAATCGTATCTTCTGGTTGAGTGTATTTACGGCCTTCTTTAGCTTTTCGATGTCTCGGTGCATTTTCACAAGGCTAACCTTTTGCATAACTTATCTTTCCTCTTGTATCTATTTCGTAAACAACAATTAAATCTTTTTCCTTTTTAGCCCTAAATAGTAGCCTGTATCTTCCAGATCTCATTCTGTATACGCCATCCCCTAATTTCTTTATGTCTGCATTTATTAAAGGAAATCTTTCTAGCAGATTTATCTTTTTTAATAATCTGGATTGTACAAATTTTGGAAAGGTGGTAAATACTTTTTCGACTTTAGGATCCACTACCACTCTCATCAAATCAGTGTTATTTAATTTGACGGATTTACTTTTAAATCCTGCGAAAAAAATCTAATTTTTTATAGAAAAAGTTTTAAGCGTCGATGCTGCTCTCCGGGTATCCCAGCTTTAGCAGCTCCTTCTTTACCTGGTCCTTGTGGTCTCCCTGCAGCTCGATGACCCCGTTCTTGTAGGTCCCTCCGCAGGCAAGGCGAGTCTTAAGCGACTTTGCGGTCCTCTCAAGCTCCTCTCCGGTGAGCCCTTCGACTATGGTCATGTACTTTTGGAACTTCTTCTTCACTTTTGAGACTTTGATCTTCTTGGTGGTCTCCCTGTCAAGGACATCGCACACGCAAAGCTCCTTTGGCAGGCCGCATTTAGGACATATTTCAGCCATTACTCAGCGACACCTTTTTCCTTTAGCAGGGTTAGAATCTGTGCGATCGTTCGCTTCATCTCTCTTGACTTGATCTTCTTGCTTGCTACTCCAGTTGAGGCAATCTTTCTCCTTTCTATCCCGAGCTCGAATCGGACCTCGGCTAGCTTTGCCTTGAGCGCTTCAGGCGCAAGTGATCTCAAATCCTTTATGTGCATAACAATCATTTTCTCTTTTCTGATATAAATACTATTGGGCTGCGGCGATGCTCTTTGGAAGCGCGATCGGCGTTGCCTTCCTGTCTGGGAAGACCGTTCCCGGCTGCACGATCCTGACCTTTATTCCGATTGCACCGTACTTAGGGTACGCGGCAAGGGCTGCGGAGTCGACAAGCTTGACCGTGTCTCCGGCCATTGGCATGTATCCGAGCCTTACCTTGATCCTCCTCTTCTTTGCTCCCTTTGCTGCGAGCTTTCCTGAGGCGATAACTTCAGCGCCTAGTGCGCCATTCATCATGATATCCCTGACAACCGAGTGAAGCAGTGACCTTGCGTTTGCGCCCCTCTCAAGCGAGTTTGCGACGTATCTTGCGACAAGCCTTGGCTCAAGCCTTGGGTTTGAGACCTCAGATACGCTTATCTGAGGGTTGTCGACATGGAACCTTGACTTGAGGGTCTCCGTGAGCGCGTTGATTGTCTCTCCTCCCCTTCCGATTACCTTTCCTGGGGTGGTTACAAAGACCGTGATTCTGGTTAGAAGCGGTGTCTTTTGGATCTCCACTCTTGAGAAGCCTGCCCTTGTGAGCGTCTTCTCAAGGTACTTTGAGACCTTGTCCTTCACCATTGCGTCCTCTATGAATTTTCTCTCTATTACCATGATATCATTCTACTCTTTGTGTTCCTTCTTCACTTCCTTTTGCTCATGCTGGTGTTCGTGCTCATGCGAATGTCCCTCGTGTTCGTGGCTGTGCGCCGCGTGGTCGTGGGTCGCATGTGCGTGTTCCTCGTGAGTATGAGTGTGTTCTGCTGCCTGCTTCTTTGGCATGTTCTCCTTGATTGCGGTCGCGAGCTTCTGCATCTCCGCAGGGTTTGTCGCGTCGACGCTCTTTGGCATCTTCTTTGCTGGCGCCTTTGGAGCAGCCTTTCTGACGATCGGCTTTGTGTCCTTCTTCTTCATGAAGTACTTCATGTTGGATGAGAGGGATTCCTCCGTTCCTGTTCCAAGTATGATCTCGACCTTTGCGAGCTCGATGTCGCTGTGGTTGATTGCGCTCCTTCCGTACATTCCCCTTCCCTGTGCAAGCGAACCCTTGCTTGGCTGCCTTCTAATTGTCTGGGTCTTGTTTGCGGCTGCATGAACGATGAACATCGTGTCTGCATCGACCATTCCCTTGTTGTCCGCATTTGCAAGAGCGTTCTGGATGACCACTCTTATCTCCTTTGCGGCCTTGATAGGGTATGCACCCTTTCTGCCGTGGAGCTCGTGCCTTGCGCCCATGTACTTGTTGTACTTTGTGAATGCGATCGGCATCTCCATCGAGATCAGCTTGTCGATTATGTGAAGCGCGTTTGCCGCCCTTGTGTACCGGATTGCATTGCAGACAATCGAGAGATCCTTGTAGCTAGCGTTGATGCCCGTCTTCTGAGCCTTGATGAACTCACCGCCAATATTGAAACTATATCCCATTACTTCACCGCGAGGAACTTGCTACCTCTTGTTGCCCTGATACCAGGAGCGCTGTGCTGCACCCTCTTAGTTGAGAATGCGAACTCGCCGAGTCTGTGTCCGAGCATCTCTACTCGAATCTCCATCTGCTTGAACTCCTTTCCTGTATGAACCGCGAAATTCATCCCGACCCACGATGGGAGGATCACTCCGTCTCTCTCGTGCGTCTTGACTACCTTGCCAGTCTTCTTTGCCTTCTCGACCTTTGCGATGAGCTCCTTGTACTGGATTCCCATCCTCTCGATCGCCCTTCTCTGCCTTGACTTTAGCAGTGCCGTGAACTGCTCAAGGTTAAGCTTCTGAAGCTCCTCGATCGTAAGTCCTCTAAATGTGTAAACTCGCGCCATATGCTCATCTCTTCTTTCTTCCTACTCTGCGTGCGGCAATGTGTCCGACCTTAGCCCCTGGAGGCGCGTTCCTCGAGATCATCGAGCTCGCTCCCTTGTGGTGCTGTTTACCTCCGAACGGGTGGTCCACAGGGTTTGACTTTACTCCCCTGTTTACGGGCCACTTCGCATTGATTGCATGCTTAATGTAATGGTTCTTTCCTGCCTTCATGATTGGAAGCATCTCCATTCCTCCTCCCGAGATTATTCCGATCTCCGCCCTGCACATGTTGCTGAGCTCAATTGGCTTCTTTGAAGGCATGTTGATTGTTGTCGTGTTCTCCGTGTGTCCGATGATTGTTGCAAAGCTTCCTGCAGCGCGGACGAGCTTTCCTCCGTCTCCCGGGGTTCTCTCTATGTTGTAGACGGGAAGACCCTCTGGGATCTTTGAAATGTATGTTATGTTTCCGATTCCGATTGCCGCCTCAGGCCCGATCTGTATCCTGTCCCCGACCTTGATTCCCTCTGGGGCGATGAACATCTGCTCCCTCATGTCGTCGTACTTGACAAGCATGAGCGGGGCCGTGTGCCCTGGATCGTCGACGAACTCGATTACCTCAGCGTAAATCTTCCCTGAAAGAACGGCGTTTCCAATAACGATGTCCGCCTTGAAGCGGTTTGGCGGCTTTCTGTAGGCATTTGAGCCTTTTCCACGTCGTTGCTGCTTGAGCTTTTTACCCATTTTCTAACCTTTCTAATTATACCAGTTTCAACTTCAGGGCGATGTCGGATGCCTTGAACGCAGGGGCGATCTTGATGTAAGCCTTCTTCGTGTTCCTAGGCGTTAGCGCAGTTGCGACGCTCTTCACCTTTACCTTGAATATCTTCTCGAACTCAGCCTTGATCTCGGGCTTTGTCGCCCTCATGTCGACTACGTACTCGATTATGTTGCTTTTCTCGATCATGTTTATTGCCTTTTCTGTTGCTATCGGGTACATTAGTGTTGCCATGTGATCACAATTTTGCCTTCTTCACTGCCTCTACCATTCCGTTGATTGCGTGCTCGGAGTAGATCGTCACCCTTGGGATTGCTCCTGGCGCGACGTTTCCAACAGTCATCTTGTCAATCGACATGACATCGACTCCAGGGATGTTTCTTCCCGCCTTGCCGATCTTTGCTGCATCCTTTACGATTATGAGAACTGACTTTCTGAAGAGCCTTCGCTTTGATAGTCTCCTAAGTCCCTTTCTTAGCTTCGGGTCGTGAGACTTCTGAAGGTCCTCCTCTAGGCCTAGGCCTTTGAGGACTTTGATTAGCTCATTTGTCTTTGTGATGGACTCGATCTTGTTGTCCATCACGATTGGAACTGCTGCGAGCTTGACTGTGTGCCTCTCCTTTATTGCGTCAGGCTTTGCGGTTCCTGCGATTGCGGACTCAAGTGCCCTTCTGTACTCGACCGCGTTGATTCTTTCTATGATTATCTTCTCGACCTGGTGAGGGTGTGCCCTTCTTCCCTTCTTTGCGGAAGGAATTTTTCTGACCTCTCCCTGTGCGCCGCCTGCGAGCTTCTGTCTCGGTCTTATTGCGGTTCCCATGTGACGTCCTGTTCTCCATGTCGAATATTCTCCGATGTACATCGCGCTGGTCTGCATTCCCGCGCTTATGAAGTGTCCCTGTGGCTGATACTTTAGAGACTGCTCTGCGAGTATTGCCCTCCTTACAAGGTCTGGCCTAAATGGCTTTGCGAACGTCTCCGGCAGAGCTATCTTTTTCTCCACCTTGCCGTCAATTTGATAAAGTGATGTTTCCATATTATGCGGCACCCTGCTTTGATGCGGTTGAGATGTATGTCAACTGTGGCTTCTTTGCAACCGTCTTGTTTCTAATTGCCTTTCTGATCCTCACGAGCCTCTTTGGGACTCCCGGAATTGAACCTTCAAGAAGTATGAAATCGTTTTTGACGAGGCCGTAGTTTAGGTAGCCTCCCTTGACGTTGATCTGGTTTGCCTCTGCCGCCGTTCCGACCTTGAGGACTCTCTTGTTCATCTCGGATCTGTAGTTGTATCCCATGTGACCGGCCTGAGGGATCGTGTAGAGGACCTTTGGCGGGTGCCATGCTCCCATGGTTCCCGTGTGCCTGATCTTCTGGGTTGCCTTTCTCATGAGCCTTGCGACTCCGTATCTCTTGATGACTCCGGCCCATCCCTTTCCTTTTGAGATCGACTTTACGTCGAGATAGTCGCCTTCGCCTAGGAAGTCCTTTGCCTTTACCTCCTTTCCGAGCCACTGCTCAATGAACGTGAGCTTTTCCGCGTTGTCCTTCCCTCCGACGTCAAGCTCGAACCTCATCCATCTCTTGCTGCCGAATCCGAGAGGCGATGCGTCGAGGTATGCGAGCGCTGAAACGTTTGTTATGTGTGACATCTCCTTCTTCACCTCCTCAAGCTTGTCCGTTGTGTTTGAGGTCTTGTTGATGCCGAGCTTCGATGCAAGCTCCTTCACATAGAGGTCCTTTGTTACTCCAGTGTACTGGTTTGCCTTTCTTGAATAGAATCTTACTCCGTAGATGAAAACCCTCGGGAATTCGAGGACAGTCACCGGCTTGATGACCTCAGTTCCCTTCGATGATTCCTCGCTGTCGTCGATCAATCCTACGTGCGTCATTCCTGCCTTGAATGCTACGAGCCCTGTGAATGATGGCGCTGCTATGTCGGGCCAGTTGCGAACCCGCGGCATAACTTTCTTGGCCCTCCTGTGTGGCCAATATTCCATAGAGCCTCGTCTCATAGTAAACACTTCTTAACTCACTTTAACCGTAAAGTAGAGCATTAAAACTGAGAGTATTCGAATTAATTAGTCGACTTATATTTATAAGCATATCGCTAATAGTGGAACAGCGAAATAAATCCGATAAAAGAAGGGATTTTGGGTGAATTACCCTCGTCTTGTATGCGGGCCGCCGAGGGGATGCTTTTCGATGTGGTTCCCAAGTTGCGTGTAGTAGTCATCTGCGCAGAAAAGCCCAATCTTTGTCTCCTTCTTTTCGGCGTACATATCATTTAGATCCTTTCCGCACTCTATGCACTTGCCCTGCTCTATTGACTGCTTTGGCGTTAACTTTAACTTTGTTGGCATTTCAATTCCTAAAATATTATTGCTGTGAAAGAATTTAAGATTATTCTATAACTACGTTAACTTTTGCCTTTAGAAAGGTTGCAACGCTTTTATCGGTACTGAATCTCCTGAGTGCTCTCTGAAGGGGAAGTGCTTTTTGAGGATCGATTACTGCAGTTGCGTGTATCGTATATTTTCCGAGGATATTGCCCTTAATTTCCCGCGCTAGCATTACTTCCTTTAGGTTGTTGAATGAGTCGAGAAGAGCATTTTTCAAGGTTGTGATGCCTCGTCCATCTGAAACTTGGAGGATGACGTCTGCTTCTACAAGTTTTGTTCTACTGACTTTTTGTCCTGACACTTTATCGAATAAAATGAGCAATTGAAACCTTTTATGCCTTCTCTTCAATCAAATAATTTTTCTGCGTTTCCAATTATCCTTATCTGCTTGAGGATGCTGCCAATAGAGGCTACAAGCGCGATAGGATCTTCTGCTTTCACTTCGATTAGTAGAGTGTTTTTGCTTAGCTTTACCGAGACTTTGCTCCTCTTGTAGTTAAGCTTCTTGTCTAGCAACGCAAAATATTCTTTCGCCTCCTTCCCGAGCTCTAGTTTTACTGATGCGCTAAACAATCAATCACTTGTCTTTCTGTCTATCGAGAACTTGTCAGCGTATTCCTTCCATGCGGGCATGAAGTTCTCGGAGCCCTCGTTATAGAGGTCCACGTTGTCGATTCTTGCGGGGACAGTTATCCCGATGTTCGTCTTTATTATATTGACCATCTTTGCGATGTTCTCCTCGCTGCCCTCCGCGAAGATCTCGACGCTGCCATCGCTTAGATTTCTGACCAGGCCCCTGAGGTTGCTGTACTTTGCAGTGACCCTTATGAAATTTCTAAAACCGACGCCCTGGACCTTTCCCTTTACGATTATGCGCACTCGCATGGCAGCATCTAGTTCCTGTAGATGTTTCTCCTTCCTGCCCTTACGCTTGGCCTGTTCTGGTTTGTCCCAAAGCCCCTGATCCTTATTCCCCTGTGCTTTCTTCCGGAGCTTGATAGTCCCCTGTAGACCCTGCTCTTCTGGGAGATCACCTGGGATAGCTGCTTGTCGCTTAGCACGGTCGGCGCTGTCCTGTCGACTAGTATCGCCTCGAAGAATTTGTACTCTCCGTCCTCTCCGACATAGTATGAGTTGAGCAGTTCGCAGTTGTCGAACTTGCGTGCGGCCCTTTCCTCCGCCCTTGACTGAAGCGACTTTGCATAAGCGTAAAATCTTCCCGTCTTTGATGGCTTTCTTCCTCTCACAGGCTTTGGCCTCTTTGAGAGACCCTTTGGTATCTTGATCCTTGCGACGACGACTCCCGGCTTTGCCTTGTATCCGAGCTCCCTTGCCCTTGCGATGTTTGTCGGCCCGCTGAGCTTGACGACCGCCCCGTCCCTTCTCCAGGCGGATATTCTCTGCTTGAGCTCGTCCCCTCTCTCCTTGTAGCTCTGCTCGAAGCTCTGTTTTATGTATTTGTATGCGCCCATCCTATGCACCGATGCGTTCTTCTAAATGTGTGAAAAATATCTGAAAAGTACAAATATATTCTGTTGAAAGATTATAAAAGGATTGCTTATTTGTGGCACAATTCAACCCGTTGCCGTGCCGCTCACTTCGATTGTTGGCTGGATGGCCCTTATCCCCCGCATCGCGGCGAAGAGGGACTTGCCAAGGGCCGACAGCTCCTTTTGATCTGACACCTTGAGAGTCATTATTATCTCAGCGTTGTGGGCCCTAAATCCCTTCATCACCTTGCCCCCTCTCGCCTCGGGATGCAATCGCCTTATCTCCTTCACGACGGAATCGATCGCCTTCTCCTCGCAGCCCACATACAGGGTCCCGGTCAGTTTTTCCTTCATTTTATCATCTATGATCGCTTTAGCGCTTCTTCCTCCCTCTCCTTGTAGGTGCCTTTGAGCTCAAGGAGCCTGTAGAGGTCCTTCTTTGAGATGACGACTGGACCGTCCCTGAATGTGCCTGGTTCGGTCCTTATCAAATCCTCGATTCTCTGCCAGCTGAGCTTGTAGCTGCCAAGTATCTGCTGGCTAAAGCAGCCGACCTCAAGCCTTGAGAGCGTCACCCCGTCCTCCCCTATGTCTATCACGTCGGACCTTGTCGTTGTGCCCAAATACCCTCCCAGCACTTTTATGAGCTGGTTTGGATAGCCCCAGTCGCCGAAGTATTTCATCTCGACGACTATGTTGCTTGAGCGGAAGTTCGATTGCGCTGACCTCAGTAGCGAGGCCTCTATCTCCTTTTGGGCGGGAGTCAATTCCTTCTTGACAGACTGCGGCATTAGATCAGTTGTGGTTGGCTTGCCCTGTTTATATATTTGACTTATCAATCGTTTTGCGCCGATGGGCCAAATCAGGCTTTGGCGGAGCTGCGGTATCCCTTGATTGACCCTACGCCCTTTAGGTGCAGGTACGCTGCGGCATAGATCGGAAGTATGACGTCCTCGTCGGCATACGGGCCGTAGCTCTGCCCGTTTATTGTGAGCTGCGGCGAATTTGTGACGTGGATCTTCGCCTCTCCTTTTCTAAATGCAATGCCCTCCTTCATCGGCTCGAACTTTTCGAGGCTCGATCTTGTGCCGACCTTCTTTGCGAGCAGCCCCGTGTCTCCGTGAATCGAGTTTGGCAGCCTGAGCAGGTGAGTGGGGTCCGCGGTTACGTTCTTGTCTATCTTGTCGCCCTGCATTATAGCCTGCTTTGCGATCACGCCCTTCCAGAACTCGTCCTTCTTCTTGATAAAAACCATGTCCCAGTTTCCGCTCCTTATCCCAAGCTCGACTAGCGCCCTCTTCTCGTAGAGCTGCTTTGCCTGGATCGGGGTCATTCCGAGCCCCTCGAGGCTCTCTACCCCCTTATTTAGGCTGTCTAGAAAATTATTTGCGATCTTTCCCTGCCATCCCTTGTCGGTGGGCTTTGGGCCCATCAGCTTCTTGAGTCTTGTTCCCTCGACCCCGACTGTGGGGAAGAACTCGTCGAAGTTTATTCCCGTCCCGGCGATGTACTCGCTTATCTCTCGCCTCGCGTAGTTGTCGAGCTTGAGCACGCTCTTTGAGTTGATGTGGAGGTGGTATCCCCTGTTGCCGCTGAAGTTTATCGCGATCTCCTTCTCGGCGAACCCGAAATCCGGCACGAGAAACTCCTCTATCAGCTTTATCGTCTCAGCCTTGACGGCATCGAAGCAGACTGCGCAGACCCACTTCTTGCCATGCTCCTTTTGGCAGGGCAAATTCATGTCGGTCGCGTCTATATCGAAGACCATCTCCGCCCCGAGCAGGACCTTTGCCTCCATCGGCCTTGCGGCGGGGAAGCGGTAGTATGCCTGCGAGCAGGAGACGTAGAGCGGGGCTGCGCTGGTGAGGTATTCCGTGAACCTCTTCTCGCTCTCGAAGGCAAAGTGCCTTCCGGCCACCTTCGAATCGAATGTGCCGAAGCTGAACTCCCGCTTCTCTATGTGCCTGGGATAGAGGTCTGTTGCGTCCCTATAGTAGGCACTTATCAGGCGTGAAATCAGCTGCCTTGGGTCAAACAAGAAACCACGTGAGAGATAGCGGTTTTAAAATATATAAAGAGTGTGAAAAAAGAAAATAAAAAGGGAAAAAGGGCTTGCTTTACTCTGAGCCCTTGTTCATTGTGGCGTGCAGATTGTGCAATTTTGACGCAAGAGACGAAAGGCTCTTTTCTAGAGGAGATAGGATGCTTCTTTCTAGCGCGATCTTTTCCAGCTCCACCACTGCAAACTTCCTCATGTGCGAGGCAACGTTTACGATAAGTTCAACCGCTTCTGATGTGAAGGTGTTTCCCCTCTTTACAGAATCCATAAGGTACATTTCGGCCTCGCTGTACTCGATGTCGTGCGCAAGTGCCTTCTCCACCTGCCTGCTTGTCAGGACCCTGCTCTTCTGGCCAGGGGAGATCCCGATTTCCACAGGGGCAGGTCTCTGCACTTTCTTCAAGGTTGAAATCGTGGCCTCGATATTGTCGAGGTTTGTAGAATTTTGGATGCTTTTCGCCCTTCTGCCTTTAGCGCCTTTTGAGCTTGACCCGCCGAGCAGGTCCATCAGAAATCCTTCGATCTCCGGTTTTTGCTCAGTTATGATGCTCATCGGCATGTTCACAAGCTCGGTGTGCATCCTGCCAAATGAGAACTCCTTGTCCTCCACAACTGCAAGCTTGTTGCCCGTAACCTTCGCCTGTATCGCGCTGTCATAGATTTTTGAGATGCTATTTGTTGTTGGCATGTTAACCACAATAATCTTGTTTTGGCGGTTTATAAGCGTTCTTTATCCAGCGTTTTTTACGCAATAAAACAAGGGTTTCTGCGATTTTTTCTAATCGAGAAGGTCGGATCTTCTGGTGTTCTTGAGCACGCCTGTCATCGAAGCGGAGGAATCCACCTGGGACTTCGATCGGGAGCCTATCAGCTCTGCGCCGAAATCGAATGTTTTTTGTTTCGCCATTGCATCACGGTGAAATCCTTCGTGCTTTGCTATTTAATAATGCTTCTTTGCACTTCGTTGATTGAGGAATTTCGCATACTTACGGTAATAAAAAGTTTGGTTCCCACAACTCTGACATGGCAAAGACGGCAGCTGAGGACGAGATAAAACAGGTCATAGTTATCCGCACCGACATAGAGATGGGCAAGGGCAAGCTCGCCGCACAGTGCGCGCACGCCTCGCTCTCAAGCTACATGGACGCGGTCGAGAAGGACAAGAAGGTTGTTGAGCGCTGGCTTGAGGCAGGGCAGAAGAAGATCGTCCTAAAGGTCGACAGCGTCGAGACGATGGTAAAGCTGTTCCAAGCATTCAAGTACAAGGGGATACCCTGCGCCCTCATATCGGACAGGGGGATGACGCAGCTCCCTCCGGACACGAAGACCGCCCTTGGAATAGGGCCCTGGAAGAGCGAGGAGATAGACAAGTTCACTGCGGCCCTGAAGCTTCTTTAGGCGCATCCTGACCCTCTGTTTCATCCTTTCCCTTCTCAAGCTGCATCTCCGCCTCGAAGATCGGCTCGACCTCCTTGCGCGTTATGATAATCCTCCTTGCAATCACCACGAGGAAGAGGATCACAAATATCGCCGCGACAATAAGGTTGCCAGAGGCGTACTCGTATCCGGCTATCGCACCAAGAAATACTATCGGAATCGCAAACCAGGCAATTATCTCCATCCACTCCGTTGTTTCGCTCTCCATGATTTCACTAGTATATGTTTGTAAGCCACTCTGAGAACTCCTTGTCCCGTCCCGTGATTATGTCCGAGAACTTTGAGGAGAGCATCTTTGTGATGGGACCCATCTTTGCCTTGTTTATCACCCTGCCGTCGACCTCGGAGATGTGGGTTATCTCGGCGGCCGTCCCGGTGAAGAAGAGCTCGTCGGCGGTGTAGAGCTCCTCTTTGTGCATCTGCCTCTCCACAACCTCTATCCCCATGCTCTGTGCAATCTTTATCACAGAGTCCCTTGTTATCCCGAGAAGTATGTCCGCATCTTTTGACGGGGTAACCAGGGTGTTTTCCCTAACTGCAAAGACGTTCTCCCCGGGCCCCTCGGCCACGTATCCGTTTCCCGAGAGAAGGATAGCCTCGTCAAATCCTGCGACCTTCGCGTCGATCGAGGCGATGATTGAGTTGAGGTAGTTCCCGCTCGCCTTTGCCTGGGGCGGAAGTATCAGCGAGTTGATCTTGTGCCAGGAGGAGACCTTGCACCTCACTCCCTTCTCCTTTCCCGCAAAGTAGTTGCCGAATGGAATCGCAGCGATCGAGATGCTCGTCTTCTTACCCGTGACGTCGAGGCCTATCCTCTGGTCGTTGTAGAAACCAAATGGCCTTACGTATGCGGTCTTGAGATTGTTCTTCTTTAGAGTCGCAAGTATCGCGTCGTGTATCTGCTCGCGGCTGTAGTTGAGAGGGATCATGTAGACCTCCGCGCTCCTAAAGAACCTGTCGACGTGCTCCTTTAGCCTAAACACCGCGGCGTTGCCCTTTGTCTCATACGACCTTATCCCCTCGAATATTCCGCTGCCGTACTGCAGCGAGTGGGTCAGCACGTGGACCTTCACGTCCTCGAACTTCTGAAACTTTCCGTCGAACCAGATGTATTGCTGATTAGGCATGGTAGGATAAGCGCATTTAGGATTTAAAACTCTGCGTCTAAAGGGTATCTGTGGTGCAATGCCGATCCTAAAAAGCGTGCTCAGGCGAGGCCTTGAATTCTATGGGCTAACCGATTTTGAGAAACGGGTGCTGCTAAACACCCTTGAGATAAAGCGCGGCTCGACGCTCTCATACAAGCAGCTTGCGGCGATGAGCGGAAGGCCCAGGGCGTATCGCGCGGTTGGGAACATAATGAACAAGAATCCGCTCCCCTTCCTCATACCCTGCCACCGCGTAGTGGCCTCAAAGGGCAAATTGGGAGGCTACGCCTACGGAGTTGCCACTAAGAAAGTTCTCCTTGCCCTGGAGGGCGCAAAGATCTGACTTACATCTTTGGCATCGGTATGCTGTACCCGAAGAGCTTTAGCCCGAAGTAGATCAGGACCAATCCCGCCACAGAATAGATTATTCCTGCAAGATTGAACAAAATGAGTAGTACTCCGATGATTATCGCAAGTGCTGCGACTATGTTTCGTGATGCTTTGTCGCTCACCGCCTTCTTTACCTCATCGCTTACGCTTACGTTTTTGGTTGTGCTTTTCTTCGCCATAAATATCACACTTACTAACATATTCAGGCTTAAAAAGCTATCTGTGCTCTAGGAAGGGCTAACCACACCGCCAAACCCTGAGGGTTTCGGCGCCACTCCCTGCGCCGCAACTCCTCGTGATAGAATGGCCCTCAGAGTCCCAACTCCCTCCTTGGTCAGGAACAGAGGCTTGTTCACCTCCGACTCGCACTTTTCAGCAAAATCAAGCACTCCCTTGTGCTTAAGCTTCTTTAGGTTGTACCAGATGCAGGATCTCGAGAACCCGTACTTCTCGTAGAGGTACTCCACAAAGCTCGTCGCTGTGGATATCTCGTCAAAGCCGATTTCGGCCATAATGATCTGCTCCTTTCTGGTTCTAACTAGGGCTTTTATTGAATTCTTGATATATTCTCTATATATTCCTCGCATAGGGCACCACCAAAACTGAAAGACAGAAACCCTTATGCGATGGCAGGCAACAATGAGATGTTCATGTTGCCTCCAATAAAGAACTTTGTAGCTACGCTAACCACACACCTATGTACATAGAACTGCCATAGTCGGTATTGCATAGCTTTCTCCTTGATTAGATTGTGGAGATCATGATATTTAAATCTTTTCTACAAGAAAGAATGATTGGTTAGATGCCTTTCCCTGCTTTTGAGGTCAATTTTCTGCGCATCGCCGCCCTGCTCATCATCGCCATCGTCTACGCATGCTACGACCTCTTCAACAGGAGGAACATACCGGACATGATGGCCTACGGGAGCGTTGCCATTGGAATCGTTTTCACGCTCGCCCTCTGGGATGTGCAGCAGATCCTCTACAGCGCGATCGTTGCCGCAATAGTCGGCGCGCTCTCGTACCTGCTCTATAAGGTCGGGCAGATGGGGCTTGGGGACGGCTTTGAGTTTGTGGCAATCTCCCTGATCGTGCCGATGCAGCCAGCACCCCTGCTCTCCGCGGCAAGCCAGCTGGGGCTGCCGTTTATGCTCTCGGTGTTCGTTGCGACAGGGGTCGCGGCGATCGTGCTCGTCCCGGCGTACTGCATAGCGCACATGCGCAGGGGAAAGAGGCTTGCGCCAATAAGAGGCATGAAGGCGAACACGGCGGCAAAGGCGAGCATAATGATCCTGGCCTACGGCTCGCTGCTGCTCTTTGTGACCTACTCGTTTGGATTTAGCATCGTGGCATGGGCGATCACAGCGCTGATTGGCGTGCCCTCGGTTGTGGCAATCATATACGAAGAGGAGATGAAGGCGCAGATGGTGAGGTGGGTGTACCCAAGGGAGCTTGAGGTTGAGGACTTTGTCGCCGTAGAACTAATGGGCAAAAAGGACATTGCCTTCTTTGCCAAGAGATACAAAGAATTCGGAAGGGTTGCGACAAAGGAGATGGTCGGAAAGCTTTCGCCTCTGAGGAAAAAGCTGCCTGTGTACAAGAACGCCATACCGCTCGCCTTCCCTACCCTCATCGGAATTGTGGCGGCGCTTCTCTTCGGAAACCTGATACTGCTGATCCTCTAGGGAAGGATTTTAAATTAATAATACTCAAGCTTATTGGTGGAATTGTGGTAAGGCATGCAAGGGATCATGTAAGGCGCTTTTGGGCTGCCCAGAACAGGAGGACGATCGGGCTCTTGATGGTCATGTTCGCCACGATCTATGCGATCGGCTTTGTATTCACAACGCTTCTCTCCCAGAACTTCATGGGTAATGTCCCCAACGTGTTCTTCATGTGGGGAATTCTCTTTGCAATCGGCCTTGCGCTGATAATGGCAAGCATCAGCCTCAAGCACTACAGCACGACAAGGATGATGAGCGCAAAGGAGCACGCAATCCATTCCCGAAACATCGGGATATTCCTGCTTGGGATCGGGATAGGCGCTGTGCTCTTCACGCTTCCCGTGACTCTTGTGCCGGGCTTTGCCTCGCTTATGATCCTCTTTAGCCTGGGCGGGATACTTCTGCTCATGTACACGTTCCTCGATGCTATCTTCGGGCAGAAGTACTACGAGATAGGCTTTGCCTCGCTTGTGATGTGGATAGTGTTCGTGCTGGGCGCATTCGCATTTTCAAACATCGCGTACGCTAACCCGCCTGAGTTCCAGTCGCTTTCACTGATGGTCGCATCCATCAGCATAATAGTGGTCTTTGCAATAACAGGCGCCTTGATGCTATACAGGGCGGGATCGGAGTTCCACGGGGATTTCAGGAAGGCAAACAGGATAAGGTAGATGTTGGTCGCATGGGAACGTTGCTGCAAAGAAAGGTTACAAACGAGAGCCTGGAGAACTCACTCCAAGACGCTATTTTTGAAAACTCCTACCAGTCAATCAAAGGGCTTATCGGCAAATCGAGAGAGATAGGATTTGAGCGGGAGAGGGTTATCTCAAATCTCCATGGGATGTTGCTGGGCCATCTCAAGGAGGATTACCATGCGGCATCGCATCGGTACATAAAAAACTCGTTTCTGATAATAAAGAGGCTAAACCAAGAGAGGGTTTTGCCAGAAAAACTAAGGGAGGGGTTAAGCAGAGGGGTTAGGTCTTCATTGAACAGGAACCTGGAGAGGGCCTGGGAGGTAAGCAGGAAGGAGTCGAAGGGCGAAATGGGGATCAAGCTGGGCATATCGCTTGGAGTGTCGGATTTTGTGGAGAGGTTGCAGAATGCGCAGCTTTCGGGGATACTTAGCGGCAAGGAAACCGCGGAGTATGTCGATAAGGCAATGAGGATATGCTCGAGGTGGATAAATGAGGGAAAGATTCCAGAGTTCGCGGACTTCGCAAAGGAGCTCCATAGACATGCTTTGGTCAGCAAGTCGTTTCTAAAACAGGAATTTGGGGCGCTCGTTCTCGAACGTTTGAACGGTGCAGGCTCTGAAAGATTCTATTCGAGCGGCGACAAAAAGAACCCTGCTGTGGCAAGGGAGCTCAATACATGGCATGCGCAAAACGATCTTAACGCGCTGATGGAGATTGGGATCCTGGAGAGAGACGATGCGCTTAGGATAATGAGAGTGTATGCCTCCAAAGGAATTATCGACTCGTTTAGGATTGCACCGCAGGGCAGGGAGAAGAGCACGCTTGCGGACGCGGTGATTGAGCGGGACCTGGGCAAGATTGCGAAGCTTTCGAAAAGATAGTTTGCACAGGATTATTTTAGCCTCATCATCCAGATAGGGCGATTCGAAACAAACTTCAGGACGTCCTTCCATTCGACTTTGGGGTCCCTCGACTCCAGATTCTTGATCGATGAGGAGCTCTTAACGAACTCACCCTGAGTGTGCCGCTCGACGCTCAGCCCGCACCCTTCGAAGAAATTCTGCGCCTCGTCCTGGTCCTTGAAAAAGCATTTCTCTATCTCGATGCCCAGGGCTTTGGATTGGACTTGCGCGGCCGTTTTGAAGTGCTTTTGCAGATTCGGAAACTGGTCTCTCGAATCGCTGGTGATTATGTCAGGGGTTATGTATACTCCGCCTGTGGCGCGCATCACCGACTTTATGTTCTCTATTATCTTCGCCTTGGTTTCATGGAGCATGTACCTGAGCAAACCCTCGTGGACAACGCACGTGGGTTTGTTTCCAAGGATTTTGAGGGCCTCCGCAAGCCCTGTGCCCGTGAGGGCATCAAGCTGCAGGAGGTGGAGGTTCTCTCTTTGCCCGCCCAGCATCTCATTTACTATCTTATTTTTCTTAGATATCTCCTCGCCGCTCTGATCCGTCTCCAGGTAGGTTATTGTTGGGTCCTCAGTCATCTCCATTCCGCGCGTCGACCAGCCGGCCGCGATCTCGAGGACCTGCTTGAATCCGGTTTTCTTTACGAACTCGGTGATGGACTTGTATCTGAACTCCATGAACGGCGCCATGTAGAAGAAGCCGCTGTCACCTTTCCACTTGAGCTCGTACTCCCTCTGCGCATTTATAGCATTTGCAATCTCCCTAGAATACGGGATGTCCCCCGCAAGGGACCTTAGGTATGCAGGGGATAGGTTTGTCTCCCTGACTTTGGATGTCTCTTGCATGCGGCCACACCATGAAAATAGTTGCTCCCATCGGGATTTGAACCCGAGTTTTAGGGTTGAAAGCCCCACGTCCTTGACCGGACTAGACGATGGGAGCGCCTAACCTGACTGATAGGCTTTAATCTTTATTGCTCGCTAATTTATTAATAATGTTCTGATGGGGGTTAAATGATACTATCCGACTTCGACCTAATGAATATGATAAAGAGCAAGAGGCTCATAATCGATCCGTTCGCCGAGACGATCGTCCGCGAGAACGGGGTTGACTTCAGGCTGGCAGATGAGGTGGGCAGGCACAAGCAGATGGGCGATGAGTTCATCATGGAGCCAAACGACAAGGACACGATAGAATCCGCCTTCCAGGTGGAGAAGGGAGTCAAGGAGATAATAATCAAGGGAAAGGAACAGGTCCTCCTATCGACAAACGAGTTCATCAGCATGCCTGATGACGTGGTCGGCTTTGTCGAGCTTAGAAGCACATGGGCAAGGCACGGACTCTCCATGCCGCCTACGATAATCGATGCAGGATTCAAGGGCACGATAACCCTTGAAGTGATAAACAACTCCCCATACAAGATAAGGCTCAGGCCGATGGTGCGCTTTGCACACATTGTCTTTGTCAAGGCGACAAGCAGGGTGGAGAACGCATACCAGGGAGGATACAACGCTCAGCGAGGCGTCAGGCTTCCAAAACCGATAACTGAGTAGGCAGGGCTTGCGCTAGAGTGTGATAAAATAGAAGGGGAGTCTAGCCCCTGCCGTAAAACAAAACTTATCTTGAAAGATCCGTTGCTTCTTCCCTTGAGACATCATCCGCCTTTGCCCCTGGCAATGACGAAACCAAAACCACGTCTCCAACGTTCTTCACGTTCTTGTAGAGAATGCTCTTCTGCCTAAGGACAACCTTGACGTCTCCCTTCGCATTCTTCCATGGTACTGTCAGCAACCTGCTGAGTTCTCCTCTTTCCAGATCGACTATTACATCCTGGACGTCGCCAAGATATTGTCCGGAATCACTGTAGATATCCATGTGATATATGTCAGATATTTTCATATGCTCGCCTGAGTAGCTTACTTCTTATAGATTTATAAAGTTTTTCGGATTAGTGGAATTTCGCCTCGGAGAAAGTCGGGCGTGTTTTGCGGCCCCGGATGGGGCTTGAAAGGCATATAAATCTTGAATTGGCAAGTACTATGATGATATGCAGACCTTAAGAAGGATCGACCTGATGTCGATTGGAAAGATTTACGCGGTGCTCGGGGCAATCTACGGGCTTGTTGCCATGCTGGTTTTTGACGCCGTATTCGCGGTGCTCGGAAAAACGCTCTTCCCTGCGGCATTGAGCGGGGCCTTGGGAGGCGCCGTGATAATCGGGCTGCCGATACTCGGAATAGTCGGGGGTGCTATCTTGGGCTTCGTTTTCTCCGTGATCAGCGCTGCGATATACAACGTTATCGCTGAGGCGATAGGCGGGGTCAAGTTCAACATCTCGGGAAAGCCGACGAGTGTGAATGGAATAGACATGGCATCATACGTTAAGATCGTTGCAATCGGGGCATTGATTGCAGGACTTGTGCTTGGAATAGTGGCCACCTTCGCGCTACCATCCCTTCTGAGCAGTGCGATGATGGGATCGGGCGGGGCGCTCCTGGGAGTGGTCTCAGGGTTTGCGCTGGTCGGGCTGCCGATACTCTTCCTGATAATAGGGGCGATTGGGGCTGCGGTGTATGTGATACTCTTCAACTTCTTCACCAAGAATGTCGGGGGGATAGGAATCAGCATCACAGGGAAGCCGACTGCGCTAAAGCGCGTGGATCCGATGGGCTACGCAAAGATAGTCACCTTGATAGGGGTTGTGATGACCTTCATTATTGGCGTGCTTACAGCGCTTGGCACGGGACACGACTTCTCCGCAGGAGCGGTGAGGATTTTAACATCGCTGATAACCAATGTGATAGTCACATTCATCTCGGCGTACATTGGAATCCTGATCTTCAACTTTGTGGCATCGAAGATCGGAGGAATAGTGATTGACCTCAAGTAAGAGGGCGGGTTTTCGCCCTCCGCCTTCTTGGGCGGCGGGCATTATTTTTTATTGGAAAGGTTAGCTAGCCCTTCACTCCTTTGCCCCTGCAATCTTGTAGTGCGGCTTTCCGGAGGTATTTGGATATCTTGGCAGAACGTGGATGTGTGCGTGCATTATTATCTGGTTTGCATCCCTTCCGTTGTTTGCCACGATGTTGATTCCGGTAGCTTTGAACTCCTCTAGCGCGCTCTTGCCGAACCTCTTTGCGACCGCGATCATCTTGGCGCTGATATCCTCAGGCACCTCTAGGAGGTTTTCGTAGTGCTGCAGAGAGATCACAAGCATGTGGCCTTTCTCGATGGGGTACTTGTCATAGATAACATAGCATGCGTCGTCCTTGAAGAGCAGTTTTTCGCTTTCTTGCGCCGGAATCTTGCAGAAGATACAATCTTTCATGGCATCACTATGGCTGCATCCAGTCTATCTCGTAGTAGTCGTGTTTGCTTCCAGGAAGCTCTATCCTCTTGACCCTGTAGTATGTTACTGCGGTCTCGCGGTCTGCAATCGCAAGGACGAGTTCCAGTCTCTTTCCCTGCGCGCTTCTTATCGCCCCAGATAGCTCGCTACCCCCTATGTACTCCTCCTCGCCCAGCGAGAGCATCGCAAACTTAGGAGGGGATTTGTCCGGACTCTCGGTGTCACCGCCTTTTCTGTGGTATAGCATGAAGTCGATCTCGCCTCCCTTGGCCCTTGCCTTTCCCGGAATCGCAAGGATGAATGTCTTTCTAACCGAGTGCGCAACCCTGATCGCCCTCGCCCACTCTGAGATCAGGAGCTTTGACTCCTTTGGAAAGACGTGTATGACGTGCTTTGAGTGCACCCAGTTGTCGTCCTTTATCGGCCTTGCCCCGGGGAAGTAGACCCTAAAATGCGTGCCGAACTTGAAGCCCGTCTTTATCACGTATCCGTGCTCCCTCCAGTCCCTGTAGACCTCGTAGAGCTTTGGGAAATCCGCCCGCCTCTTCCTTGCAATGGATGCGACCTTGGCCTTTGTCGCGTTGCTGAGTGTGAGCCTTCCCTTGTCCATCAGAAAGAGCGTCTCGTAGGCGTCGAGCTTGTTTAGCCTGCCCCTATCGGCTGCCTTGTAGGTCCCGTACTGACCCAGCCAGTAGTTCTCATAGAGGTACTTGCCCTTGGCGTCGTCCTCGAGAACTGACATCAGGTCGTGCGGAAAGAATGCGCCCTTTAGCCTGTAGCCTGGCAGCTTTATCTTCCCGCCGGGGTATCTCTTGATCGGGGTCGCGTGCGGCGAGATGTGGCCAAGTGTTGGGCTGCGCAGAATCAGACCCCTGTCCCTCCAGTCCTTGTATGCGAAGTACCTAGACATCAGCTTTCTGTTTGAGAATTTGCGTGCTAGCGAAGTGAATGTTATTTGTTTCTTGTTTGCTTTGCACCCTGCGTTGCGCACGTCCATCAAATAGAGCGCCTCCTCTGGAAGAAGCTCGAGCCTCCCCTTTGCAATCTTGCCGTAGCTGCTCTTGCCAAGCACATCCTTTGTCGGATGGTCCGCGGCGTATACCTTTTCGCCTTTGAGCTCGAGTGCAAGTGCCATTGAATCCTAAACAATCAATCGCTATCAAGGTATAAATAAGATTGAGAAACGGGTTTTATACGAAGGCTCGGATACGCTTAAAAATGCCCCGCCCAATCCTATACCATGGCAAAAGTTTCAAAGGCCCGCAAAGGGCAGCTCAATGGAGTGCTCAAAGAACTCTTAAGTGAGATTAGGGAGGAACCGCTTGATCGAAAGGAGGTTTGGGAGCGAATGTGGAGGAAGGACCCTGACGGGGGATGCACCAAATCGACAAGCTACAACGTTAAGCTGTTTTTGACCAAGAATTGGCCCGTTCTTGAAACAGCATGCGGGAGCGGACGCTACCTAAGACTTGCAAAAAATAGTTTTTACGTTGGGATAGACGTGGCATGGGAGGCGGTCAGGGTCGGCGCAAAGAGAAACAGGGAGGCAAATTATGTTCAGGCGGACATGGCTTACTTGCCTTTTAGGGAGGGAGTTTTCGAAAAGACCTTTAGCTTCAATGGAATTGATTTTGTAGGGCCTTTCTTAAAGTACGCAGTGAAAGAAATGGCACGAGTCTCAAAAACTGGAGGAAAGATTATTTTCAGCGCCCACCACAGCGATTGGCTCATCGCCAGAGGGATTGAATTTGTTGAGATGGAGGGGGGTAAGCTGTTTGGCGCAGGGAACCCGCTTTACAATTTCGGAATTTTTGCGATAGACGGAGAGGATGTTGATGCGCTACTTGATGAGGTGGGCGTCCGAAATGCAGGAACATCAGTGTCCACAAAGAAGAGCAAGGAGGGAATAAAGGTAATAAGTACTCTCATAATCAAGGCAATCAAGAGATAGTTCCAGCAAGTTTATAATATTCTTATTTTCTATTACTACAAAGGCGCTTAGATGGGACAGGAGAGTAGCATGGTCCAGGCACAGAGCGAGCCGCACGTCCCGCAGGAGCTTAAGACAATGATGGTCAGGCAGGGGTACCACTTTGTCGGCAAGCACTCGGCGATAAAGACCTGCTTTTACACCGCGGACAGCATGCGGCTTGAGGGTGCAACATGCTACAAGCACCAGTTCTACGGGATACAGAGCTGGAGATGCATGCAGTCGACGCCCGCGATAGGGTGCAACCTTGCCTGCAGCTTCTGCTGGAGGATAATCCCTGAGGAGATAGGTATAAACTGGAATGAGCTCAACGCACTTGGAAACTGGGACGACCCTGACTCGATTGTGGAGGGGCTAATAGACGAGCAGAGGAAGCTGGTCTCAGGATACAAGGAGAATCTGAAGACGGATTTGAAGCGATGGAGGGAGGCAAACGACCCGGCGCATGTCGCGCTCAGCCTCACTGGCGAGCCGATGTTTTATCCGCTGATGAGCAAGCTTCTTGACGCATTCCACAGAAGGAAGATCAGCACCTTCCTTGTGACCAACGGGACGATGGTGCAGGCGCTAAAGAGGCTGAGCGTGATGCCAACTCAGCTCTACGTCTCCATACAGGCCCCGAACCCTGCGGTCTACGAGCAGCTCGCCAGGGCGAAGACGCTCAATGCCTGGCAGAATTTCCAGGAGTTCCTCAAGGTCTTCTCAACGCTGCAAACGCGCAGGGTCTTTAGGCTCACGCTGGTCCGCGGGATAAACATGACTGATGCCCAGGGCTACGCGGATCTTGTCGCAAAGGGCAGGCCGGACTATGTCGAAGTCAAGGGTTTTGTGTTTGTGGGTGGGGCAAGGGGGGAGGACAGGCACCTCACCTATAACCACATGCCAAAGAAGGAGGAGGTGATTGAGTTTGCGCAGCAGATTGCGCAGCGCTCCGGATACCTGGTGGCGGATTACCACGAGCACAGCAAGGTGGTGCTTCTGTGCGCAAACGAGGAGGCTGCAAACAGGAGGATAATAAATTTCGAGAAGTGAGTAGGATGGCAAAAAAATCTCGCGGGGTAGGATTCGGGCTTGGGGACATAAAGAGGAGCTCCGACTACAGAGAGCGCATACGCGGATACGAGAAGATACTCATACTCATCATGCTGCTAAGCTTTGTCGTCTTCATCGCGATCGCGGCATTTGCGATACTAAACGAGGGGGTGGACACATTTGTCAAAAGCGTCGAGTCGATAAACCTCTTCTACTATCTAATAGCCGTGGTGGTGGTGTTTGCGGGATACGCGGTGCGGTTCCCGAAGTGGGAGATGTACACAAACAGGCTGGGCGTTAAGATAGAGCGCAGCAAGAACTTCATGATATACCTCTCGATGTACTCGATGGACATAACCCCTGGAAGATGGGGGAGGGCGATTGTGTCCTATACGATAAACAGGCTCACCAACGTGAAGTTCAGCAAGACCTTCCCTGCGGTCGTGGCGGACATCTTCACCGATTTCGCCGGCTTTTCGATTGTCGCTGTCGCCTCGGCGCTTTTGGTAAAGCAGTACGTGCTTGTCTCTATTGTCGCGAGCCTGCTCTTGCTCATACCGTTCATCTTCCTCTACAACAAGGCGGCGTACTCGATATTTAGCACAAGGCTGAGGAAATACGCAATTTTCAAGAAGCTCTTTGAGGTCGGGGACAAGTATTTCATACACAACAAGCTGCTTGGCAAGAGGGTTTACCTCTACTCTATGGCCTACACGATCCCGGCGATGATCCTAAGCGGGCTTAGCCTCTACTTTGTGATGCTCGCCTTCGGGATAAACGTGGGGTATGCTTATTTGCCCACGATAATATTCATCTCCTCGATCTCCACGATGCTTGGGATGGTGACCGGCCTTCCGGGAAACATAGGCGTGACTGACGCGACGCTGCTCGGCTTCCTTGTGGCGTTCTTCGGGGGATTCGGAATAACGCTAGGCCTTGCCTCCGTGATTACGATATTCTCCAGGCTTGTTAACATCTGGTTCGTGCAGCTCTTCGGGTTCTCCTCTCTTGCCTACACACTCAGGTACTGGAAGGGGGGAGTTAGGAAAACTTAAGCAGAGCCTCCTCCTCCGCAAAGTTGAGCTTCGCAGGGATTATTATGGTTAGGACCTTCCCCTCAAACATCCTCAGTTCCTCCTTCCCAATCTTTGCGATCCCAAGGTATGCGATCTTCTGGGTCTCCTTTCCGATGTCGCCTAGGACGAGTATCTTTGTCTCGTGCTTTAGGATGTTGTAGTCTCTCTGCCTGTCGGCGCCGTGCAGCAGCGAGAGAGCCTCTGCAAGGCGCATCCTCCTCTTCTCTGCGTAGTGGTAGTCGAGCAGGCACATCGTGTGCTCGCCTGCCTCCAGATTTTTCTTTATCACATCTATGTGGGAGAGGGGCTTGTAGTTGTCGCTCCAGAAGGCAAGCGTCGTTGTTGGACCGAACTTGTAGATGTCAAGTCCGCTCTCCCCGATTCCCGCAGAGAAGATTGACGCTGCGTGATAAACCCTATACTCAACCTTCATTTTGTGCGCCAGATCGAGTATTGTGTGGTGGGTTGTCGCAATCAGCGGATCTCCGGAGACAAGGATTGCGATCTTCCTTGTCCTTGCCCGCTCGACCATCAACTTTGCGTTCTCCTCAAGGTCCGAGCGGCTTAGCAAGATCAGGCTCACCCCCAAATCCTCGCCGATTGATGCCAGGTCCTCGTCGGTGATGAAGTTTGTGTACTGATCAACCAGTACCTCATCCGCATCGGCTATCGCCCCGAGTGCGTTGCTTGGGATCTCCCTGTGGCTTAGTCCCATTCCGATTAGAAAGAGCATTGAAACACTAGTCCCTTATTCCATCCGTGGTTATCTTTATGACTGCCTCGCCCTCAGGCATGCTCGGGGAGTCGACCAGCCTTACGATCCTCTTGTCCTCCTTTCCCTTCCTCATGTACAGCCTCGTCTTTGCGGCGTGAGCGAGGATGTTTCCCCCGATCGGGGTCGTCGGGTCGCCGAATAGGATTCCCGGGTTGTCCATGACCTGGTTTGTGATATAGACCGCTATGTTGTGCGTGTCGGCCAGCATCTGGAGCTTGTGGATGTGCGCATTGAGCTTTTGCTGCCTCTCGTTTAGCGTCCCCCTGCCGAGGAACTCCGCCCTGAACAGGGACGTCAGGGAATCAACCACTATCAGCTTGATGTTCTTTTCCTTGATCAGCTTGTCTGCGCGCTCGGCGGTGAGGATCTGCTGCTCGGTTGTCTGGGCCCTCACCAAAAAGATGTTCTCGAGGACCTTCTTTGGGTCAAGGTCGGCCGCCTTGGCTATGCTCTCGATCCTCTCCGGGCTGAAGGTCCCTTCCGTGTCGATGAATAGAACCGCACCGTCAAGCCCCCCTTTGGAGATAGGGAGCTGGGCATTGACGGTCAGTGTGAAGCCTATCTGGGACTTTCCGGAGGCAAACCTCCCGTAAGCCTCCGTTATCGCCTTGACCTCCACTCCTCCGCCGATCAGGTCGTCAAAGCTCTTTGAGCCGGTGCTTATCTTACCCAGCGCCTTTGTGGTCTCGTACGCCTCGGTTCCGGTCTGGAACTCGAGGGTCGTTGCCTGCTTTGCCCCCTCGATCGCCTTCTTTGCGACCTCGACCGAGATGCCGGTGGTGTCTGAGAGCTCGCCTGCCAGGGCTGCCGCGACCTTGTCTAGCGTGTCGTAGCCTGCGGTGATTAGCTTTTGGGCTGAGGTAGGACCGATTCCTGGAAGATCCTCGATGCTTTTTACCCCTTTCTCCTTTGCCATTGCAGCCACTATAGAAAATGATGTATGTAATATAGGGTGAAATAGGAATATTAACCCTTCGAAAAACGGCCCATTTCCGAGCGTAAAGAATATATAAGTAGAGATAAATGATGATAGTGAAAATTTAGGATCGGAGATGACAGTAGAAGGTGTAAGATTAGGAAGAGGCCAATCCGTTTGCACGGACTGGCAAGGCGACCAGTTTAACCCTTCCTACAGTAGAGAACCCGTAAGTATATTGGCGGATTTAAGATTTAAAAACGTATGTTTTTAGTGGAATATTTCATAAAAATGGAAGGATAACATGATCAACTTTTTGACTTTGGATAGGTACGGGATACTCGCCGCTGTCGTCTTAGGAATCGGTATTTTGTTCTTCGGGGGGAGCATGGGGCCATTCTTTCTTTTGGTGATGCTCTGGTTCCTTGTGCTCTCCGGGATCGTGACCTGGATCGGCAGGCGTAGGAAGAAGATGATCGGGGTCTACCAAAGGTACAGGAGCTGGAACAACGTTGTGGCAAACGGCATCGTCCCGCTGCTGATCACAGTGCTCTACTACTTCAACTCAAACGGCTCGATAATGCCAAATAGCTTCATAATCGTCTCCTATGTGGCGAGCGTTGCAGCGATTACCGCTGACAAGTTCTCAAGCGAGATAGGCGTTCTCGGCGCAAAGCCGATAATGCTCATGACCCTAAAGAAGGTCAGGCAGGGGACATCGGGAGGGATAACGGCGTTCGGAATTGGCGCCGGACTTCTGGGATCCCTTCTGATAGGGGTCACCATGGTCAATATATCAAACTACGGGGTTCTGCTAGTGGTTGTGATAATCGCTGGCCTGATCGGGAACCTTGTGGATTCCATCGTGGGCTACTGGGAGGAGCAGGGAATAGGAAACAAGTTCACGACAAACTTCCTCTGCTCTGTTGCAGGCTGGGCTGCGAGCCTTCTGCTGCTTTTGATAATTTGATTTCCTTTCTGTTTTTACGAGAAGTTGAATATCTTAGCGTAATTTGTGAACGTGTTGGTCATTTCCTGTTTTGTGTTGGCGAGAAGGTCGGTTTGCCTCGCAATTTCTATCAGCTCCTCCTTTAAAATCTCCTGCTCTGCGCCGATAACTGCTAGGTGAAGTTCGTTCTCTCTGCATTTTTCATACTGGTTTGTCGCTTTTGAGACAAATACTACCTGCCCATCCTGGACTCTGAGCAAAGACTTGACCTTTAGGCCATCAACCATATCGGATGGGGTTTTCGCCTTTTCGTTGTATATTGTGAGCGTTTTCTCAACTATCCTAGGCAACGAGCTTCTACCAAGTGTGATTTTAGAGTATTCCATTGATTCACAATATTATTCGGTTTTCCCGCTTTAAAAGAGTGATTTATCGGGCGTTTAAAACAAGGATGTTTGTGATTTTGTAATACAAGCCAATTAAATTGTGATATCGGTTTGTAGTTCTTTGACGGTGCCGTCACGAATGGTTATTCTTACGATTAATTTATAGGAAATACCTTTTCTTGCCTTGTTTTTATACCTAAGTTTGAGTTTTGTTTTATAAAGGTGGTGCGAGTGCCGGGATTTGAACCCGGGTTATAGCCTTGGGAAGGCCATGTCCTACCAGGCTAGACTACACTCGCATGAAATAGGAATTATCTGATGTATGTGAAGTTCTCCTTGTTCCCCTGGCTCTCCTTTTGCATTGCCTCCTCCATCGCCTTCATCATCTTCTGGGTCTCCTGGCTTATCTTCTCCATGTTGTCTAGGTCGATCTTTAGGCCCAGCTCCTTGACGAGGATGTCCAAAACCGCCTTTGCGGCGTGCGCGTCGACCTCAAGCATGCCTGTTTCGCCCATGATGCAGGTTCCGGTCAGCTTGTGCTTCTTTGCAAAAGCGAGCAGCAATCCTGCAGATCCCCAGATCATTCCGGATGCCTGGCCGAATATCACCCCCTTGCTCTTTAGCGCAGGGATTGTTGCCTTGTCCGTTGTGACGGCAAAAACCCTCGGCTCCTTTATGTACTGGTTGCTCGTGTTGTAGCCGCCGACGGTATAGATCATCTTGCCCCCCATCTTCTTGTAGAACTCGACTATCTTCTCGTTTATCTCGTACTGGCCTTCTGAGGAGAGCGCCTGGAAATCGCCGACAAGGATGATGAGGTCTCTTGCCTTCTTGTCCTTGGAAGGGTTCTTCCAGTGGTAGAACCTGTTGCTCACCAGCCTTATGCCTCCTGACTTTAGCATCAGCACCTGGTGGGGGAAATGTGGGGAATATAGCGTTGCGAACTTGTTTGCCTTGAGCTCGTTCTTAACGTGCTCGCCCACGAGGCTTCCGACGTTTCCGATCCCCGGAAGTCCGACTAGAAGTATCGGGTTCCTCGGCTTCACCGACTTGTTGCAGTAGATCTTGGTGTTGTGCATGAGACTATACCTTGTCCTTCTTGAGGTTGATTGTGCTGTCCACGAGGATCTTCTCGAGTATCGTATTCGCGTTCTTTATCCTCTCCTCTGCCTTCGGATAGCTTGAATCCTCCGAGAGAAGTTTATATCTTGGCGCGCCAAGATAGTTGATTGATACTCCGAGCTTCTCGACCTCCTTGAACGCCTTCTTTATCAGTGAGATCCCGTTCTTTGTGTCGTAGACCGTGACCTCGGCGATGTACGCCACCTGGTAGATCTTCGGCTTGATGTTCTTTGCGACTATCTCCTTGATCGCAAGGGTGAACTTTGGGTTTACCTTCATCCCCTCAAACGCATCCTTGCCGTCGACAAACGTGTTGATTATCTCCGTGTAGGTCTGGTACTTCTTTGTGATTTCGGATAGGAGTTCCTGGGTCTTCTCCTTGAGCCCTGCAGCCGCGACCGCCTGCGTGAAGAGGTTCTCGGCCCTCTTCTCCAGGTTTGCGTCGTTGACCTTGTCCTTCTCCTCCTTCTTTGTGACCTTCTTTAGCGAGATATCGATTGCCTTCTTCTCCTTGTCTATGTAGACTATCTTCCCGACGCCCCTGTGGCCCTCCTTTACGAACTCGTGGATGTTCTTGATCCACCCCGATGCGACCTCCTTTATCGGGATGTACGCGTCGTGGTTACTATACTCGGTGAGCTCGCAGTATGCGCCGAAGGGCATCACCTTCTTTACCCTTATCAGAACAAGTTCGCCAACTTCAGGCATTGGCTTTGGTATTATCATGTAATTCAGCGCTTGATCTCAAGCTTCTTCTTGGTCTTGTTTCCGAAGACCCGCTCTATCGACTTCTTGCACTCCTTGCACTGCAAAATCGCCTTCTGCTTCTTTCCAAGCTTCTTAACCGGGGTCTTGGCCTTGACCTTTCCTACGAATCCCCTGATCTTTCGGTTGTGCCTCCTGTTGCTCACGCTCATTCCCCTGCTTGGGTTTGCCGGCTTTGAAGCTTGTATCTTCGTAACCGTGTGCTCCGTGTGCTTGTTGCAGTAGGGGCAGTATGCCATAAGTTCTTTTGTTATCTTCATTTCATCACTTTAGATTTGCTCGCCAAGCTTGTTGTTGAGTAGGAATTCCGCCTCGTAGTTGTCCGTCGTCTCTATTACCTGGTGCTCCTTGTACGGGCCGCTCTTGCCGCCGTTTGGCATCACAAGCTCCGGTGTCTCCGCGATTATCCTTATCTTGCGGACCTTTGTCACACCTGCCTCCTTTTTGTCGAGGAGCGCCTTGATGCCTCTGTAGAGTTCTTCCTCCTCTTCAGGAACCAGACTAGGTAATTGTTTATTGTACGCCAAATATATTAATAGCTTCTGTACCCGCCTCTCCCTCACCTGCGAAAGCAGTTTCTTGAAGTTCCCAGAGTGCTGCTGGTCCTCCTGGATCTGCTCAAGCTTGCTGAGCTTTTGGATCGCGTTTCTGTAGAAGTCCCTAGGAAGGGGAATTACCTCCCCTGTTTTCTTTTCCGCCTGGATCATGTTGAAAAGCTGATCTACAGAGATTTCCACAAATACACCAAAACAAACTTAAATCACTTTCATACTGCCAGTGCAGAGTTCCACTAATATTTGAAAAAGCAAAATTCAAAACAATGGAACTAATGATGATTTATTATTTGTATATTATATATAACCAACACCATTAGTGGAACTGTGCCCCCCTCTCCCCTACATTGGCGAGAGCGAAGCTAGCGGTTTTGAAAATAATAGCGAGGGATGGATTTGGACCATCGATCTCCGGGTTATGAGCCCGGCGGGCACTCCAGGCTACCCTACCTCGCTATGAAATAGTATTGACGTAAATAGCTTATAATATCTTCCTTACCTTCGCAGTTAGAATAATTCGTCCTTATCTGGGAATATAGTTTTGATTGGCTGGAAGAACTTTGCTCCTGACTTGGTATCTTTGCGCAGTACTGAAAAGACCTCGACTTTCAAATCGGTCGGTATCTTTACGGAAACTATGCTGTTAGTAGCCAAATCCATAAACCAACCTACAGGATCTTTCCCTCCTGCATCACTAGCTGCTCTACCTCCATCTTGTTGACCTGCTTCATTGCGCCTCCGCACTCATGCTTGAAGCCCATCTCAAATGCGCTCTCGAACGGGAAGATCGTCTTCTCCTCGCTGTAGCACTTGCCGCAGATGAAGAAGTCGTTGCACCCCTCAGGGAGCTTGTATGCGCCCTCGCCGTTCTTCATGACAAGGTCGTCCTTCATCTCGGTTATCTTACCTGCGTCTATGTACCACTTGAATGTGAGCCAGCCCTTGCTGTCCTTGTTGACGTTGTAGCGCGCGACCCCGTAGGTGTTTAGGGTGTTTAGCATCCTTCGCACCTCGTTTATCTTGATGTCGAGCTTCTCCGCTATCGCATCATCAGTCTGAGGCGTTGCAAGCAGCTGGATTATCTCGCCTGCCCTCTTGCCGACGCTCCTTGAAACGTGGTTTGTGAAGTGGGGCTCTCCGATCACCGTCTTGATCAGCGCCTCGTCCGCAAAGTTCGCCGCCCTAAAGTCAATGACCTCCTTCGCCCTCCTCTCCTTCGGTGCAGCCACCGCCTTCGTCTGCATCTTTGCGACCCTCTTCGGCAGGGACTTTACCTTCTTCATCGACTTCGACTGTTTTCTCTGCGCCTTTGCAGCCTTTCTAATGACCTTCTTTGAGGAAACATGCCTTGCGGCAGATTTCTTCGCTGAAGCATTCTTGTAAGCAGCTTTTTTGGTCGCTTTTTTGTTGTTTTTCATGAAAATCACCGGTAGAGAAATAGTATTTCTCTAATATTACGCATCAATCATATTTATATCTTATCTAAATCTGCCTTTCATGCTCTCAAATGTTGACCTTATCACGACACCTACGCCGCTTCCAAGCCCAAAACTCTTTTCGCTTCTGAACTTGTGATCAAAGTATGCTCTCCTAACTGCGAGGTTTAGTCCTTCATTTTCCTTGAATGAAGCCATCTTATCCATACTAGATTAACGCTTCAGTCATATTTAAACAACCACATTTTTCGCAGAATACGCAGGAATGTTTGTGGTTTTGTAATGTGTGCCGTATAAGATTAGTCTCTCTTTGAGAATAGGATTCCCATAACCTGAAACCCCTGTGGCATCACCATCGCATAAGTGTTCCCTGGATGGTTTAGATCATTTGCCAAATAGATCAACTTCTTTTTTTCAAGACTCTCTAAAATTAGATCTAGCTCTTTCGAGAGCGCTGGTTTCACATGTCTTCTAATATCCTTTACGTCCACAAATCCTTGGCTTATCCAAAATAGCTTGAGCACCGATTTTTCACCTTTGCTAAGATTCGCGCAAACGCCTTCTTTCTCTGCATCGCTAAGGCGCTGGCCGTAAAATTTTACGGGAATACTGAACTCTGCAAGATCTTCTTTTGCCATAAATTTGTTTTCTTTTTAGATTATTTATAGTGTCCTCAGGGTTTGTTTCAATAAAAAATGGGCTCGGGGGGATTTGAACCCCCGGCTTGCTGGTTAAGAGCCAGCCACTCTGACCAAGCTGAGTTACGAACCCAGAAAAAGCGTTATTTCCTTTCTCGTGCAAAATTAATAATAGTATCCCTCAAATGCGGGTTCCTCTCTTCCAGCTCATATTTCACGTTAATGAGCGGCTTGTTGATCTTCAGTATCCTGCCAAGGTCAGTCGGGGTGCCTGAGACCACGATGTCGCATTTGGCGCTATTTATCGTCTCTTGAAGCTCACGAATCTCACGTTTGCTGTATCCCACCGCCGGCAGGATCTTGTCAAGATGCTTGTACTTCTCGTAGAGCGCGGCTATGTTCCCAACAGCGTACTTCTTGGGGCTGATTATCTCCCGCGCCCCGAACTTCTTTGCCGCAACAGTTCCGGCGCCGAATTTCATCCCTCCATGGGTCACCGTAGGCCCATCCTCTATCACAAGCACCCTCTTTCCGCGTATGCTTTCGGGATGCGCAACGCTTATCACAGAGTTCGCAAGCACAATCCTTGCTTTCTTGTTTATCAGCTCCAGATCCTGCCTTAGGTCCTCTATCTCCAGCTCCGTCGCAGAGTTCGCCTTGTTGATAATCAGCAGATCCGCCATTCTGGCCACAGTCTGGCCCGGATAATACGAGAGCTCGTCCCCAACCCTGAGCGGGTCTGCCACCGTGATAAAGAGGTCGGGCTTGATGAACGGCGCATCATTGTTCCCTCCGTCCCATATGATTATGTCCGCTTCCTTCTCGGCAGCCCTGAGTATTTTTTCGTAGTCCACTCCCGAATAAACCACAGTATCGTTTCTTATGTGGGGTTCGTAATCCTCCCTCTCCTCAATTGTCGTCTTGTATTTTTCAAGGTCCTTTAGCGTTGCAAATCTCTCGACAGCCTGCCTCCTCAGGTCCCCGTAAGGCATTGGATGCCTTATAGCAACCGGCACCTTGCCAAGCTTTTTGATTATCCTTGCAATGTGTCTTGACACCTGGCTCTTTCCGCTTCCAGTCCTAACGGCGCAAACGGCAATCACCGGTTTTTTCGACCTGAGCATTGTGTGTGCGGGTGCGACGAGCCAGAAGTCAGCTCCTGCGGCATTGACTACGCTTGCCTTGTTCATCACTTCCTGATTCTGCAAATCGCTATACGACATCACGCAAAGGTCTATCTTGTGCTGGACGATAAGTTTTGTTAGAAGCGCCTCGCTGTATATGGGGATCCCCTCTCCATATTCCTTGCCAGCAAGCGCTTTCGGATAGTTTCTATTTTCGATGAAAGGTATCTGCGCAGCAGTGAATGCGACAACCCTGTACTCCTTTCTTCCTTTGAAGAGCATGTTGAAGTTGTGGAAATCCCTTCCCGCAGCGCCTATTATGAGCACCTTCTTTGCCATTGACTCACACTATAACTAAGTTCTAAAACTTCTTATATTGAGCTGATTTTAGCGCCCTGTTTCCAACTCCGTTTTTCGACGACAAACCCCCCGCAAAAGGTTTATAAGGATTGAAATGTAATGAAATTTGAGGGAACCGGTTTGATTTTCATGGTAGGAGTGGAAGATGAGTATAACGCATCGAAAATCACGGTACTTGAAGGGCCTCTTGGAATAAGAAAAAGGCCCGCAATGTACATCGGGTCAACAGGCCCTGGCGGAGTGCTCCATCTTCTCTACGAGGCGCTCGACAACGCGGTCGACGAGGCCATGGCGGGCTACTGCAAGACGATCAAGATCACTCTTTCTACAAACGGGACCGGTGATGTCGCAGAGCTCTCCGACGATGGCAGGGGGATACCAATTGACATAATGCCGAAGTACAACAAGCCTGCGCTTGAAGTGATAATGACCTCGCTTCACTCGGGAGGAAAGTTCAACAACGACGTTTACAAGACTGCGGGAGGGCTGCACGGCGTCGGACTCACGGTAATAAACTCGCTTTCCGAATTCACGGAGATTACCGTAAAGAAAAACGGCAAGGAGTACAAGATGAGTTTCAGCAAGGGGATCCCCACATCCTCACTTGAGCAGGTAGGGGAGACCACAGGGCGCGGAACAACGATAAAGTTCAAGCCGGACCCAGAGATTTTCGTCACTCCGAATTTTGACGCTGAAATACTAAAGCATAGGCTAAGGTACACGACTTTCCTCAACCCCGGGGTGAGGATAATATTCGTGGACGAAAGGGTGAGCCCAAAGGACGAGCAGGAGTACTTCTCGCAAAACGGCCTTCCAGATTTCATCGCGTACCTAAACAAGGGAACCGACGCGATAACACCCATAATCCATTTCAAGAAGCAGGTCGAGCTAAACACAATTGAGATCGCCATACAGTACGACAAGGGCTACGACGAGAAAATCGAGGCCTTCGTGAACAACATCAGGACGATGGAGGGAGGAACCCACGTGATCGGGTTCAGGTCTGCATTTTCAAGGGCGATAATAAACTACATGACCAAGTCCCGCATCGCAGAGAAGCGCGATGTGAAGATAATAGGAGACGACGTGCGGGAGGGGCTCACTGTGGTCATCAACGTGCTCATGGCGAACCCCGAGTTCGAGGGGCAGACAAAGGAGAAGCTGGGGAGCATGCAGATAAAGGGAATCGTGGAGAACGTCGTCTACGCCCAGCTCTCAAGGTACCTAGAAGAGCATCCTTCAGAGGCGAAGACCATCGCCGAAAAGGTGATAAACGCCGCTGCCGCAAGGGAGAGCGCAAAGAAGGCAAGAGAGATGGTCCGAAAGAGGAGCATCTTCGAGAGCTCGGCTCTTCCAGGAAAGCTTGCGGACTGCATAGAGGGCGACCCTGCAAAGGCGGAGATTTTCATCGTAGAGGGTGAGAGCGCAGGGGGATCCAGCAAGCAGGGCAGAGACAAGCAGTTCCAGGCGATACTTCCCCTTAAGGGAAAGATTCTCAACGTGGAGAAGGCGAGCGTGGAGAGGATATTCGACAATGCGGAAATCCACACCATGGTCGCGGCATTCGGCACGGGAATAAAGGAGACGCTAAACATCGACAAGATAAGGTACAAGAAGATCATACTGATGAGCGACGCGGACGTTGACGGAAGCCACATCAGGACGCTCATACTCACATTCCTCTACAGGTACCTAAAGCCGGTAATAGACAACGGATATGTCTATATCGCCCAGCCGCCTCTCTACAAGATCACAAAAGGCAGGGAGTCGGCATATTGCTACAGCGACGAGGAGCTTGAAACAAAACTCAGGGGATACGAGGGCAAGGCAGCGGTGCAGAGGTACAAGGGTCTTGGAGAGATGAACCCCGAGCAGCTCTGGGAGACAACGATGGACCCTGAGAACAGGGTCCTCAAGCAGATAAAGGTGGATGATGCGGCAAAGGCAAACGAGCTCTTCACGATACTCATGGGAGTGGACGTTGCAAAGAGAAAGAAGTTCCTCGAGGAGCACTCCGGAGAGGTAAAGTTCCTGGACATCTAGATGATTAAATGGGCAGAATAGAATCACGCCAACTGGAAGACGAGTTGCAGTCAAGCTACATTGACTACGCGATGAGCGTAATCATAGGGCGAGCGATACCTGACGCCAGGGACGGCCTCAAGCCGGTGCAGAGAAGGATACTGTACGCAATGTACAACATCAACAACGTGCACAACCAGCCCACAAAGAAGAGTGCAAGGATTGTCGGAGAGGTGATCGGTAAGTTCCACCCTCACGGAGACTCTGCCGTCTACGAATCCCTTGTGAGGATGGCCCAGGATTTCTCGCTAAACCACACGTTTGTCGAGGGCCAGGGTAACTTCGGTTCGGTCGACGGAGACCCTCCAGCAGCAATGAGATACACCGAGGTGCGCCTCACAAAGCTGGCCGAGGAGATGATCGCGGACCTTGAGAAGGGAACGGTCCCGATGATTCCGAACTTCGACAACACCGAGCAGGAGCCCGACGTGCTTCCCGCAAAGGTCCCGAACCTTCTGGTCAACGGAACCTACGGAATTGCGGTCGGCGTGTCGACCAGCATCCCTCCGCACAACTTGATCGAGGTATGCGATGCGGTCGAGTATGTGCTGGGCCACGAGCAGGCAACGCCGCAGGACATCCTCGGCATAATCAAGGGTCCAGATTTCCCGACCGGAGGAATCGCACTCATGTCCGAGAACTCATACAACGGATACAGATACGGAAAGGGGCAGGTCACTATAAAGGCAAAGGTGGAGATTGACAACAAGGAGAACCAGATCATAATCCACGAGCTTCCATACAGCGTAAACAAGTCGGCGCTCATCCAAAACATCGCCTCCCTGGTCAAGGAGAAGAAGATAGTGGGCATAACTGACCTGCGCGACGAGAGCGACAAGGACATAAGGGTCGTAATCGAGCTTAGGGAGGACGTTCAGCCAGAGGTGGTGCTGAACTCGCTCTACAAACACACCCAGATGGAGACCACATTCCCGATAATAAGCCTCGCGATAGTCGGCAAGAGGCTAAAGAACTTCAACGTGCTGCAGCTGCTCACAACATTCATCGAACACAGAAGGGAGATGGTCCGAAAGAGGAGTGCCTTCGAGCTGAACGTCGCGACAGAGAGGCACCACATTGTCGAGGGCCTTGTGATTGCGATAAGCAACATAGACCAGATAGTAAAGGACATAAAGCAGAGCAAGGAGCTCTCAGCGGCAAGGCACCTCATCATGAAGAACTACTCGCTTTCCGAGAAGCAGGCAAATGCGATCCTGGAGATGAGGCTCAGCAAGCTTACGGCGTTGGAGTCCACCTCGCTCTCCGACGAGAAAGTGGAACTCGAGGGAAAGATAAAATACTACAACGAGATCCTCGCCGATCCGAAGAAGGTCGACGAGATAATAAGGGCCGAGACCGCCGAGATAAAGGAGAAGTACGGGAGGCCGAGAAGGACAAAGCTGCTCCAGCATGACGAGGGACTTGAGATAAAGGACGAGGACCTAATATCTGACGAAAGGGTCTCCGTGATATTCACAAACACCGGCTACGTGAAGAGGATGCCGCTCGCCACATACAAGGAGCAGGCAAGGGGAGGCAGGGGAGTTATTGCAATTAACCTAAAGGAGGGGGACTTTGTCAAGCAGATAGTCTCATGCAAGACCAAGGACTACCTGCTGTGCATATCCGATAAGGGGCGTGTATATTGGCTCAAGGCGTATAGAGTTCCTGAGGCAAGCAGATACGCAGAAGGAAAGGCCATAGTCAATCTGCTCAACCTAAAGGACGAGAAGATAGTTACGATACTTAGCATAAAGGACTTTGAGAATTCAAGGATTGTCTTCCTCACCGCAAAGGGGCTGATAAAGAAGACGATGGCAAAGCTCTTTGCCCACCCAAGGGTCACCGGGGTGAGGGCGATAAGCCTAAACCAGAGCGACACCATTGCTGACGTCCAGATCTACACGAAGGAAAAGTACATGGCGATAACCACAAAGCTCGGCAAGGCGATAAAGTTCGAGGAGGCCAGCATCAGGTTCCTCGGAAGGGCCGCAATGGGGGTTAGGGGAATAAAGCTCGGCCCCGGCGACGTCTCAGAAAACATAATCCCAGTGGAGGAGACAGGATTTTTGCTGAGCGTAACCGAAAACGGATACGGCAAGCTCACCGAGATCGGCAAGTATAGGGACCAGAACAGGAGCGGAAGCGGAATAATCAACATAAAGACAAACCAGAAGACCGGGGCCGTGGCGAAGGCAATGTTTGTGCACGGAAAGTCCCAGGTGATAATGATAAGCTCAAAGGGAGTCACGATAAAGTTCGAGGTTGACGAGATTAGGATAACAGGAAGATCTGCCTCAGGAGTGAGGCTCATGAAGCTCGAGCCAGGCGCCAAGGTCGTGGACGCAAGGGTGATAAGCGAGCCCTCCGAGGCTCCCCCTTCTCAGCCTACTCCCTCTTCACCAGAGCAATCTCCTTCTCAATAAATCGTAGTATCTCTGGAATGGGTGTGCCCGAGCCGAAGTTACCCTTCACCCCCGCTTTCTCTAGTTTCGGTTTGTCCTCCTCCGGGATTGTTCCCCCTCCAAGAACCAAGATCCCATCAATCTTCTTTTCCCTAAGCTCATTAACAACTTTCGGAAACAGTGTCATGTGTGCATTGTTTAGCAGGCTCAGGGCCACAATGTCCACATCCTCATCCTCGGCTATCTGCGCAATCCGCTTCGGAGTCGCAAACAATCCGGAATAGATGACCTCCATCCCCGCGTCCCTAAACGCCTTGCAGAGCACCAGCGCTCCCCGGTCGTGGCCGTCAAGCCCGAGCTTTGCTACAAGAACTCTGTGCTTGTGCGAAACAGTCTCCATGGCCATAACATCTAAGGGATAGCTCTTGGCCGATATAAAAACTTTGTCTACTAATTTCATCCCCGAAAGGCCGCCTATCTGTCCGCCCAGTACTTCTTGTTCTTTATGAACTGCTTCTGCGCGTTTATCAGGTCTATCAGGAAAAGCTTCGTGTCCTTCCTGAGCCATTTGAGTATCCTGGCCGCCGTCTTGTTTCCCACCCCGTAGGTCGCAAGTGCAATCAGGGCGCGAAGCCCGTACGCCTCGACAAGGCTTGCGTTGGCTATCGCCTCCGCGTAGAGCGCAACCTCGCTCTTCTTCATAAAGCGTTCGCTGTTCTTTCGCCTCTCTATCCCCTGTTCGTATCCCTCCTCGTACACCGCAACCATCGGGCTCCTGCACGAGACGCACCTTATCCTCTCATGCTCCTTTATCTCGGAGAGCTTTCGCTTGAACCTAAAGCCGCAGTAGGTGCAGATGAGCTCCGCGCTCTTGCTCATCAGCCCCTGCGCAAACTGGTCTATCTCCTCGCTGCTCGGCGCAAGCGGGTTCATCAGCTCCCTGTAGAAATACGCAGAGCGCAGTACCTCATTTGCAATCGCCGACCCAAAGCTCTTGTAGACAAACACCTTTGTCTGCTTGTCGATCAGCTTCCTCTGCAGCTCCCTGACACTCTCAATGTCGAAGTAGTTCCTCACGAGGTCCCGCACTGTCTCCTCGAATATCTGCGAATCCCTGTAGAAGCCGATCAGCTTCAGCGCCGTGCTGCGCGTTATCGTAGCCTTGCGCTCAATCACCCCGAAGAGCTTTGCGTTCTGCACAAACTTGTAGCGGAACAGGTCGAAGCTGGAGACGAACTCGCTGCTCTGCAGCAGGTTCTCAAGCTTGTACTGCTTGAATGCCTCTAGTACCTTCTTCATGTCTGCGGGCTTCCCTGCGCCCTCATACTCCAAGATGATTGCGTACGGCGTGGACTTTGTCAGAACCTTCCTCCCGACGCTTGCAGAGACGAGCGCGCTTATTATCTTTCCGAAGAAATCGTTTGCAAGCTTTCCGAGCGGCACGTATATTATCGCCCTCTCGTCCGTTTCCTCGATGTGGATCGCATCCTCGTCTATTGGGAAGTGCTTCTCCTGTTCCTCGATGGTTGCCAGGACCGCCGAGTAGGCGCCGGGGCTCAGGAGCGACTTTAAATCTTCCAGGCGATGCTTTCCAAAGAAGCTAAACGCGGTGCTTGCAACAGCATGCGATACAGGGATGTCCTCACCCTCCCAGTCCGGTATCGCAGCATCAATCTCGACGCTGGGCTCCACAAAGATCACCTTCTCATCGATGCTCACAACCCTCCAGACCAGGCCCTTTGTCACAAATGTCGTTCCCTCCTCGATGTTGTTGTAGACAAAATTCTCGTCAAGGCTCGAGATTATCTTGTTTGTGGAGATGTTTTTCACCACAAACCGCGTCGAGTCGGGTATCACGCTTATTTTCTCTATCACATAGCGCCTTGTCCTGCTCGCCGTGGTCATCTCTTTTCCGTTTCTTATTAGCCGCTGCTCGCTTGCGAAAGCAAGCGCCTCCTCAAAGCTTTTCCTCTCAAGTTTTGCGTAGCACGAGCTTCGCTTTATCATGTTGTAGAAGAATTCGGGGTCGAGTTTCTTGTATTCAAGCGCGACCGAGCTGAGCTGGTTGACAAGAACGTCAAGCGCATTCTCCTGTATCTCCCTTTTCTCGAGCATCCCCACTTTGTTGAGGGAGACTATCGCCGCGGATTCCAGCGCGTCCATCACGCTTGCGACCACTATGTCCCCATGCGATGCCCTCTTCTCACTGTGGCCCGCCCTTCCCACCCGCTGCACAAGCCTTGTCACCTGCCTCGGCGAGCCGTACTGGATCACAAGGTCAATGTTCCCTATGTCGATGCCGAGCTCAAGCGAGCTTGTCGCGATTATCGACCTTATCTTGCCCTCCTTGAACGCATTCTCCGTGCCGATTCGCTCCTCCTTGTCGAGCGATCCGTGGTGAACCCCTATCCCCCCAAAATCCGCCACCCCGTCAAAGTGTATGAGCTTATTGCCAAGCGACTCCACCACCTGCCTTGTGTTTGCAAAGAGCAGTGTCGCCTGAGACCCCCTTATCCTATCTGCCATGTACTCTATTCTTGCCAGAGCCTGCTTGTCAAGGCCGAATTTTTCGGAGAACTCCGCATATTCCTTCTCAAGGTTTCTGGGCATAACAATGCTGATCACGAACTCCTTGTTCCCGCGCGCGTCGACCACGCTGCACGGCCTCTGCGCGCACAGAAAATAGGCTGCGGTGTCTATATCCCCGACAGTTGCGCTTATCCCTATCCTCTGGAATTCCCCAGCAAGCTCAACTAGGCGCTCCAGCGCGACAGAGAACTGCGCCCCGCGCTTGTTGTAGTAGAGCTCATGGAGCTCGTCGACTATCACCGCCTTCAGGTTTCGCATCGAGTTTCTCAGGTTCCCTGTGAGGAAGATGCTCTGTATCGTCTCGGGCGTGGTTATCAGTATGTCGGGAGGATTCTTGGACTGCTTTGTCCTCTCGGACTGGGTCGTGTCCCCATGCCTGACCTCCACCCGCACCCCGAACTTGGAGCAGAGCTTGCGGAGCCTCTTTAGCAAATCCCTGTTTAGCGCCCGCAGGGGGGTGACGTAAAGTGCGCTGACCCCCTGCCTCCGGCTGTCCTTCACGATGTTGCTGAGAACAGGGAGCAGCGCCGCTTCGGTCTTTCCGCTTCCTGTCGCCGCCGTGATGATGCAGTTGTCTCCAGATTCTACGACCCTGATCGCCCTCTCCTGTACGTTTGTGAACTGCTTAAATTCCTCTAGGAAGGCCTCGTATACTTCGCTCAAAATAACCACTGTCAAGAAGAGAAGATGTTGATCGTAGCATTCCCTGCAACTGTCTTGGTGACGTTGGCGGCCGTGTAGTTTAGGCGCAGGCTTAGCTGCAGGTTAAGCGGTATCCCACCAAGCGGCTTCCCTAGGCTATAGCAGCTTGCTGAGAGGTTCATAGAACCAAGAGCCGGCAGGCTCTGGTTTAGCTTTGTTGGCACCGGGTTGCCCATTGAGTAGCAGCTAAGTGAGTTGAGGTGCAGGCTCTGGTTTAGCTTGTTTGTTACCCGAAGCACAAGGGTCCCGTTGTAGAAATTAGCGTTGCTGCACGGGAAGCTCAAGTTGAACTGGCACGTGTTGCTAAATCCGGAGCTGAAGCTTGCAGAGGTTCCGCTGATGTTGAACTTGTTTATTATCGAGAACGCGGTAGGTATTGACTGGAACACGCGGCTGTTGTTCACAAGGGTGTAGACGCTGAGGTTGTAGTTCCCTATGTAAGCTGTCGTCCTTATCAGAGCAATCCCCGTTATGAAGCCGTTGAGCGGGACAACAAAGACGCTGCAGAAGCTTGTCCCATTCTGCCTGCTTATAACACCCAGGCACCTGGAATCCTCGGAGCTGTTTATTGAGATCTGCGGCGCGACGAAAGTCGCCCCGTTCTGCAGAAGCGTAGAGTAGAAGATCTTTCCGTTGAACTTGCCGCTGAAATTTCCGAGCAGAGTGCTGTTTAGGGGGTTCACTTTCGCAAAATATGTCGCGTTCCCGTACGCTGGCGATTTGTTTAGGGTCCTTATCGAGCCCTTGTATATTCCAAGGCATGTGCCGCTTGCGCTGCTATACACCACGCTCTTTATCCAGCCTCCCTGATACCAGCTGCAGAGCGTCGTCGTGTTTGTCATGTTGGCGACAGTCACCGCCGTTCCATTTATCGTGTAGTTTGAGACCTTGTATCCCCTTCCGGATGCCGCCACGCCCATGACGCTCGGGCTCAGGTACCCCTGTATCCAAACCGAGTACGAGGAGGTCCCGTTCCTGTAGGAAGCTGACGCCACAGAGACATTCCTTATGTAAAGCTGGGTGATGTTGAGCAGCGATGTCACGAACGTGTCCCTGTTCCCGACAGGCGCAAACGCATCAAGGCCATACGACCCGAAGAGGAAGCTTGACGCTACGAATCCCCCCCTTCCGTAGTTGTTTTGGCTGTAATCGGAGAAGTTTCCTCGAGGTATGAGCGAGTAAGCCGCGCCCGCAGAGGAGTTTGCAATCACCACTGCTGTAGCGTTCATCGAGTTCTGCCTGTCGGCTATGTTGTACACCTGCGCAGGGTCCGCAACAACCGAGATGTTGTAGGTTCCAGCCTTCGAAGGAGTAAAATTGTACTGGAGCGTGACGCTTTTACCGGCAGGTATGCTGAGCTGGTATGCGACGCTCGAGTTGCCGTTATTCTTAACGTCGAAGACGAGGTTGGTTATCGCCCCGCTTCCGGTGTTCTGCACTGTTACCGGAAGGATGACCTTCTCGAACGGGTAAGTGGTGCCAGCCGCCGCGCTGCCATTTATCGAGACGAACATCGAGATCGTCTGGGTGCTGTAGAACTTGAAGTAGAGCGCCCCTATCGCTATCACCGCCACAAGCACTGCCCAGAAAATCCATTCCTTGTTCATAAAAATCACTGCTGCTTATTCTTTAGCTCCCTGATCGCCTCGCTGATCTTCACCGCTATCTGCTTGTGCTCCTCCTCGAAGAGCTTCGATGCCCACGCGTTCGCGTCAAAGCGGTCCCCGAAGCTCGGGGGCTTGAAGTAGAACTTGCCCTTGCTGTTCTCTATCAGTCCCATATTCTTCAATTTTAAAAGGTGATATCTAAGAGTCTTTTCGTTCATGGCCTCCCAGTTGTCGTTGATGTACTTTTCAAGGTCCGCGTATGCGGGGTCGGTCCCCTTCACGAACTGGAAGTTTATCATGGCGTCAAGCACAGCGACCGCGCTGAGCCTCGACTCCCCCGGGTTTATTATCCCAAGCGAGAGCGCAAGCCATCTCGCTATCGAGCGGCGGGTCTCCAGCACCTCGTTTGTAAGCCGCAACTTTCTGAGCATTATCTCCGACTCTATAAGTGAGGCCTCGTTTAATTCCATGGAGTCACAGTGCAATTTCTATCTTGTAGTTCCGTTAAATTATATAAATCCCTTATATCCCTGATTCTACGATGGAAACGATTCGTAGAGCTTTGTGTATTAACTTCATTTTGTGTATTTAATCGCCTTGTTGTGTAAAATTATATCCTTAAGTGGTGTTTACAACTAAGACATACTAAAACTTCTTCTTTCGAAGATTTTTCAGAGTCTGTTGCGTAATAAGTTTCCATCTTTTTTATTATATGATTAGGTGCACATTTACATTCGCAAATTTTACCTTCTTCATAATGTGTAGATAGCCATCCAACTTTCATTTTTCCAGTAGCACAACTATTGCACATATTATTCCTCTCTCCAACCCTGCGCTTCTATCTCATCGTCTAATGCTTTCTGAACGAAACGAGATAGATTAATGCTCTTTGCCTCGATAAAACGTTGGTGTTTTGGCATAAGCGTTATTGTCTTAGGTATTGCCGTTTCCTTCTCTATCTTCTTTGCCTTTCCCATACTATACGTATTATACCTATACCTTTATATATCTGCTTATTCATAATACATACTATACGTATGATGAATAAAGGGATAAAATGGAACGAAGACAAGAAAAAGGATATGAAATTGCGAAGACTTTGCAGATACAGAAAGACAAGTTTGGTTGGATTGTGCCTTCACAAACAGATGGGCGAAAGAAGTATCTTGTAAATCAAGAGTTTGTTTGTGATTGCGCCGATAGTCAGTTGCACAAGACCACCTGCAAACACGCCTACGCTGTAAGGTATATGCTTAAGGCAGAGATAGAAACGCCACAGGGCACACAGAGCAAACGTATGACGTATCAGCAAACTTGGGCTACCTATGATAAGTGTCAAATCAATGAGAAAGACAGCTTTATGAAAATGCTTAATGACCTGTGCGAAGAGGCAGAAGAACAGCCAAATTGCAAAGGTCGTCCTAAGATAGCTAATAAAGACTTGCTTTTTGCCTCTGCTCTGAAGGTTTATACTCAGTTCTCGCTAAGGCGATTTATGAGTGATTTGAGGACGGCAAAGGAAAAGGGATATGTTGAGCATACTCCCTGTTTTGCTTCTGTTGGACACTTTATGCAGAAAGAGGAACTAACACCTATTCTTAGTAAGTTGATCCAAATTACTGCTTTGCCTATGAAAGCAGTAGAAAAGGACTTTGCGATTGATAGTAGTGGATTTAGAACTACAAAGTTTTCAGAATATTGCAAGATGAAGCATAACCTAATCAAAAAGCACAATTGGATTAAATGCCACATAATGACTGGCGTTAAGACCAATATCATAACGGCAGTAGAAGTTAACGAGGGATACTCAAGCGATAGCCAGCAATTTATCCCACTTGTTAAGATGACTTCAGAGAATGGGTTCAACATATCTGAAGTATCTGCGGATTTGGCGTATAGCTCACGTGATAACCTAACAAAAGTAAGAGAGGTTGGAGGGATTCCCTTCATACCTTTCAAAAGAAACGCCGTCAAGTCCTCAGTGGGTAGTATTGCGTGGAAGAAGATGTATCACTACTTTATGCTAAATAGAGAGGATTTTATGGCGCATTACCACAAGAGAAGTAATGTGGAAAGCACGTTTTTTATGTTGAAGGCAAAGTTTAGCGATATGCTAAAGAGCAAGACAAAGACAGCACAGATTAACGAGTTGTTGCTGAAGGTTTTGTGCCATAATATTGTAGTCGTAAATAATGAGACAAACCAAAGTTTTTAGTTATTTTATACGATATTAATATCATGAAAAATGTGACTTGGGAATGGTTTTTCGGAATTTTCCTTCTAATAATGGCAATTTCGATTTTATCTTTATTCATAATTTACTTAATCTATCTTTCAGATGGCATATTTGTTCTTGGGGGGATAATAGAAAATGGAGGCATATTTTGGGGATTTGTCTACGAATTAATAGTTATGTTTGTTTTAGGGATAGTAGCACTGAGAATAGCATACTTCCTTTTTAAAAAGGAAAATAATATCGAACTCAAAAGATACTTTTCTTTTGAACATTTTCATCAGATTTATAAAAATTTACCGAGATTTAGGGATTCAGTTCCTGTTGAAGATGAAATAAGATATTGTGAAAACTGGCGTCTGTCTTACTATAAAGCCATTCCGTTATTTTTCCTTACCATATTATCATTTGCAATAGTGTGGATTATACCCATAATTTATTCTTATTATCCTAATTTGTATCATCAAACTCCACTCATTTTTCTTATTTTAGATCTTTTATATGGTATTTTCTTTTTCGCTGGAACGGTTAGTTTTATGTTTATCGGTTTTTATCTTTTTTCAAGACTTTATTATTCATTATCCACTGAAAAGATGCTTAGCATATTTATTACTGAAGGCATAGAAGCTGGCAAAACTTTCAGACGTGAGAAAACAGAATTTATCCCTATTCCGAAAAGAAATAAAATACAGATAGATTTATGGCTCACTAAACTTTTTATTAGAAGTTTAAAATTGAATGGATTAACAATCGAGGAAAAATTTGGAGTTAGAGAATTTGTTAATAATTTAGCAACATTTGATAGATTTATTAGGTCGGCAAATGGGGAGGATTTTAATAAATTTTCTAAGGTTTTTGATGAAACTCAAATCGCTCTTACCAATTTATCACAACCCCAATTATTTTTAAATAATTATCATAAATTAAAAGAAACTTACCAGAATCTTAGGGAGGGACACACTAAGGAATTCGATACAAATAAACTCTATGATATTAATAAAGGTTTTACACTTAATAGAATGGGAAGAGAATTTCGCACATTAAGACTAACGAATATTATTACTATAGCATTTATCATTTTGGTTTTGATATTATTTATTCTACAAGTTTTTGTTTATCATTCATTACAGATACCTTCATTCCCTACATTGTAATCATATTAGGTGTAATTCGAATAATAATAACAAAAATCCAGTTATCATAGATAGATACATTAAAATTTCCATATAGTTTCCGAATTCTATTTTCTCACCCCTCAAAATTTTGAAAGAAAAAGCGGGCACAGAAAAATTCTGTGTAAAAAAGAAGATTTCTGTGTAAAAAGTTGCCAAAATTGATGAATAAATACACAAAACGGATTCGTAGAAAATCTTTATAAATACCCTATAAAGAATACTTGTTAAAGGCGACAAGATGGACCCCGCGACCAGAGTAAAGCCGATACCTCCTGGAGAAACAATGCTGATAAGGTCGGAGGCAAATAGTAAGGCGTCAAAGCTTAAGGGGCTCGCAAGGCGCCCACAGGACCTTGCCCCTTTTCTAGAAAAAGAAGCCGAGATAATAGCGTCTAAATTCTCAATGGCGCAGTATAAGGTGCTTGAGGTTACCAGCAACGCCCCCATCAAGCTCCCAGATTGGGCAGTGCACAACCAAATAAAAGAGTTCGGCAGAATAACCACGGAAAAACTGGTCGCGCACCTTAAAATAACGCACTCCGCGAAAGTCTTTGGAGACGAACCTGATGCCATAAGTCCGGAGATCGCGACCAAACTCAGGAAGCTGTTCACCAGGAAAGTGTATCCTCTGATAAAAGCGCCGCCTTATTTCAACGGCCCGGGCCTGACAGACGATAAAATCAACGAGATCAAATCCGAGGCGCTCAAGATCCTCACGGAAAACGTCAGGTCCGCCCAGGGATAATCCCTGTCGATAAATTTATTATCCTATACTCCATACTACAAGCTATGCCAGAAATAACCGTCGCTTTAGCGCTAAATTCCGATAGGCTAAGAGCGTTTACGTACAACGAAATTGAGCTAAAGCTCTCCGTCGCCACTTTAGATGCAGAGCCCTACTGGGTGGAGTGTGTCTACGAGGTCCCACACCCCCTATCCCTTGCACCGGATAAGAGCCTGCTCACCGCCAAGAGCCTGATAGGCATACTGCAGAAAGCGCAGCCGCGGGAGAAAAGGGTCAAGATTTACGCAAGCAATGAGGTCTATCCAAGCACCTACACGCTTAAGGTGACGCTTTACCTCTATGACAAGGATGGTGCGATATCGGAAAGGAAGGAATACGCCAAAGAGATAGAATGCAGTGAGGGAAATGCCAAAGTACTACAAAGTTCATGATTCCAAGGAGACCATCTTTGTCACGGTCGATGATAGCGGCGCGGTCATAATAAAGGACGTGGCGGGCCACAAGGTCTTCCTCTCCAAGTACCAGGCCAAGCTGATGAAGTTCGGCATAGAGAACCTGGTCAAGGACCTCTTCAAGGACACCGACTCCTCGGATGTGAAGGTCGACGAGATCACCGCTGAGGAGTCAGGCCGCGGCTGATGGGATAGAAGTATATTGCTTTCCCTCCCAATAATTGCGTGATATTATGGCAGATTCAGCTACAACACCCTCGCCGCAGGACGTGGAGAAGATACTAAGGGACTACCAGATGATCCAGGAGCAGATCCGTGCCTACTCCATGCAGGTCGACCAGCTGTCCGTCCAAAAAAGCGAGCTGGACAGCGCCAAGGAGGAGATCGCAAAGGCGACAGGCAAGGTGTACGTAACCATAGGCGGCGTGATAGTCGAGACGAGCAAGGAGACCGCACTCAAGAATATCGATGAGAAGAAGGATTCCGGAGAGGTAAGGATGCAGTCCACGACCAAGCAGCTCAACGAGCTCAAGGCGAAGGAGAAGAGGCTCAGGGAGGAGATCACGGCGCTATCTAGCAAGATGCAACAGTGAAATTTGATGATGAAGATTAGCTTCAACGAACTGCTGAATTTTCTGATACTTAACAAGGAGGAAAAGTTCCTCATAACTTTCCATTCCATAGGCGACCGCGACAGCATCGGTTCTGCAATCGCCCTCCAATCATATCTCTCAAACTCCGTAATCGCGATGCCTGATCTGATAACCAACAGCTCAAAGAGGGTCATCGAGAGCCTCTCTAGCCCCCCGAAGATCATCGGCAAGGTTCCAAAGGACATATTCGGGATCATCGTGGTCGACGCAAGCGTTCCCGAGGCGGCAGGAAACTTTTCCGGAGCAATAAAGAAGATGAAGAAGCAGGTTCTCTTCATTGACCACCACGAGCTCGGCAAGACCGACGAGAGCAAGCCGATGGTCTTCAGCGACCCTGGGTACAACTCCACCTCAAGCCTAATCTGTCAGATCCTCTCCAGCCTGGGGATGAAGATAGGCGTTGATGCGTCGATTGCCCTGCTAAACGGGATCGTCGCGGATTCCGCAAACTTCCACAACATGCATGCTCTGACGTTCAAGCAGATCTCAGAGCTGCTTCATAGCAGCGGAATGGGATATTCGCAGTTCCTTGAGAAATTCGGCCCGCGCGTGTCGGCATTTAGCAGGCTAGAATCGCTCAATGAGGTATGCGCCGCGACAAAGGAGATAGTTGGCAGCCATCTGCTCCTCTACGGCCCTGCGACAACCCACGCAAGCATCGCGGCGGAGGCCGCAATAGACGCCGGTGCCGACGCCGCAGTCTTTTGGCTTTTGGGGAAGAAGGAGATCTCCATCTCGGCAAGGCTTCGCCCACCGATTGAGAGGCAGAGGTCGATACATTTGGGAAGGATAATGCAGGAGGTGGGTCCGATAATTGGAGGCTCCGGAGGAGGCCATCCTGCAGCAGCTGGGGTCTACGGCCCGAAGACAAACGCGACAAAGAAGGCAACAGATAAGATTCTATTTGAGCTAAAGAAGAAGTTGTCATAAGTGTAGAGATGAAGATAGCAATCCTCTCGGACTTCCACCTTGGCTATGAGCGATTTGTGGATGACGCGTACAGGCAGGCAGAGGAGGCGCTGACCAAGGCCTCCGAGCTAGCCGACATGATGATCCTTCCAGGAGACCTCTTTGACGTAAGGAACCCCCGCCTTGAGATTTTGGCGCAGGGGATAAACCTCTTCCGCGCTGTCGCACGCAAAAACTGGAAGGCAAGAGTCGTGGCATACAGCGGGGAGAGGAGGCTGTTCACGGACATCCCCATCATCGCAATCCCGGGAACCCATGAGAGGCGAGCCCAGAGCGCCGGTAACTCGGTTGAGCTGCTAAGCCTTGCCGGACTCCTCATAGATGCAAGCGACGCCACCGTGGAGGTGGAGAAGGATGGCGAGAAGGTCGCGGTGTTTTCCCTAGGCGGCCTATCCGAAGAGAAGGTTCGGGAGACGCTAAAGCAGCTAAACCCGACACCCGTGGAAGGCGCCTTCAACGTCTTCCAGTTCCACCAGTCCATCTACGAGCTGCTCCCGTTCAGCAACGACTTCATAAAGTTCGACGAGCTGCCGAAGGGATTTGACCTTTACGTCGACGGGCACATACACAGCAAGGTGGAGGGCAAGGTGTTCGGCAAGCCGTTTCTGATTCCCGGGAGCACCGTGCTCACACAGCTAAAGGATGCGGAGCAGGAGCAAAAAGGTTTCTTCCTATTTGACACAAAGGCAAACTCATACAGCTTCATCCCGATAGATTCGCGGGAGTTCTTCGTGGAAAAGATAGACGTCCAAAACAAGGACATCCGGCAGATCCAGAGCGAGACCGAGCAGGCGGTGGAGAGGCTGCTCAAAAAGTCTAAGGATAAGCCGGTAATAAGGATTGTTTTGGAGGGAGAGCTCAAAAAAGGATACAAGAACGCAGACCTTGACCTGGTCGAGACGCTAAAGAGATACAAGGAGAGGGGGGTTGTGGAGGTCAGCAACAAGATAGATGAGGAGGATTCCCACGAGGAGATCGAGTCCCTTAGAAGCGGCACGCTCGAGAACGTCTCGATTAAGGACTACGGGCTAGGAATATTCATCGAGCAGCTAAAGAAGAGCGACTACTCGCTGGGCAGGAGCCCGACCGAGCTCTTCGAGATGCTCAGCTCCGACCAGAAGAAGGAAAAGATAATAAGCGAGATAATCGAGATGCTCTTTGTGAAGAATTAGTCCGCTATCCCACTTTTGTATTTTGCGTACTTCAGAAGTTCCGCAAGCGAGTTCGCCGCCGCTGCCGGAGAATCATAAACCGGAAGCCCCGCATTTTCCATGAAGGCGACCCTCTCCTGCGTGTACTGTGATCCCGCGCTTATCACGACCATCGGCTTTTCTGAGGCACTCTTGAACTCGACGAGCCTCTCCGCAAGGCTCTCATCGGCCCCAGGAGTCTGAAAGAGGGCAATCACAATCAGCATGTCGATGTTTTTGTCCTGTGCGATTACCCCTAGCGCATCCTCATATCTCTTTTTGTCGGCATCGCCCACAAGGTCAAGAGGATTTCTCACATTGACTGTCATCGGCATAATCTTCCTAAGAGCCCTCTGGGCCTGCGGGCCAAACTCCGCCATCCTAAGGCCCGCACTATATATCGCATCGGTCGTCAGCACCCCGGTCCCGCCGCCGTTTGTGATTACGGCAACCCTATTTCCCTTCGGTGCAGGCTCTGTTGCAAAGGCCTTGCCGAAATAAAGCAGATCGTCAAGGTCCTTTGCTATTGCAAACCCGCACTGCCTGAAAACAGCCTCATAAGCCTCGTGGCTTCCGGCCAAAGATGCAGTGTGTGAGTGGGCCGCCGCTGCGCCCGCCTCCGTCATGCCCCCCTTAATCACGATGACCGGCTTCTTTTTCGAGAGCTTTTTTCCTATCTCAAAGAACTCCCTTCCCCTCTTCGCCCCCTCAATGTAGATTATCACGACCTCGGTCTCATCATCGTTCATCAGGTATTCTAGTATGTCCACCTCATCCACATGTGCGGCGTTGCCGTAAGAGATGAACTTCGAGAGCCCAAATCCCTCCTTTGCAATCAGGTCCAGCACCGTGCTTCCCACCGCGCCGCTCTGCGAGACAAAGCTGACGCCGCCCACCTTAGGCTTGCTGAGCTTGTAAGTCGGAAGGAACATCGTGTCTATCCTAGATCTTGGGTCCATCACCCCAAGGCAGTTCGGCCCGAGCATAGGCATCGAGTATTTCTGCGCTATCGCAACAATCTTCTTTTGCAGTTCAACATTTCCCACCTCCGCAAATCCGCCGCTTATCACAACAACAGATTTCACCCTTGCCTTTCCGCACTCCTCAAGCACGAGCGGCACAACCATCGCAGGCACCGCGATGACCGCGAGGTCTATTTTCTCCCTAACGTCAAGTACGCTCTTGTAAGCGTAGAGTCCAAGTATGGTCCCACCGTCCTTGTTTATAGGATACAGCCTTCCCTGATATCCCTCTTCGATGTAGTTGTTTAGTATTATGTGCCCCACCTTTCCCGGGGTATTGGAAGCTCCTATGATTGCGACGCTCTTAGGCTTAAGCATCGGTCTCAAATCCATATTCTTCCTTGCAGCCATACTCACACTATTTTAGTATCCTTATATCGACGACATCGTAGCCGTCCTCACGTATTATCACAGGGTTTAAATCGAGTTCAGATAGTTTGTTTTCGGCAAGCAGCCTTGATGCCTTGAGGAGCAGGCCCTCAAGGATCTTCTCCGATTTGCCACTGTAAGTCACGACCTTCTTTGACCTAAGCTGGCTTATCATCTGCTTTGCATCAAACTGGGTTATAGGACACACCCTTAGCGCAAAGTCGCGGAACGTCTCAACATAGATTCCGCCAAGGCCTAGCAGCAGCAGCTTTCCAAACTGCGCGTCCTCCCTGCCCCCCACTATTATCTCGATTCCCTTATCCGCCATCTTCTGGGCGATTATTTTGTATGGCGCAAACTTTTTCGCTCTCTTCTGCAGATCCCTGAAAGCGCCTTCAATCTCCTGCACACTCAAAAGATCGATTTTTATCAGCCCTGCCTTTGACTTGTGCAGCGCCTTGTTTGATATGGCCTTGAGGACAATTTTTCTTCCCTTAGAAAAGGCAACCGCCTCCCCAGCGCTCTTGACATATTTGCTCTCTATGCTTTTTATCCCGTAGGAGTTGATGAGCCTTGCAGCCGCGTTATACTCCACAAGCTCCATTCTATACCCCTACGAACTGGGTCATAATTGCGTATCCTGCAACTGCAACAACAATCACGGCAACGAAGATCCAGATGAACTTCCTGCCCCCATGTGCCTTCACTTCTGCAGTATGCTGTCCTTGCGTTGCAGGCTCCTGCTGCGCTCCCTCCACTGTCTTTCCCAGGGGAGAAGCCGCCTGCTTTGCAGGCTGTGCAATGTTTTGCGCACTTGCAGGCGTTATGTTCTTTATCTTCAGGAATCCGCCCTCTGTCAAAAGCAGCTCGACACTCCCGTTCTTTAGGTCGTAGATGATGTAGTTCTGCTTGTATAGCTTATAGAGCCTGAAGGCAAGGTCCTTGCTTCTAATGTTTAGCGAGTTGCCCAGCTCCATAGGCAGTCTCTTTCCTCCGGACATCTGCTGGAGTATGCTTGAGTCGAGCATGTCAAATGGCTCGGTGCTCTTTGCCTCAGCCTCCCCGAGCAGCGTCTTTCCGACCACAGATACCAGAAGTCCGTTTGGCCCAGGGTAATCGTTTGAGAACTCAATCAGCCCCTTTTGCTTTAATGTCCCCGCAATGGTCGAGGCGTCAAAGAAGCTGGTGTTTATCAGTCCGCCAAACTTTTCCATCACCGTATCAGGGCCTATTTTCATCAAACAGGCCATATCCAAGAAATTTATGTCTTCTACAACCATTACTACACCTAAGGCAAAAGCTAAAGATATTGATTAGTATATACTTAAAAGGATTATTTCTTCCTTAAACGATGTGAGTCACTGGAAATACAATTTTTGGGCGGCGCAGGCGAGGTAGGCAGGTCTGCGTTTCTTCTAAAGGATGAGAAGAACATACTTCTCGATTACGGGGTCAAGAATGGCACCCCAAAGCTAGAGTATCCGCTGATTCCAGCAAAGGTGGATGCGGTTGTGGTAAGCCACGCGCATTTTGACCACACCGGGGCTCTGCCAATTCTCTATAATCAGGAGCTGCCAGTCGCGTTCGGCACAAGGCCGACCATGGAGCTCAGCGAATTGCTGCTTGAGGATTCCCTTGGCATAAGCAAGAAGAACAACATAAAGCCTATGTACTCAAAGAGGGACCTTAGGACCTATCTGCAGAAGTTCCTCTCCTACAACTACAACTCCGAGATTGATTTCTCAAACTACATGATAAATTTTGCTGACGCCGGGCACATTCCGGGCAGTGCAGTCACGCTGATACAGAAAAACCACAACGACAAGAGGCTTGTCTACACCGGCGACTTCAAGATTGATCCACAGTTCACCCAAGGTAGCGCGGAGATAGTGAAGAGCGACATACTGATGATAGAGTCGACCTACGCGACAAGGAGCCATCCAGATCGCTCCAAGCTGATCAAGGCGTTCATAGAGGACGTAAAGACGACTCTCGACAATGGGGGAACGGCACTTGTTCCATGCTTTGCAGTCGGAAGGGCGCAGGAGATAATCGCAATCCTCTACGACCACGGTCTCATTGACCAGACCTACATGGACGGGATGGCAAAGAAGGCGACAGAGATTGTTATGAGATATCCCGAGTTCACCTCGAACAAGGAGATGATAATGAGCGCGATGAAGCAGGTTAACTGGATCGGCGAGCACTACGACCGCATCGGCGCCCTGAAGATGCCGTCAGTGATCGTTACCACTGCAGGAATGCTAAACGGCGGGCCGGTTCTGCACTACATAACAAAGCTAAATCCACGGTCCAAGATCATGCTCACCGGATATCAGGTCGATGGCACAAACGGCAACCTTTTGCTCAAAGGAGAGCCTCTTGACATCGATGGGAATATGATCAAGATAAACAACCAGGCGACCTACTACGACTTCTCCGCCCATGCAAGCAAGGAAGACATCTACAAGTACGTGAGGGAGAGCGATCCCGAGACTGTCATCTGCGTCCACGGGGACAAGCAGAACACCGAGGCTCTTGCGGAGTCACTGAAGCTCGAAGGGTTCGATGCACACGCGCCAAAGTTTGGCGAGAAGATGAAAATCGAGTTCTAAACAAAACCTATCGCAAAGGCTAAGTATGTCCAAACTCAACTCCGCTAGGTGCTGACTTGGCCTGCTTTGACTCTGTGATGTACGACAACCTTCTCATCTACAACAACATAATCGGCTTTCACGATAGCCCGATTCAGCTCAACTCAAAGAGATTCTCAATATACTATTTCAACGGCAGGCGAATCTACGATAATACTGTGCTAACAGAGTTGATTGCAGGGCACGTCGTAAACTTCATGGACGATATGCACATAGCCCCAAAGACAATCTGCGGAATCCCGGTCGGAATGATGCTCTTTGGTGGACTTGTCCAGCGTGCTTTTGTGCAGACAAAGCCTCAAGAAGCGCAAAAGGAGTACTCCTACGTTACGATTCGTCCAACACCCAAAGACCACGGCGCCCCAGCAGACAAAAACTTCATCGGCAAGCTGAATTCCCCCATTGTTCTAATAGAGGATGTTACCACTACAGCCCTCTCAATTCTAAAGACGATAAATCGACTCAAGAAGCTCGGGTTCAGGGTGGAGTGGGTCGTCTCGCTGATGAATAGGATGGAAAAGACGCCGATACAGAATCTGGACGATGAGAAAATATTCCAGGAGTACAAAAAAGAGTACATGGAGGCGACAGGTAGCCTATACTCAAAGGGAATTGAGGCCAAGGAGGCAGTAGAAATGACTGGTGCAAGGTATTTCTCGCTCACGGACGCGCAGAGAATCTTGCCAAAGGCCGCAGAAATAATGAACCTTAGGCGCGAAAAAATAGAACAGCTTTTAGAAGAAAGAAAAGAGTGGGGAACAGAAAGGAAGCCCCTTCTGTCCCGGATAAAAAATTAAAAGACCAGAAGCACTTAGTGCTTCTCATCCATTTCGCAGTTGCATTCCCCCTCGCAACCGCATCCACAACCACCGCAGTTGCAGCCCCATCCATATCCCAAGCCCAGTTTTGCGCAGGCCCTGCTGATAAACCATGCGCCTATTCCAAGTGCTATGATTGCAGAGATTACCGCAGGGTTCCACGTATAAGATACGTAGAGGAAAATCAATCCGATTATCAGGAAAACTATCCCCTTTCCCTTTCTTGAGCGGTGCATCATCATGTGATCATGCATCATCGACTCGCTTCTCTTGTTGTTTTTCTTCGTTGCCATATTTCCACCAATTATACATTCTTTAGCGCTTCAATAACCTCCTTTCTGTGCCCCTCCACTTTTACCGGTGAGAATACCTTCGCTATCTCTCCCTTCTTGTCTATTATGAAGGTCGATCTTATTATCCCAAGAAAAGAGTTCCCGAATATGCTCTTCTTGCCGAGCACACCGTACTCCTCGCACACCTTGCCAGTCATGTCGGCTAGCAGCATGAAGTTTAGGTTGTACTTATTTGTGAACTTGACATGGGACATGACATTGTCCTTGCTCACGCCGATGACCTCGGTGTCAAGCTCCCTTATGGAGTCTAGCGCGTCCCTGAAATCGCATGCCTCCTTGGTGCAGCCTGGCGTATCATCCTTTGGATAAAAATAAAGGACAATCTTCTTGCCCTTGAATTCGCTAAGCGAATGGGCCTGGTTGTCCGTGCCCATCAGCTTGAAGTCGGGTGCTGCGGTTCCTTCCGCAAGGACCATTACATCTCCCCTTCTTCTACTTCGTCAAAATTAGCGTCTTCCTCCTCCTTTGCCGCCTTCTTTCCTGAGCCCTTTGAGACCACTTCTATCTTTCCGAACTTCCCTGCCGAAAGCTGCGGAGCGCCCCTGAACTCGCTCACATATCCGTTTGTGACCTTTATCGTGTCTCCCTCATTGATTGTCTCGACATCGTTGCCCCACAAAGACATCGCGATGCTTCCCGAGTCATCCTTGAGCGTTATGTTTGCCACATTGAGCCTCTTTCCGTACTTTGTTACAACCTCTCTAGGTTCCTGCTTTGCCGCTACCACTGCCTCGACTGTGACGTTGGTTGCTCCTGCTTTCAATTCACTTATATTCATTTAATCCACCTAAGTATAGTAAGATAGAATTTAATCGAATAATTATAATAATCTATGTATGCCCCCAAAACCCACTTTTGGCAATTAAACAAAACCCTAGCTTTCCCTTATAAACAATCCTATACAACAGAGGTTGGATTCCGTGGAAAAAGCACCAATCTCAATCAAGGTGACCCTCCCATACAGACTTGATCCTGAAAAGATCGTAGGCCTCAGGGATGCCCAGATGGGGAGGGCAGCTTCGGAAGTGGTGAGGTCCATCCCATCTGATGATTGGTTTGGAAAGGTCACGCTCAGCAACACCCTAATGGAGCTTGCGGACAAGGAAAGCGGGACATCCACAAGGCGCGAGAAGCTGATCAAGTTCATCGAGGCCCTAAACGCAGAGTGGGAGCTTGCAAGAGGAAAGCGCTCCTGATGAAATTATATTAATTCTGCCTTCCCATTAACAGCATCAGCATCTAATTGTGATACCATGGCAGATGGAGAGTTCAACCCCGAAAACGCGAACATCAGCAAGATTGACCCCTCGTTCATCGCGGTGATAAAGCAGAGGGAGGAACTCAAGTCCAAACTTGCAAACATAAAGCACAAGATCGGAGTCTACAGCGCAAAGGGAGGAGTGGGGAAGACGACCACCGCGGTCAATCTCGCATACACGCTCCATTCGATGGGGTACAAGGTCGGCATACTCGACGCGGACATCGACACCCCGAACGTAACCTATTTCGTCGGATATCGGGGAGTGCCCCCGCGCGATTACCCGCTCAAGCCGATCGAGGTGAACGGAGTAAAGATCATCTCCACCGCAATGTTCTTTGCTGATTCCGGCAAGCCGATAATCTGGAGGGGTCCGATGCTCACAAAGATGCTCAAAGAGTTCTTTGCAGACACAACATGGGGGGATCTGGATTACCTGATAATCGATCTGCCTCCGGGTTCAAGCGACGCGCCCCTGACGCTGATGCAGCTAATCCCTCTAGACGGGTTCGTCCTTGTCACGACCCCCCAGCACATAGCGGCGATCAATACGATCAAGTCGGGCTCGATGGCAAAGAAGTTCGGCCTCGCGCTACTCGGCGTCGTTGAGAACATGTCGGACGGAAGCGCAAAGGGTGCAAAGGAGGTCTCGGAGGCGTTAGAATGCGAAGTGATCGGCATTGTCAAGGCAAGCCCCAAAATAAGCTCCCTGACCGACGAAGGGAAGGTTCCTGTTTTGGAGGACCCGGAGATTAAAGAAGTATTTATAGATATTGTAAAGAAACTGATTACGTAGTCGGGGATTTCTTGGTCGAGCCTTTCGCTGACCTCCTTAAGGAGTCAGCAATTTTTATCAACAGGGATGCACTTTCGCCACACTTTATGCCGGACCATCTTCTCTTCCGCGACAAGCAGATTGCAAGCATAGTCAAGGCGCTCACCCCCTCGCTCAAGGGGGAGAGGGGAAGGAACCTCTTCATCTACGGAAAGACCGGAACGGGCAAGACCTCGAGCGTAAAGTACGTGATTGAGGAGGTCAAGAAGCTCGCGACCGTAAAGGCGAAAATATCCTATATCAACTGCAGGATCTACAACTCAAGATACAGGGTGCTCAGCAAGATAATAAGCGACCACCTTCCAAACTACGCAAAGAGGGGATACGGACTCGTTGATATCTATGAGAGGCTCATGTCCTGGATCGAGGAGGATGGCAAGGTGCTGATTGTCGTGCTCGACGAAATCGACATAGTAAAGGACCTAGACGATCTGATCTACACGATGACCAGAGCGAACAGCGACATAAAGACCGGAGGTATAACGATCGTCGGGGTCTCGAACAAGATCTCGTTCAAGGAGGACCTCGACCCGAGGAGCCTCTCGACGCTCTACGAGACGGAGCTGGTATTTCCCCCTTACAACTCAAACGAGCTTCTCGCAATTCTACAGCAGAGATCCGCACTCGGGATAAAGCCAAATATAGTCGAGCCGGCGGCACTCAACCTCGCCGCCGCAATCGCCGCAAGGGAGAGCGGTGATGCAAGGTTTGCGCTCAAGATAATCTCAAGGGCGGCGGAGTACGCCGATGAGAAGAAGCTTACAAAGATCAGCGCAAAGGACGTGGAGGAGGCGTCAAAGTCCGCAGAGGAGGAGATCGCATACGAACTTGTCAGCACGTTACCCGAGCACCAGAAGCTCGTAATCTATGCAATCGCGCTTCTCACGCTCCAGGGCGGCAGGTACAAGAAGCTCATGGAGGGAGGCGAGACGTACCTCTTCAGCGGAGAGGTCTACGACAAGTACTCCGCAATCTCAAACGGCCTCAGCAAGGAGCCGAAGAGCTCAAGGTGGTACCGCAAGTACATCTCGGACCTCCAGATGCAGGGCCTAATCAACACATACGAGTCCGGGAAGGGGATCCGCGGCCACACAAAGCTGATCAAGCTCGCCTACTCTCCGGAGAAGATCAAGTTCACCGTAGAGAAGGGGCTCTTCAAGGAAGAGGAGGCCGCGGCCAAGGAGGAAGAGAAAGGAGAGTGAGCAGATGCACTACTTTGACATCACAAACTCCCCAACCGCATTTGGAAAGGATCTTGGGAAGAGGCTCGGTTTCAGGAAGCTCCTAAACATAAGCGATGACGTCGAGCTGGTTGAAAGCCTTTCAAGCCAGCCAAAGAAGCCGTTTCTGATAGTGAGCCAAAACCCAAACGTGGTCTACAACCTGATTAAGTCAAGATGGGCAATCGGGCTGCTTGTCAACGGCGATGAGCCCGACCAGAAGGTGCTCAACAAGATAAAGGAGAACGGCAAGCTGCTCGTCCTCAACTCCTACTACCTCACGATCGGCGAGAGGGACAGAGTCTCAAAGGTGCAGAAGCTAAAGAAGATCTTCAGAAACGCCCACAAGGGAAAGACCAAGGCAACGATAATCTCGCTCGCCCCCAACGCAAACTACCTGCTCTCCTTCATGCAGCTGCTTGAGATTGCAAAGATGATAACTACCGACGAGCACCAGGCAAAGGTAATGCTTGGCTCACTAGGTGAATCGATAAATGATATTGAAGAGAAAGAGTAGATACATCCTTGCCGAGTCCTCAAGGCCACTTGAGCTAGGCGACAAGAGGCTCTGGGACGAGCTGAGGGCTGGCATCGCAAAGTTCATCGGCGAGAAGGACTACGCCGACTCGAACCTCACCTTCATCAAGCAGGTCGATTCCACAAAGTTTCTGCTCAGGACATCAAGGGGCGCAGAGAAGAAGATAGTCCTTGCGCTCTGCTTTGTAAAGCAGATAAACGCGCAGGAAGTGGGGTTCTACACCCTCAAGACCTCAGGAACAATACGCTCGCTGCGCAGCCTACAAAGCCCTACTTAAAATATATAAATGGGCAAATGGTTACTGGTTACATGGAACTGCTCAAACCATCCGGAGAAAAGGCCAGGGTGCCTGCGGAAAGATACAACCATGAATATCTGCTCCTCAAAGACGAACTGAACTCGCCTACCTCAAAGAAGGGCAAATTCTTCGGCCTATTCCGCTCCGAAATAGAGCCTGCGTACTCATCAGCTTCCCAAATCGAGGAGAGGGCAATAAGAGAGTTCAACGTAGAGTCTGGCCCAATTTTCTGGAAGCCCTTTGTCATGGACACCATACACAGGCAACTCTCCTCAGGCGAGAGGCTAAGCTTTGAGCAGATGGTAATCAACGTACAAAAAGATCAGCGCTACAGTTTCTTGTTCGACTCAAATGCGCTTAATGCAAAATTGTCGCTTTTAGGCGGGCTTCTGGTCCTCACAGAGCAGAATCTGCTTCAGAGGACAAAGGAGGAAGGAAGGTGGGTGTACTCGCTTGTTTCCATCAGAGACGCGCCTGAAAACATAGAAAAACTCACCAGCGCATTTTTGAGGCTTAAGCGCGGGCAGAAACTTGAGACGCAGATTCTATGCTAGGCCAAATCCTAAAGAGAAAGCCGATCGAGGAGAGTCCCTCCAAGGCGATCAAGGCGTACGAGTCGCAGGACCCCTACGGCAAGGACCACACGGAGATCATCATACGCACCGAGCTAATGGTGTATCCGGAAAGCCCCAAAACCCTAGACGAGATCGTAAAGCGCTATCCAACCCCGCTTCTTTTCCCCTCGGTCAAAAACGAGGTGTACGGCGCGATTCTAAAGTTCATGGACAAGGGCCTGGTCGAGGCAATCGAGGAAAACGGGAAGATGCTCTACAGCCTCACCAAAGCTGGCGGCGAGGAGGGATCGTGGGAACATTCCCTAGAGTTTTTAATCAGGATCCGCAAGGAGTATTTCAAGCACCAGGAGGAAGAGGACCGCAAGATGCGCCCCTGGGCGTACGCATTCTACGATTCCAAGAGGGACTGCCACTGCGATGGCGACTGAGTTGATATCATGCTAAACCAACTATTCAAAAAGAAAAAGATGGAGGAGAACACCCAAAAGGCACTCAAGGCCTACTACCGCGAGGGCCCGTACCAAAAGGATGCCATGCAGGTGGCCGTGCGCGGAAGGCTGCAGGACGATAACAACTCACCAAAGAGCTTCGAAGAAATCATAGTGAATGTATGTGGCCTTCACAACAACACTGATCTGCAACGGTCTGCTTACGGATGCCTGCTTGACCTTATCCATGACGGCATGGTCAAAGTGGCCGAAGTAGAAGGGAAGAAGATGTACAGCTTTACGGAGCGCGGCGCAAAAGAGGAATCCTGGCTACTTTCTGCGGAGTCCCTTGCCGAAATTGTGCTTAACCACTACAAGGACCGCAAGGAAAGAGAGGAAAAAAGAGGCAATGATGATCTATGGTAAGGTCTATAATCAGTAAATGAGATGGTAATGTTATGCAAAGAGTTTGGGATTCGCATTCATGCATGCCTCCGCTGCCGCCTGCAAGGGATCTTGCGGATAGCTTCTTCGCCAGGAGGGTGGCGAAGATTCTAAAGCGGGAGCAGCCGCTCTCCAAAGATGATCTTGAGGTACTTGGAAGAGCCCTCCACAGAGTGAACACCATCTTCGAAGGAAAGAAGCTGCTTGATGGTCTGAGCGCGGTCTTTAGGGGATACGAACCTGTGAGCGAGTACAGACGCGCCCTCAAAGTGCTCGAAGACGCAAAATTCAAGGTCCATAGCCGTGAGCAGCTCACAAAGAGGCTTGCGGCGGTCCATGACCAGATAGAGGCGGTCATAAAAAGCGGGAAAACCGCCCCTAAACTGACCAAGACTGCCATCCTCTTCTTCGAGGGCGTGGAGACATGCGCCTCAGATGGCAGCTTCGTCGGCTCCAGCTTTTAGAGAGGCTAAGCAAAAGTATATAATTCTAGTCAACCAATATCCTATAGTATTCTTTATTAATTTTCAAGACTACTAATTGTCGGTGTAAATATGTATCCAAATGTACAGGCTTATGATAGAGGAGTTATGTTCAACCCAGACGGCAGGCTGTTCCAGGTGGAATACGCAAAGGAGGCCGTGAGAAAGGGGGCAACCTCGATAGGAATGGTGTTCAACGACGGAATTCTGTTCGTGGCCCACAAGATGCTATCAGACCCTCTTGCGGTATCAAGCACGATCCAAAAGGTGTTCAGAATCGACTCCCACATCGGGGCGACATACAGCGGAATGGTCTCTGACGGGCTTCATCTAGTCAACGTCGCGCGAAACAACGCCCAGAACCACAGGATGCTCTTCTCAGAGGTCAAGTCGGTGGAGGCGCTCGCGAAGGAGATTTCTTCCTACATGATGCAGGCAACAATGTACGGCGGCATGAGGCCTTATGCAGTCTCGCTGCTTCTCGGTGGAATCGACTCCGCAGGGCCAAGGCTCTTTGAGATCGAACCGGGAGCCTCATTCCTGGGATACAAGGCCGACGCAATTGGCGTAGGGAAGAAGATCGCGACCGAGATACTGGTCAAGGAGTACAAGGACAAGATGAAGTTCGAGGACGCAATGGACCTCGGAGTCAAGATATTGAAAAAGGTTAACGAAGGCAAACTTTCAACAGAGAATGTTGACATAGGGTACATTCAGGACAGCGAGGAATACGTGATGCTGAGCCAGAATGAGATAGCAAAGTACCTTTAATCCTATTAGTTTTGCCCAAAATGTTCAGTGGCTTTTATGTCTTCTAAGACTGTGATAGCGAAATACGCGGTGGGCGGAGAGACGTTCGAGATCTTTATCGATTCGGAGCTCGCCTACGAATACATAACGGGCAAGAGGACGGACCCGATGTCCGTTCTGACGGTGGAGGAGGTATTCAAGGACGCAAACAAGGGAGAGCGCACAAGCGAGGAGAAGCTAAAGAAGGCATTCGGCACAACCGAGATGCCAAAGATCATAGAGAAGATACTTAGGCACGGAAACGTTCCGATCACAACAGAGCAGAAGAACAAGCTTCTTGAAGAGAAGCGCAAGCAGATAATACAGATAATATCGAGGAACTCGATCGACCCAAGGACGAATGCGCCGCACCCGGTCCAGAGAATCGAGAATGCGATGGAGCAGGCGAAGGTCTCGATCGAGCCGTTCAAGAACGCGAACGAGCAGGTGGACATCGTCCTCAAGAAGATCAACATGATACTCCCGATAAAGTTCGCGGTTGCGAAGGTCGAGGTAATAATTCCGGCGGAGAGCGCCAATCGGTGCTACGGCCTGCTTAAACAGTACGGGCTCAAGGCAGAGACGTGGCTTCCGAACGGATCGCTTTCGGCGGTCGTCGAGTTTCCGGCAGGACTGCAGGCGGAGTTCACGGACAAGCTGAACTCGCTGACACACGGAAGTGCAATTACAAAAATAATAGGTGTATGAATGAGCAGAATAGTAGTTCCAGGAGAACTTTTGGCGGAGAAGCCACTGAGAATAGAGAACGCGATAATCGAAGACGATAAGACATACTCATCCGTCCTAGGCGTATATCACGAGGATAAGACCTCGCTAATCCCACTAGAGGGTTTGTGGTATCCAAGGAGGGACGACATAGTGATCGGAATCGTGGAGGACGCAAGGCTAAACAGCTACTCTGTCGACCTCAACTCCCCATACAAGGGAATCATAATCGCAAAGTTCGTCGAGACAAGGCTCCAGAGAGGAGACGTCGTCGAGTGCGAAGTGAAGGAGATCGACGAGACAAAGACCGTCGTGCTCATGAGGCCGAAGGTGCTCGAGGGAGGAAAGGTGATGGACATAAAGCCGTCAAAGATCCCGCGAGTGATCGGAAAGGCGAATACGATGATCCAGCAGATCCAGGACGGCACAAAGAGCACAGTCATGGTCGGCATGAACGGAAGGGTCTGGGCAAGGGGCGGGAACGTCGCCTTGGCAACTGAGATAATACTTATGATAGGGGAGGAGGCCCACACGAAGGGACTTACTGAGAGGGTCAAGACCTTCCTCGCGTCAAAGAAGGGTGTTTAAGATGGGATCAAGCGCAAACAAACCAGAACTAATCGTCAACGGAAAGAGGCTCGATGGGCGGGCATTCGGAGAGCTCAGGCCGCTCAAGATCGTGGCAGGGGGGCTAAAGAACGCAGCGGGATCCGCATACCTTGAGTGGGGAAATAACAAGGTTATCGCAGGGGTGTACGGGCCAAAGGAGGCTCTTCCAAAGCACACCCAGGACCCGGAGAAGGCGGTCGTCAAGTGCAAGTACTCGATGGCGCCGTTCTCATCGCTTGAGGAGCACAACAGAAGCGGGCCAAACAGAAGGGCGATTGAGATTTCAAAGGTCACAAGAGAGGTTTTCGAGAAGGTGATTCTCCTCGAGGATTTCCCGGGAAGCGAGATTGACATCTACATCGAGGTTCTGCAAAGCGACGGAGGAACAAGGGCCGCCGGAATAACCTGCGCAGCAGTAGCGCTCGCAATGTCCGGGATACCGATGACCGATCTGCCTTACGCAACGTCGGTCGGCAAGGTGGGCGATCACATGATACTCGACCTGAACAAGATAGAGGACAACTACTCGGACGCGGACATGCCGGTCGCAATCGGCCCACGCAACGGGGAGATACTTCTTCTTCAGATGGACGGGACGCTCACAAAGCAGGACATCAAGGAGGGAATGGACCTTATCCGCAAGGCAGGCGAGACGATTTCAAGGCTGCAGAGGGAGGCCCTAAGGGCGCCATACGAGCGCATCTCGAACAAGTACAAGAATTAGGTGAAGATATGCATCCATTAAGACAAGTCAAAGGAGAATATGTAAAAGGAATGCTCGCAAAGGGCATCAGAGAGGAAGGAAGGGGAATCTTCAACTACAGGCCGATAAAGATAACCCACAGCCTTCTCCCAAATGCGGAAGGCTCGGCGCAGGTGGAGATTGGAAACACGAAGGTCCTAGTCGGGATAAAGCTTGACGTTGCGACCCCTATGCCTGACAAGCCGGATGAGGGAAACCTCATGTCGATGGCGGAGCTTTTGCCGCTTGCATCCCCTGAGTACGAGTCAGGCCCTCCAAGCCCAGATTCGATCGAGCTCGCAAGGGTGGTCGACAGGGGGATAAGGGCTGCAGGAGTTATCGACCTAAAGTCTCTCTTCATAGAGGAGGGCAAGGTCTGGTCTTTGTTCATAGACATCTACGTGCTCAACTACGACGGCAACCTCTTCGACGCATGCACGCTCGCGGCAATGGCTGCTTTAAGCAACACCAGAATGCCGGGATACGAGGACGGCAAGGTGGTGAGGGAGGGAAACCTTGCGAAGCTGAAGGTCAACAATGTGGTGACCTCCTGCACCTTCGCAAAGGTCGGTGACAAGATGGTGCTTGACCCTAACGGCGGCGAGGAGGCGATCATGGACGGAAGGCTCACGATTGCAAACGACGAGAACGTTATCAGGGCTATGCAGAAGGGACTGCCTGGATCGTTCACGGAGAAGGAGCTCGAGCATCTGATCGACATGTCATTCGAAAAGTCTAAAGAGCTGAGGGACATAATAGTAAATAGTAAGAGTGATTAGATGGCAAACGCTAGCATAAGATACGGAGTCAGCTTAAGGAAGAGGCTCAGATCTGTAATGGATGAGAAGCAAGCAAGGTACAGGTGCGACGTTTGCGGCAAGGAGTCTGTGAAGAGGGTCAGCACGGGAATCTGGACATGCAGAAGCTGCGGCGCAACATACGCGGGCGGGGCATACTCGATGAAGACAGCAACCGGCGACACGTTCAACAGGGTAATCAACCAGCTCACCGGTGGCAAGTAATGTCGAAGATAACCTACCTGCCAGCGCAGGAACTCATAATACACGACGTGATAGCGCTGCCAAAGGAGGACATGCTCCGCGCTAACGTCACGCCAAACGGCAACATGCCGCTCTATTGGTGCGACGGGATACTATACAGCTTCTCATCGCCTCCGGCCACAGAGGAGGTAATCAGCGAGATACTCAAAGGGAAGATCCACTGGCTAGAGGTAAGGTACGCGAAGATGGAGAAGTTCCAGAGCATGCTCTCGCTAAACGAGGATGAGTACAAGGCGACGATGAACTTCCGCGTGATAAGCACGGACAAGTTCGACCTCCACAAGGACTTCATAAAGTGGCTCAAGTCGACCGTAAAGTAAAGTGATGATACTTAATCAATGGTGAAAAAATGGGATATGTTTGTTTGCACTGCGGAAAGAAGATCAAGGCGATCGGCCCTAACTTCATAAGGTGCCCATACTGCGGGTACAGAGTACTTGCGAAGGAGAGATCCTCTCTTGCAAGGGAAGTCTCGACTGACTAATCCTCTAGCTTTTCGATAAGTTTCGGGAGGTCGGTCTCTTCATTTGTCATTATGAAGTGTTCGAGGTCTTTAACGGTGACCTTCTCATAATTTTCTTTTATTTTATTTATCCTTCCCATCAATTTTTCCAGGAGCATGAGCTTCATTTCTCCGCTGAGCATTCTCCCCTTCCTGTAGTCCTCAGCTATGTCGCGAGCTTCGCTATCTTTCAAGAAGTAGTTTCTCAGATAAATGAATGCCACATCTACATTTGGGTCGCCTCCATGCTTTCTGTGCGCCTCAATGCTTTCTCTTCCCCCGCTGAATGCCGCCATAACCTTTTTCCTGATTTCCTTCTCTGATTCAAGTAAGAATATCCCGTTATTTCGCGATTTGGACATCTTGGCCCCATCGATTCCTGGAAGAAACAGAGAATGCAATACGGCCGGCTTGACATATCCGAATTTTTCTGCGATATCCCTGCATACCCTCAAATGCGCATCTTCGTCAGGGCCTATTGGCACAAGCACATTGGGTGTGCCAAGCGTTTGGGGGAGTATGATGTGCGCAGATTGCACTGCGGGATAGAAATGCAGGCCAACATTTTGCTCGGGTGCATATCCGTACACCGCCTTTATCTGGGAGAGCGTAATCCCCCTGGAAAACTTGAAAGCCAGGTTGTATATATTGGAATAAAGCTGATCTATTATTATCCTGGTTTTTTTCCTCTCAAACCCATATGCTATCATTGCCTTTGCGAGCATTATGGAATTTTTTAGGCTTTCCTCCTGTGTCTTGACCTTCAAGCTGACATAACTTTCGTCGTCAGAAATCGGAATAAAAACCTCGACCCCGTATTTCTTTTGGAAAAGCAGATTGGTGTCAAAAACTCCAATGTGTCCTATGTGCGGCGTGGCGCTCGCATTAAATCCCGACACTATCGCTGCCTTTTCCTTATTTTTCAATTTTTTATAGTAAGAATCGAAATCTCTATGCGAATACATCAGTTCCTTCTCAAAAGTATAAATCTCTGGCACATCGGTAAGCTTAGAAATCTCTGTAGCACCAAATTCCCTAACAAGCTTAAGACTATCTTCACTAAGGTTGTTGCTCATAGTAGTCCTCTCATCTACTTTCAGCAATCAGGAGTTGATTCTTTTAATCCTATTGTTTGGAATTCTATTTGTTGCTCACTATTATAGTCTCCGCGACATTCTTAACTCGATCGTAGAGAATCCTGTTCTTGGAGAGCGCAGTCCTTACGTCGCCGCCCTTCGCGAGCTGTTCCATCTTCATCAAAAGCAGATGGGCCACCTTTCCTTCCTCAAGGTCGAGCACAACTTCCTTAACGTCGCCAAGTATGCTTCCCGTGTTCGTAATTATCTTCTTTCCGTACAATTCTGATAGGTAGACCGACATGTTCTCACTTGATTATTTTCATCCTTGCAAGCTTTTTAGACGCGAATACTCTTATCATATACTCCTGTATCTCCCTCATGAATGCCTCCTCGTCCCGCTGCCTGAACTTTTCCTCCTCTCCATCGAAGAGTTCGGAGTTTCTGCGGGCCAGGTTCTTTAGGTATCCCGGGTGCATTGAGTAGTACTTCTTTCCGCACCGTGTGCAGACAAAAAGGGGGATGACAGGGATGCTCGTAACGGTCGCGGGATCTAGTATCTCCATCTCGCGTCTTATCGAGTCAGTCCTGCAGTCGTCGCAGAGCGCATTCACCCTGACCGAAACATACTGGTCTGTCTCCTCTACCTGCAGCTCCTCAGCGGCTTTCTTCAGGAAGGAGGCGAGCTCCACAAGCGCCATGTTTGATTTTCTGTACGCCTGGTCCACAACCTCTCCGTCCTGGTTGAATTCCGAGACGAGGATGCCGTGCGCAGTCCGCTCGGCCACCGCAAACACCCTCTCGCCACTTGCGTCGTAGAAATCGCTCCTCAACCTTCCGTCGGGACTCCTATAGACAATCAGCCGCATTCACTCACAGTCGATGACATACTTGTTGACGTCATCCTTTGTTATCTTCGCCCTTCCCTGCTTCTTGGCGTTCTTCACCGCGTACCTCGAGATGCTCCTCGCCTTCCTCTCGAGGATTTTCCCAAGAGCCGCGGCCCCGTCTTCCGTTATGTTAACGTTGGCATACTCTTTGATCAACTTCTTGATCGCAGCTTTGGGTATGCTAGCCATAATATCAGCACTCAAGATCGTCATCATGTATTTCAGACTTGATCTTACTCATCACTGCACCTATTCTCTCAACGAGATAATTTATAGGCTTCGTTGGGCGCAAAGTCGCTTTTTAGGGCGAAACGAAGTTGTAGAGCTGATTTATAAAGTCGGAAAATGAAATATCATTGTGGAATCATGTCAGAAACCCCGGCAGTAAAGGCGCCTCCAAACCCAAAGGAGCTGGGAGCAAGGAGCGACCAGACCCTTGAGCTAGCCGACAAAATAAAGGAGATTGTCCGAAGGTCCGAGACCGGCACCTTGGGGGTTAGCATCGCCATAGTCTGGGAGCTTCTGCGTGCGTCATCGATTGAGCCTGCATTCAAATCGAAGCTAAAGGAGATATTCAGTTCTATAGAGGACCTCGCTCCCCGCTCAAACGATCCGCTTGCCAACCTAAAGCCTAAGAACAGGATCCGAAAGATCGCCCTGGACTTCCCGGAGTACATACCAAGGGCGATAGCAATCGCGAGGCTGCTCAACCTGCCGAGGGCGGTCGAGATACTAAAGAGGGAGGACGCAAAGCAGCAGGCCAAGCCAAACGAGAAGAGGGACATAATGCTGGAAAAGGACTTCAACGAGGGCGTCAAGAAGCTCGAATACCTGACAAAGAGGGCCTCCCGAAGTTCCTAGTCCAAAGTTCCCCAAAAGCCTTTGATAAACTTATATATCTATTCTACTGAAAGTGTTATTGGTGTTTAATATGGCCGTAGATGACATTAACAAGGATAAATTCGACGCAGAAGTGCTCAGCGCAAAGACCCCTGTGGTCGTTGATTTCTGGGCGGAGTGGTGCGGGCCGTGCAGGGTATTCTCACCGATCGTTGACGAGGTCTCAAGCGAGTTCGACAAGAAGGTCAAGTTCTACAAACTGAACGTCGATGACAACCCGGAGATCGCGGAGCGATACAACGTGATGAGCATACCAACCGCCGTGCTCTTCGACAAGGGAGAGGTAAGGGCGGTCTCGATCGGCGCGCTGCCAAAGGAGAGCCTCAAGAAGTGGATCTCCACAAACTTATGATTAGTGCTTTCTATGCCAATATCCCAGCCAAGGGGCGTTAGAGATTTTGGGCCAGGCGAGAGTATTGCGCGCAAGAGGATAATCTCGGTAGTCGAGGAGACGTTCAAGAGATTCGGTTTTTCACCCATAGAGACCCCGGCCCTTGAAAACATGGAGGTCCTAAACACCAAGGCGTACGGCGAGGAGTCGGTCAAGCAGATCTACAAGATAGCGGACGACGAGTCCGCTCTGCGATTCGACCTCACGATCCCGATGGCAAGATACATCGCGATGAACAGCAACATGCCCCTTCCCTTCAAGAGATACCAGATCGGCCAGACCTGGAGGCGTGACGAGCCGCAGAAGATGCGATACCGCGAGTTCACGCAGGCAGACGTAGACATCGTGGGGAGCGACAGCGTAGAGGCTGACGCAGAGGTGATCGCCGCGATAGCAGTCTCGCTCGAGGAGCTCAAGCTCACAGACTACAAGATACTGATCAACAGCAGGATAATCCTAGACGCCGTGCTCGACTCATTTGGCGTGCAGAAGGAGAAGCAGCAGCCGATAATAAGGGTACTTGACAAGCTCGAGAAGATCGGAAGGCAGGAGACAACAAACCAGATCGCAAAGCTGGGAGTTGAGCAGAGAACCTCAGAGAAGATCGTCGAGTTCATAACAGAGAGCGCAAGCGGCGATGAGATGGTAGGCAAGGTCGCCTCAACTGTCCCGAGCGCAAAGGCCGAGTTCGATAGACTCAAGGCACTAATGGCTCTCCTTTCCTCATACAATCTCCAGGGAAGCGTCACATTCTCTCCGTCCCTTGCAAGGGGGTTTGACTACTACACCGGGTTTGTCTGGGAATTCGTGGTCTACTACCAGGGAAAGCTTCTCCCTACCCTCGCGGCAGGCGGAAGATACAACAACCTGCTTGAGATCTACGCGAAGAAGAGCATGCCGGCAGTCGGCTGCTCAATCGGGATCGACAGGGTGTTTGACGTTCTTGAGTCTCAGCCCCTGATCAACACCTACGCAAAGCTTTTTGTCGCAACAATAGGCGATGAGAACTACGGGTACGGGCTGATGGTGGCAAACAGCGCAAGGGCAAAGGGAATATACACGGACATCAACATGACAAAGCGAAACGTCTCAAAGCAGCTTGAGTACGCAAACGCACTTAAATTCAGATATGCAATAATAGTAGGTAACCAGGAGAAGGCGGCAAAGAACGTCAAGCTCCGAGACCTGCTCAGCGGCGAGGAGGAAGCCCTCTCGCTCGATGAGGCAATCGAAAAGATGAAGGAATGATCTAATGGCAAACGATGAAGTGAACAGGGTAATCCAGGAGACTATACATAGCGGCGGAGTCCTCGCCAAGATATACTTCGACATGCAGAGCGAGACCAAGGACGACCTTCAGCCCCTGATGACCGACCTGATAAGCAACAAGCTGCTAAAGATGCCTGGGGTTGTCTACTGCGTTGGGGAGATAGACGAGCCGATACAGATCGAGAAGCACTGGTCCACAAACGCGGTAGCCGACGTTCTCGTCAAGGACATCGCGGCCCTGATAAACATCTGCTTCAACTACGCACCTGTTGGGATCGAGGTGGTGAAGCCGGAGAAGGAGATAACGATAAAGTCAAGCCAGCTCCAGTCGATGCTAATCGACCTTGCCCAGATATCCACGCACTACTCCGAATACATCCTTAGCAGGATACTGACAAAGGAGGACCTCGAGAAGGTGCAGCAGGACCTAAAGAACAGGGAGCTGATGGGCAAGTCTCTGCTCGAGAAGAAGGACAAGTAGGACTGCCTATTTCGCAAGCCCGCGCAGGAAGAACCTCTTGATGACAAGGCTCGGCCTGTCCATGTCCCCATATTTTCCGAGGAAGCCCTCAAGCCTCATCAGCTTTATAATTCTCGCTACCTGCTCAAGCTTCTTTTTGTCCATCGATGAATAGAGGTCGTAGAAGAACGAGTGCAGCTTCACCTCCTTTTGGAACTCCTTTCTCCAGATTCTCTCATACTCGCTGAGCTTTGTCCCCTTCTCTATGTGCCTGTGTATCGCGTTTGCGGCATACACCGCCCCGTTTCCCCCAAAGATTATTCCGCCGCCGGTTGTAGGCTTCACCTGGCCAGCAGCGTCTCCAACAAGCAGCACCTCCTCATTGTCCTTGACGAAATGCTCTCTCATTCCCACCGGAATTATGCTCGCCCCGTCAGTTATCAGCTTTCCACTCTCCACAATCTGCTTTATCGCAGGTATCTTTTTGAATTTTTCAAAGGAGGCCTTGCTGTTCCCGAAAGCGGAATCGATTCCGATTCCAATCTCGGCGATGTCCTTTGAGTTCGGCGAGATCCACCCAAAGAATCCAGGAGTCACATCCTTGTCGAAGAAGAGCTCAACCATGCCGCTGTCCTCCACACTGTAATCGTACTCCGCCCTGAAGGTGAGGATGTGCTTCTCGATTGGGGGAAACTTGAAGTGGCGTGCGACCGTTGAGACCGCACCGTCCGCCCCGACAATTATATTTTTCTCGGACAATCTGTCCAGCG
>JAGWGN010000019.1 GCA_028867335.1 Microcaldota archaeon | reverse complement strand
ATACAAGCTGAGCACCCTGGAGAACCTCCTCAAGAAGTGGCCTGTCGACCTCTGCTGCCTTTGCTCCAACTGTTGGGGCTCCTCCGGCACCGAGACCTCTTGTTATTGACTTACCTATCAAGATCTTCTTTATTCGGTCGTCGATTATCTTGAAGTGATTCACGTCCGTGTTAATCGCAACTAAGTCCGTGCCCTTTACACCGACCTTTATTAGTCGATTCACCGTGTTGCAACCGCCGCCTCCTGCGCCGATTGTCACTATCTTTATCTGTGGGTTCATGTCCGCTTGTGTTACGTTACTATTGCCTAAAAACTCGTTTGCAAAGTCTACCATCTGATCGCCAAGCTATAATATATAATATATATTTAAAAAGCTTTGGTGATTGTAGATATTAGTGGAACACGAGGAAATCAAATCCATGGCAGAGAAGCGACATGGCGCACCTTTTACCAAAGTATCCACAAAAACGGGCTAAAAACTGGCAGGATTTGGGGGACTTTTGAAGGCAATTTGCGATTCTTGTCGCCGAAAAATCGGCCAATGCCAAAAGTGCTCTGAAAATCGGAAATTTTGGGACCAAAATCCTAGAAATCCGCACTTGAGTCAGCTTTGGGCAATTTCGGATTTTGTTTTGTAGGTTTTTTTGGCCCTTTTGAAACAAAAGCGTTCCCCACTTCGTCATGTGCTGCAGGGCTAGGAATCGCTGATCTTGATTTTTTTCTGCATCCCGAACATCTCCTTTATCTCAAGGGTGGTTGTCGCATCCGCAGCCGCCTTGTCCTGCCTTATCCCATCGCTGATGAGCCTTGGGAACCTCAGCGCGTATCCTGCCTCCGATCCGTCTGGCATCTTCTCTATCCCACAGGTGTGAGTCGGCGATCTTGTTATCTCATCCGCCCTCACGGTGACGACATATATCGGCTCCACCCAGAAATCCGGCTCAATCACGGCGACGACCCTTGCGGGCCTATGCTTTGTCTTTATCTTCTGCAGCGCGCTCTGCAGCTCGCTCATCTGCTTCTCGGAGAATCCTGTGCCGATCCTTGTTATCGTCTCGAAAACATCCTTCTTGTCGTTATATGTGCCGGCGAGCAGTCCGCCGAACTTGAACTCCGCGCGCTGGCCTCTCCCAAGATAGTAGCCGAGGATCACAAGGTCAATTGTGTCTGATAGCTCGCCCTTGTAGCTCCTCTTCATCTTTATCCAGGTGAACTTTCTTGCGCCGGCGACATAAAGCGAGTTTAGCTCCTTGGCGACGATGCCCTCAAGCCCTCTCTCGACCGCATTCTCGAAATACTTCTCAAGCTCCTTTGGCTTTGTGACTATTCTCTCATCTGATGTGCGGATCAGCCCATCCTCCTTTAGGATCTTCTCGAGCTTCTTCCTTCGCTCCTCGTACGGCTTCTTCATGTAATCCTCGCCGTCAAGATACATCAGATCAAATGCGAAGACGTGAAGAGGAAGCTGCAGGCTCTTCTCCTCGATTCCGTGCTTTCTCTTTCTTTGGATCGTCTCCTGGAACGGGTAGTACTCGCCAGTCACATCGTTGTATGCGATAGCCTCCCCGTCGAATATTATCGAGTTGACGTCGAGCTCCTCTATAGCGGCCTTGCTTATCTCCGGGAACATCGGCGTCACCTTCTCGAGCCTCCTTGAGAATATCTCGACCCTCTTTGTCTTGCGGTTCATGTGCACCTGCACGCGGAATCCGTCGTACTTGCTCTCGACTGAGGCGCGCCCGTGCATCTTCTCGAGTATCTCCTCCGCAGTCGGAAGCCTCTCCGCAAGCGCTGGCCTAATCGGCTTGAAGGGGGTTACCCTAAAGTGCTCGATTCCCTTGATCCCTTCGCTTAGCAGCACCTCGCCGACCTCCCCTAAATCGCTGCAGAGGTTGTAGGCGTTCTCAAGGATAGGCTTGGACTTTCTCTCCCCAGTCTCAGCCTTTGAGAGCGCCTCGAGTATAGTTGCATCTCCCAGGCCCAGCCTGAGTGTGCCCATCGCGAACCTTGTTATGTATCTTGCCTCGAGCGGATTTGACGCCGCAAGAAGCTCGGACATGTGCTTTATCTTCATGTCCTGGCTCCCCTCCCCGGAAGTGGTTGCGATCTTCTTGAGCGTGTCGAAAACCTCGCCGAGCTCGTATTTGTTGCTGCTCATCCTGCGCAGCTTGCCCTTTGACATTATCTGCTCTGCCGCAGCGCCCATGTCTCCGCTCTTCTTGTACGCAGCAAAGACCTCCTGCTTTGTGTAGCCGGATGCGCGTGCGATCGCCTCACTCACCAGCTTTTCCGCAATCCCAATCTCGATTCCCTCAAATGGGGGGGCAAGGACACCCTGGGTCATGTAGATTAGCTTTCTGATCTCGTCCTTCTTGACCTTCTTAAACATCTCGGTGAGAACGTCAATCATCTCAAGCCGCGAGGAAATACCATCAAGCTTTCCATAGTACTCTGCGACTAGATCAAACTGCATAAAGGCACACCTAGATAATGTAATTAAGTATTATAATTGGAACGCAGGCCCTCATTTTAGGTCAGCCTCAAACTCCTTCTTTATCTTCTCGACCTTTGGCCTTGTGACAAAGATGCAGTAGGGATTGAGCGGATTCTTTGCGTAGTAGTCCTTGTGGTAGTCCTCGGATGGATAGAACTTGTCGAGCTTTTTCACCTCAGTGACAATCGGCTTTGGCAGTTTTTTCTGCGCCTGCGCAAAGAACTTCTGGATCGCCTCCTTTTGCTCTTCTGTCGTGTAGAGAATGATTGAGCGATACTGCGTGCCTATGTCTGCGCCCTGCTGGTTCTTTGTGGTAGGGTCGTGCATCTCGAAGAAGACCGCAAGCAGCTTATCGAATCTTGCAACCTTTGGGTCGTACACTATCTCAAGGACCTCTGCGTGCCCTGTTGTCCCGCTGCAAACATCTTCGTAGCTGGGGTTCTTTCTCGTGCCGCCGGCATATCCGGGAGTCGTCTTCACGATTCCGCGCAGCATCTTGAATACTGCTTCCGTGCACCAGAAGCATCCTCCCCCAAAAACGACCTTCTCAGTTTCGGCTTTCATTTCTTCTCCTTCTCTTTGGATATAAACTTAAGCGAGATCGAGTTTACGCAGTGCCTTGTGTTCTTCTCCGTGAAGTGCTCGCCCTCAAAGACATGGCCAAGATGCGCGCCGCAGTTTGCGCACTGTATCTCTATTCTGTATCCGTCTGCATCGGGAACCCTCTTCACCGCCCCCTTTATCTCCTGGTCAAAACTCGGCCAGCCGCAGTGCGCGTCAAACTTGTCATCGGATTTGTAGAGCGGGGCGTTGCACCTTCTGCACACATATGTCCCAACGCGGGTAAAGTTTTCGTACTCGCCGCTAAAGGGCGTTTCGGTTCCCTTGTATACCATTACCCGCTCTTCTTCCTTTGTGAGTTTGTTTAGCTTCATCAAATTCACAATTTAATATCGAACAAATAGGTATTTAACTTTAAGAAATGGGATATCTACATGGAGCTGTTGGCGGAGATAAGCGAAGAGACTTTTGGAAAAAAGGCGCCTAAGAATGTCAGGTACAAGGTCAGGAGAGCGGCTAGGGCAGTAATTTTCAACAAGGAAAATAAAATCGCACTGATGTACGCCTCAAAATACGGATATTACAAATTACCCGGAGGAGGAATCGAGGAAAGAGAAAGTATAGAACATGCCCTAAAAAGAGAAGCCATGGAAGAGGTAGGCGCCAGGATAAAGATAGGAAGGCCAGTGGGGATAATTAACGAGTATAGGGGGAAGTTCAAGACGTTTCAGATATCCTACTGTTTTGTGTGCAAATTGGTCTCCAAAAAACTAAGCAAGCCCAAGCCGACTCTCGAGGAAATCGGGGAAGGCTTTGAGGTGAAATGGGTTACCCCGAAACAGGCGATCAGGCTTGTCAAGGATAGCGAGACCGAGTACCTAGATAGCCAATTCATAACCTTTAGGGATCAGAGATTCATAAATGAAGCGATGAAGGGATAGCTCCAGCTATTTCTCCTCGTGGTGCTGGTGGAGTCTTGAGTCTATCGCAAATATTTTTCCGTGGTTGAATAGCAGGTAGAGGATCACCCCGGATATCGGCAGTGACATGCCAAGCAGGGCGCTCTGCAGATCAAACTGCGTGAGAAGCGCAAAGCTTGTTATCACTCCCAAGAGCGCGGTGACTGAAACCCAGCCGATGTTCACCGGGACCTTAAACGGCCTCTTTAGGTGGGGAGCAGTACGCCTCAGGTGCAACAGTGCTGTGTTCACGAGTATGAATGCAAGCAGCGAGCCAAAGCTCGTGATCTTCGCAACCTCCCCGACATTACCTATCGGGATGAAAAGAAGCGCGACTGCAAAGGTGGCAAGGGAAGCGAATATCGGGGTGCGCGTCCTCGGGTTGACCCTTCCCAGAACCCTCGGAAGGACCCCTTCCCTAGACATCCCATATATTATCCTTGATCCTACTATCAGCAGGACAAGCACGGTGTTTAGGGTCGTGAGCAGCCCGGCGATCGTTATTATGTCGTATGCGACGGGGCCGAAAGCTCCCGAAGCGGCAGAGGCGAGAGGGGCATTTGATGTTGCAAGTTGCTGGAACGGTACAATGCTTACAGCGGCGATCCCGACAAGCACGTATAGCACCGTTGAGATTGCAACAGAGATGAGCAGCCCTCGCGGCAGGGTCTTCTGGGGATTCTTCGTCTCTTCGGAGAGGTTTGCAATGTTGTCAAACCCTATGTAGGCGAAGAAGACTAGCGCAGCCGCGCCTAGAATGCCGGTCAGGCCACCTGGGGAGTATGCGTAGTTGACCGAGCCGAACCTCGGTGCCCCCGCGGCTATCACGATCAGCAGGCCGATTATCGCGATGATGCTAAAGACTGTGTTGAACCTAAGTGCCCTCTTAACGCCAGTTATCCCGATCAGCGTTAGGATTGCAAGAAGCACAATGGCAACAAGCCATGTCGGCGAGGCAAGGACTGATTGGAAGTACTGGGCAAACCCAAGAGCTACAGCGGCAGAGGCGACCAGCTCGGTCGCAAGCATCATCCATTGCGTTATAAACGAGAGAAAGTGGTTGCCGTATGCCTTTCCCAGATATGTGTACTCGGATGCCGCCTTCGGGTACATGGCAGCAAGCTCGGCGTATGAAAGTCCCGTGAAGAGCGCAATTGCGGCTCCAATCAAAAATGCGAAGCCAACAGCGTTGCCTGCGAGCCCCGCGGCTCCGCCCACCAAGACGTATATTCCGGCACCGATTATGTTGCCTACGCCGTAGAAGACGAGCTGTGCGAGTCCGACTTCTCGCTTAAGCTTTGGTTCTGTGCGGCTTTGGAGCTTGACCATTTTTCAACACTGCGTCGGTTTAATCAAATATGAGCCTCGAGAGGGATTTGAACCCTCGACTTCTTGTTTACGAAACAAGCACTCAACCAGACTGAGTTACCGAGGCACTTCTAAGCTTAAATATAAATAAGTAGAAGAATTATTATAAAAGAACGTATTACTACTTAAACTGATTTACATGTATGGCGATTCACCTAATCCTTCCGATCCTTCCCAGCAACCGAATCCGCAGGCTCCGCAGCAACCGAATCAGCAAGCTCCGACATCCGGAGCTCAGGGCACTCAGCCAGTAGTTGACCAGCAGGTTGAGCAGGCATCCCAGCAGCAGTACTACTCGCCGGAGGGGGAGGAGGCGATAGGCAAGCTGAAGAAAAACAAGACAATCGGGAACCTGAAGATCGTCGCAGGCGCGGTCATAGTGATACTGCTGATAGTTGGGGGAGTTTCGCTGATAGGCATACAGGGGCCCGCGACTACTACGATAACAGTGACAACGATCACGCAGTCGCAGCTCGAGATAAACGGGTGCATGAATATCACCTCCCCAGGAACCTACTACCTAAGCAAGAACATTAACGTCAGCCCAAGCGGGGGGGCGTGCATAAACGTTGAGAGCAGCAACGTGCAGCTTATAGGCAATCAGAACAAGATGACCGGTACTGGCCCGTTCGTCGGAGTCCCGCCTTTCACCTACGGCATACTCCTAAACAGGGTGAGCAATGTGAGCGTGAGCGGATTCGCCCTCTCGGCATTCTCATACGGCATATACCTCAACCAGACAAGCAACTCAAACCTTGTCTTCAACAACATAACAAGGAGCGCAATGTCCGGAATATTCCTCAACCGCTCTGGCAACAACACAGTTAACAACAACACAGTCACCGCGGCCTCCAGCGTCTCTGGAGGCATAGGGATCTATCAGGGCGGCAACAACAGGGTGATCGGGGACGCGATTCTAAACAACGCGTTCTACGGGATGGTGGTCAACTCGAGCAGCAACATCTTCCAAAGAGACGTCTTCTCCAACAACCCTGTGGACCTGCTATGCCCGACGATAAGCTCTGGGCTCGGCAACAGCAACAGGTTCTCGGATTCCAGCTGCGTGACAAACAACTACTGCAACTTCGCGAAGTGCACCAAGACAAACCTTCCCTCAAACGTCTCCGCAGTGGAGCTGGGAGGGCCTGCAATATCAAGCTGCGGAACGATAAACTCCGCAGGAACCTACACGCTCTCAGCCAATCTTAACATGCAAAACTACCTTGACCTCTCAAACCCGCTCTCGAAGGTATACCCTTGCATAAAGGTGAACGCGCCAAGCGTGAGCATAAACTGCAGGGGCTTTAGCATCTCAAACGCCCCGTTCGGGGTTGATGCCTCAGGACAGTTCAACACGACAGTAATGAACTGCGCGTTCATCAACGATACGGTCGGAGTGGAGGCGAACTCAAACTTCAACCTAAGGGTGCTTAACGACACCGCGGCAGGCGGGTCCTACGGGATAAAGCTGACAAACGGAACGCTCGGGGCGGTGCTGAACACCACGGCGACAAACAACACCTACGGACTTTACCTAAACAACAGCGGCGCAGTCATACTTGCGAACGTGAACTCAAGCGGAAACCAGTACGGCGCATACATAGACAAGACGAGCGGGATATCGTTTAGCGGAGGGAGATACAACTCGAACACGAGGTCCGACCTATTCTGCACTGCTGGAACATACAACGGCACCCAGAACCAGTTCCAGAACGTGAACTGCGGATCGTCCGACTGCCAGTGGGCGACATCGTGCCAAATAAAGCAGAGGCCACCTATACTCAACTTCCCAATCAGCAGCTGCTACCTGATAACGCAGCCGGGAAGCTACTCGCTTAGCGCCAACGTGATAGGCGGGGACATGTGCATAAACATAGGGGCATCAAACGTCACATTTGACTGCAGCGGCCACAGCGTCCACGGGGGCCAGGCGGGAACTGCAATAAACATACAGAGCGGAAGGAAGGAAGTTGTGGTGGAGAACTGCTATATAGACGGTTACCGGTACGGAATACTAGCTGGCAACTCGAGCGGAATAACGCTTAACAACAACAGGATGAGCTCCCCTTCTGTCGGAATAAAGATAGTCAACACCACAGGGGCAGTTGTCACAAACAACCGCGTTGTTAATGCTGGAGGGAGCGCAGGGATAACCCTCATAGGCGTCAACAAGAGCACGATAAACAACAACATAGCATTCGATGCCGTGAACGCCACGGACGGGTTCATCTTCAGAAACTCCTTCAACAATTCCATCTCGTTCAACAACGCGACATCTAACTTCGGGAACGGATTCAACATAACAAACTCAAACGGAAACAGCTTCTTCAACAACTCCGCATTCACCAACACTGCGCTTGACTACTACTGCGGCCCGACGAGTGGGGGAGTTTACAGCGAGAAGGGGAATGGGATAAACTTCGGGGGCTCCAAGGGCAACTGCAGATGGCTAGTGGAGACCAATCCTCTTGCCGCGGTTCAGCAGGAAGGGTGCCTTGCACTTGGAAGCAGCCACTCTGTCTTGATAACAAGCGACATGGTATATAGGTTCGGGGGCACATGCTACACCGCATACAGGACTCCTACGACAAGCGGAAACAGCTCTAGCATAGACTGCCAGGGATACACGATACTTGCACTTGATGGGGGGACATTCGTCAACATAATAAACGCAAGTGGGGTAGTCGTAAAGAACTGCGTGCTCAAGGGATTCACTGATGCGATAATATCAAAAGGCAACAGCGCAGTGATAAACAACAACACCGTCGCCTCGACCTCTAACACCGCGATCGGAGTCTACGGGGGTGACTCCCAGAAGGTCTCAAACAACAAGGTGCTAAACGCGACGACAGGGATAGTCGTCTCGAACTCCAGGCTCGGGCGCGTGCTAAACAACCAGGTCTACAACGCAAACACCTCCGTTGTGCTCAGCTCCATTAAGAACTTTGCGATCACAAACAACACGGGCATGAACGGAAGCGGAGGCATGTCCATCTTCAACTCGACCCTAAACAACTTCCAGAGCAACCTGTTCACCAACCTAGAGCGCTATGGGGTCTCCTGCCTGCAGGCCTCGCAGAATGCCAGCAGCCAGAACAAGGACCTTGGAGGGAACTCGTGCTCTGCAAACGTGAACTGCAACTGGATGACATCTAGCAGCCAGTGCCTTGCACACTAAAGCCCAACCTTTTTATTCTTTGAACGGGTAATCCAGTTATGCAGCAGATAACGGTTAGGCAGGTGACCGAGGTCCTAAAGAAGTGCAACGATCCGGAGCTCGGCATCAACATAGTCGACCTTGGGCTGATCCACGACATAAAGGTGGATGCCCAAAACAACATCAAGGTCAAACTCACGATGACAAGCCCGATGTGCCCAGTCACAAGCGTGATACTTGCGGACGCAGAGCTTAGGCTCGAGGAGCTCCCGGAGCACGGGGAGGTCAGCCTTGAGCTTGAGTGGGAGCCGATGTGGACGCCTGAGATGATCACAAGGAACATCAGGGCGACCATGATGGGGATGTAGTTAGAGGAGTAGTATCTGCTTTTTTGTTACTTTCTCGTTCTTTTCATCATAGTAAAAGTCGGCCGTGAATCTCTTTCCCTCAAGAGGGAGTTCCATCCAGTACTTTGTGTCGTCCCACATCTGCTCAAATGGGAACTCGCCAGGGTTAAACCACCTGAGCTCCCCTTCCTCTGTTCCCTTCGGCTCGCCGCGGAAGTTTCTTGAGGTGAAGATGTGAACCACTATGCCAAGCTCGTCCTTTCCGTCCATATAAAAATTAGTCTTGCCGTGGTATGAGACGTCCAGAGCCTCGATTCCGCTCTCCTCGCGTATCTCCCTTATTATCGCCTGCCTCGGGGTCTCCCCCTTGTCCAGCTTTCCTCCCAGGCCAAGCCATTTTCCCTTGCTGTTGCCGCGCGAGTTCTTTATCAAAAGAACCTTCTCCCCCTCAAGGAGAAAGCACATCGCCGACTCCACAAGCATGAGGATCTCCTAGTACATTGAGGATTCATCCGCTCGCTTGTACTGGATGATCTCGGCATCCGTGAACCAGACCTTTATCTCTCGCTCTGCGTTGTCGTGGCTGTCTGATGCGTGGACAATGTTTTTCACCGCCCTCTTCTGGGTGTCCGCCAAATCGTATGAGTCAAGTGAGTATGTCCCCCTAATTGTGCTCGGGTCTGCCTTGATTGGTGCCGTTGCGCCCGTCATCTTTGCGACTGCGGCGACCGCCTCGTTGCCTTCGAGGACCATCGCGACCGTTGGCTGGTCAACAAGGTATACAAGGAGCATGTTTCTAACGCGCTGGCCTATCTCAAGGGCGGTCTCGGCCATCTTTATCCCCTTTGCCTCGTAGGACTTGAGCGTCTTGTTCCCGACGCTCTCCATCCATGCCTTGTCCTCAAGGTAGTGCGCCGATGCCTGGGCGGTCGTGGGCTTTAGCACCTTTATCGCAACCAGCTTCAGGCCCGACGCCTCGAACTTTGCTACTATGCTGCCCGTGAGCCCCCTCTCTACCCCGTCCGGCTTTACCAAAACTAGTGTCCTCTCTATCATAGAAATACCAAGAATTTTTATAGCTTGATATTGTTAATTAATAATTAAATAGCTTCTCGTTTTTGTGAATCTTATGATACGCCAGCCAATCATCAGCGTAATGGGCCACGTGGACCACGGCAAGACCTCCCTGCTTGACAGGGTGAGGAGCACCACGATCGCAAAGAAGGAGGCTGGCGGGATTACCCAGCACATAGGCGCAAGCGAGGTTCCCCTTGACGTCATAGAGAACGTGTGCGGGGAGCTGCTGAAGAGGTTCGGGGCAAAGATAATTATACCGGGACTGCTCTTCATCGACACGCCGGGGCACGAGGCATTCACCAACCTGAGAAAGAGGGGAGGAAGCGTAGCGGACCTTGCGATACTGGTGGTGGACGTGACAAAGAGCTTCGAGCCGCAGACATACGAGGCAATCGAGATACTTAAGGAGTACAAGACGCCATTCATCGTTGCCGCAAACAAGATCGACCTGATAACCGGGTGGACAAAGAAGGAGACGTACTCGTTCCTCGAGTCGATCGCGCAGCAGAGCCAGAACGTTGTCAACGAGGTGGAGTCAAGGCTCTACCAGATGGTCGGCAAGTTCAGCGAGATAGGGTTCCAGAGCGAGCGATTCGACAGGATCACGGACTTCCAAAGGGAACTTGTCATTCTTCCGGTCAGCGCAAAGACCGGAGAGGGGATCGCGGAGCTGCTTGTTTATGCAACCGGTCTTTCGCAGAAGTTCCTCGGGTCAAGGCTCGAGGTGGACGTCAACGAGCCGGGAAAGGGGAGCATCCTCGAAAAGAAGGAGGAGAGAGGGCTTGGCACGACAATCGATGTCATACTATACAACGGAACGCTGAATCTAAACGACACTATTGCGTTCGCAACGACAAACGGGATCGGAACCGCCAAGATCAAGGCGCTGCTAAAGCCAAAGTCGATGCAGGACCTTCGGGACTCGACATCAAAGTTCGATTACGTCGATTCGGTTGCTGCGGCTTCGGGAATAAAGATTGCAGGAAGCGGGCTTGAGGATGCGCTTCCGGGATCGCTTGCAATCTCCACGCGATCGGCAACCTACACTGATGAGATAAAGACCGAGATACAGGAGGCTTTTGCAACAGCGCAGACTGGAGTAATACTGAAGGTCGACACAATCGGAAGCCTCGAGGCGCTCTCAAAATTGCTCACAGGAATGAACATACAGATCAGCAAGAAGGGGCTCGGGGATGTCAACAAGCGAGACATACTAGATGCCTTTGCGATGAAGGCAAGCGACCAGTACAGCTCGATTGTGCTCTCATTCAACGTGAACGTCGCATACGACGCAGAGGCGGAGAGCATGGCGACAGGGGTCAAGGTGATCAACGAGAATGTCATCTACAAGATACTTGATGACTACAAGGAGTGGCTTGAGCACGCCAAGATGATGGAGAAGGAGCAGGCAGAGAAGGCGATAACCTTCCCTGGAA
>JAGWGN010000018.1 GCA_028867335.1 Microcaldota archaeon | reverse complement strand
GCTCACCCGAGGCAGGGCGAGATTGACGCATTCCGGGACATGCCGAGCAGGTACGCGATTTGATGGCTAACACAATCCGGTCTAAAGACGCCGGAACCTCTACCGGATCGGGCCGGATGACGGATGAGCGGCTTGAATGGCATTGTGAAAATTGGGCCAGATGGATGCGCTCCGGGGAGTCTGTAACCGGCTATCCAAAGGCCGCAATAGGGCTTAGGAGCGTGGGTCAATCGCACTTTGACGACATGGCTGAGGCATCGGATAAACGCTGCGCAATCGCCTGCAATGCGATTATAGAGGGGCTTGCGCCAGCTCAAGCCGCAGCCCTGTACCGTCAATATCTTTGGGCGGTATTCAGGTTTCCGCGAGACAATTTCGTCGAATGCCTAGAGATGGGAAAATCTGCCGTTCGCTCGGGTTTGGAGAAGCGCGGATTTTGGTGAAAAGTGATTGACATGCGCTAAATACCTGTGCTACTGTTCGCCCTGTCGGCCGACTCCTATTGCCTGACGAAACGTGAAGTAAGCTAAAGTCCTGTTTCTTGGGGCTTTTTTCATTTGTAGCCCGCCATCGTGCGGGCTTTTGTCGTTTACGCGGGAGAAAAATGGACCTATCCAGCGCGAGGGAAGCATTTAAACGACAGAAAGCAGGCGCCAAGCGGCGCGGGATAGGATGGGAGCTGACCTTTGAACAATGGCTGGAATGGTGGGGCGATGATCTTGATAAGCGCGGCCGTGGTAAGGATGATTTGCAAATGCAGCGCTTTGCAGATAAAGGCCCTTACGCCATAGGAAACATCAAAAAAGGCGTCCCGCAGCAGAACACGAAAACTGCGGGTAATGTGAAGCGCAATAGAGCCAGCGAACGCAGGAAACGCGAGCATCAAGCCTATCTGGGTGCGCTTATGTGGGGAGCGTCCAAGGAAGCGAAGGACGAAATAGACGAAGAACAGATTGAGCTAATGAAGGACAGCGGAGTGTTGCACGGAATTGCTCTCGGGCCAGCTTTCAAGATCGACAAGAATATATAGGCAAGCGCGCACAACAGCCCCTTAACCGGGGCTTTTCTGTTTTGGCGGCTTAATAACCGGTGGATCTGGAATGATCCAAGCGTTGCCGACCTTGAAGGCTCCCTGAATTCTGCCCTGAGAACAGAGGAGTTTTACCCTAGATCGGTCAAGGTCGAGGATTTTGGCGGCTTGGGTTACGCTGAGATAACCGCTAGGCATGATTGGCTTTTACTATCGCGGCTCGTAAATTTACCAATTCGCGCTCTGCAATTTCTGCGGCTCGGCATCCCTGTTCATAACTCGTCCGGCCAAGGCTATTCGACAATGTGGCCGGAAGGTTCTGAACAACAAATAGCGCGGCCGTCAGTAATTCGGAATTGATTTCTTTTAGGCGCTCTATTTCCGCTGCAAATGGTAATAGTGAAAGTGGTAGGTTTCCGCCCGTAAGATTAGCTTTCATTTCACCCTCCAACAGTGGATAAGATACCGCAAGCCAGCCCTAAAACCGGCTATGCGGGACAGGAACCTGGCGTTTTGGTAGAGGCGCATGGTTGGGCGGCAGGCGGATAAGTTACTGACATCCATTCCCAGCCGTTCTTATGTGCTTCGGTATCGGTTTGAGGCGTTGAGCAACGCAGGTAAGCATTGGCGCCATCGCGCCAGATGGTAAAAGGCTTTTGGTGGCGAATCGCCAATTGCCGCGCCTGTTCCATAAGCGGGCGTTCTTGCTCGATTTGTTCTTGAACGCGCATTTGTCGCTGCTCCTGTAAGGTTAATCGGTTAGATGCTAGGCGGCTTTAAACACTTCGAGCGCCGCGCTGTTGTCAGTGAATACATGCATGGTATTGTTCCCTGCTTTACCGCTTGCCGTGGCGAATATGGCCGATTTGAGCATTAGCAGTTCTTCGGCGGTCAATGTTCCTGCGCTAGTGGCTTCGATCAGGTGAACGCCGTATGCGCCGCCAGGATGCGATTTGGACAAGTCCACGCGCCCGGTTTTCAGATGAATGAAGCCTATCCGCGTATCGCTTTGAATCTTGGCGCAGTTGGCCTCCATCCCTTGATGCATCGGGTACACGATGAAGTCCTGAGCTTTGCGCATACCGTCGAATTTGCCATCAAACGACACTGTGCCCATACAGTTTTTGCGGGTGTTCGTCAGCATTTTTGCTCTCCCGTTACAGGCACCCCAATTGATGCCATGAGTCTAGTATAGCCAATCGGCTACATGATGCAAGAACTTTCTTCAATAAACGTGATTTAGGTCACGGTCATTGAAACAAGGTTAAAGCTGGTCTATCCTGAAGCTAGGAGGCCCTATGCGAAAACTCATTGTTTTACTGTGTCTGTTGCTGAATGGTTGTTTCTTCGTGTATCTACCAGGTCAAGCGATAGGATCGCTTGAGGACTCAATAACAGGGAGCTTCGGTAATATGTGCGTTCCAGAAACGGCTAAGATCGGAGACCGTCTAAAGCAAGCCGATGGCAGGACCGGAACAGTCGAGCGTATTTCAGGGCCATCGAGCCGGTGTAACGGCCCCTATCCGATTCGGGCTCAGGTTCAATTCGATCAGACATGAACGAAGGCAGACTGGCTAACGCCGAACCCTCCACAGTCCTAGCTAGATATCTTTCAAACGAGCGTATAGACGCCATCGCCGCTGAATACGGCGTTACCCAGCAAGCCCTATCCAAGCACCTCCTCAAGTACGCTAAGGAAGACTGGCAGGAAGCCCAAGTCGCTAGGGCCATCGCACGCAAGGAACAGGCAGAGCAAGACCTAGAAGACCTTAGGAGTGGGTCATATGTGGATGGGAAAGGGGAGAGAACAACTCTCGACCCGGTTGTCCTCGCCTGCGCGCGAGAACGTTTGAAGTCCGCTCAATGGGATCTGGAGCGCGTCTGTAGGCAGATTTACGGCCAATCTCCAGCCGTCGCCATCCAGATAAACGAGTACGCCGGCAGGCCAACAGAGGACCTTTTGGCTGAATTGCGCTCGCTTTTGGGCAAATGACGCGCCGCCGCAAATCATGCGGATTTCAGGCGTAACGAAATAATCCCTTAATAATCAATGACCATGATGGTCGCATACGGCTATTATGTTAAATGGCCGTGGCTAAGTCATTGATTTACGTTTGATGGAGCCCGACCTCAAGCCAGACCTGGATTACTGGCGGGAGAGGGCGCTTTACCACCCAGACAGCGACTTCCTGGCAGACCTTTCGCCGGCTCGATCCGGCGCGAACTCGGGGACCCGACGGGGCGCTAACGCTTACGTATCCCCTCCCCCGAATTCCGCAGTCCAAAAGCACTTGTCGTAATTCTGACGCCCTGCGATTCTGGTGTGGTTTGGTATTGCCCATATTTTGTGCAGCGCAACCTAGTCTCAGAGTGTCAAATTTTACGGGGTTTGACCAACATGATTGACGCATTGCAACAAGGAGTAATGGATGACGCCGCTTGAAGCCTTCGAGCAGGGAAACTTTGATGAGGCCGTAATCGCATTGTGTGCTAATGGTGTTCAACCCTTCAGTCAGGATGCGAAGGTCTTACATGCCATGGCGGTGTTGAATAAGGGGGATGAGGAGGCGACGAAGACGATTCTTTCGACCTGTTCCGAGGACGACCCCCATGTCCAAAAGATGCTCGGGTACTTTGCTTATAACGAGGACAGGTACGGGGAGGCTTTAAGTCATTACCGCAGAAGCCTTGAACTGGACCCAAATTACGCTCACGCAGCCCACGACTTAGGGGTGGCTTGTTCTGCTTTAGGGCTTCACCACGAAGCCAGGAAGTACCTTGAAAGGGCGTGTCAGATAAGACCTGATTGGGCTTTGGCGAGGATGGACCTGGGGATTGTGAAGCTAGGGGCCGGGGATGAGTCAGGTTGGATCGATTACGAAGCCAGACACGAAGCCAGGGGGACCAAGGTCAATTACGAAGTCCCGGAGTGGGACGGCTCCGATGTCTCGGGAAAGCGGTTTTTCCTTCTTGCCGAGCAGGGGTTCGGCGATCAGATTCAGTTTTTAAGGTATGCAAAGAATCTCTCCGACATGGGGGCCAGGGTCTTAGTCGGGGTGTCTGAAAAACTCAGAAGGTTCGCGGCTCTACAGGCCGGGGTCTCCGAAGTCTATGTGATGGGCAAGCAAGTCGCTCCCTTCGACGTATGGGCCTATGCGATGTCCATGCCCAGACTCATGGGGGGGCTAAGGTCTATGGGAGGCCCAAGTGTCAGGATGGGTCGCAGGGGAAAGGGAAACGGACTCATCGGTCTTAACTGGAAAGGCAACCCCGAATTCAAGGCCGAGAAGTTCAGAAGGATCCCCGTACCTGCATTAGCTCCGATCCTGAAAGATCACCGCTGCGTAAGGCTCCCCTTTGAAATGATGAACGGGGAGCCTGGGTGTGAGATTCCAGACTTCACTTCCGGCTGCTTCGACTTCCTTGACACCGGCATGAAGATGTTGGACCACCTGGATGCTTTGGTCACAAGCTGCTCGGGAATTGCACACCTTGCCGGATCAATTGGAATTCCCACCGTCTTATGTCTTCCCGAGAACTACGACTTCCGCTGGAAGATCGAACCCCCCGAATTTTACTACCCAACCCATGTAACTGTCGTCAATACCTCCAATTGGGATGAGACGATGGAAAGAGCCAATTCAAGGCTCAAAGACATTCTGTGACCGACCCTTTAGCCCACCTGTCCGAGACTGACAGGATACGGGCGAGAAAATTACTCGAAGCCCTAGCTCAAAGGCAATCAGAAAACAGAATAGACACGTACTACCCCGATGAAGGTCCGTTAAGACGGGAACTGTATAAAAAGCACATTCAGTTCATGTCTTCGCATGAAAAACATAGGGGAGCTTTAGGGGGGAACCGGGTAGGAAAGACGGACCTCATTTCTTACAACTCGGTCGTTCACATGACCGGGGAATATCCCGAGTGGTGGACGGGAAGGCGATATAAAACTCCGGTCCATGTCTGGTTTGGGGACACCTCGAACGAACAAGCCAGGGACGTTCTTCAGTTAAAGATTCTCGGGACCGTAGGAAACTTCGGCACCGGGCTTGTCAGAAAGTCACTGATTGCACGAACCCCAACGATGAAAAGGGGTATGGCCGATGCCGTAGATAGTTTCTACGTAAAGCACAAGTACGGCACGTCTATAGGCTGGTTCAAGTCCTACGAACAAGGCAGGGAGGCTTGGCAAGGGGCTGCTGTTCATATCATAGCTTTGAACGAAGAACCGCCCGAAGACGTGTATTCGGAAGCCACCATGCGAACGATGACTTTGGACGGAGAAGTCATTTCCGCCATGACCCCTATGTTGGGCCTATCTAAAGTCGTCAGAGAATATCTGAACGGAAACCGCTTTTACGTCAACATAGGTTGGGAAGACGCACCGCATCTGAGTGCTCAACAGAAGTCCGATCTCGAAAAAGAAATCCCGCCCCATGAAAGGGACGCCCGCATGAGAGGGCTTCCCATGATCGGCCGGGGAGCGGTGTACCAGATAGATCAGAATCGAATCACTTGCAATGACCGTGAATTGCCGTCTCACTGGCCCAGAGCATATGGAATGGACGTAGGCTGGAATGCAACAGCTTGTGTCTGGGGAGCCATAGATCGGGAAACGGACATCCTCTACATCTATTCGGAATATGAGGAAGGCCACCTGGAGCCGGCTCAACACGCTCAGTCTATTCGTTCCAGAGGCGATATGGTTGGCTATATAGATCCAGCCTCCGACGCTTCAGGGCAGAAGGACGGAGACAAGCTCTTTGAAGAATACACCGCCAAAGACATCGGTCTAAGACTTGAAAAAGCCGACAACGCTAGAGAGGCGGGGATTTTCGAGCTGTGGAAACGCATGACTTCTGGACGACTTAGGATTTTCAAATCATGCCACCGTCTTCTTGACGCCTTGAGACTTTATCACCGGGACAAAAACGGAAAGATCGTCAAGGAAAACGATCACCTTCCCGACGCTCTTAGATACCTTTCTATATCGGCTCCATTGATACGACACATTGAATCCAGAAGCGGACATTACGCAGAACTAAACGGCGTCAGATACCTTTCCTCCATTCCGCGGCGCAACGTGTCTCTGCACGAAGCCCCGCAGTTCAAAAGAGCGAGCTAATGCAAACCGTAGAAGTCTCCTACTCTCCTGATTGCTTCAATGTCGAAGACGTTCAGCACGCCAAGAACGTGATTCTTGGGGCAGTTGGAGATGACCCTATAGAACAGATGGAAGAACGATGGAAGACTGAGACTCCATGGCTTACCTCGGAGATCGCCTACAAACTATGCCTTAATCCTGAAATGACCGTGGTGGATTATGGATGTGGCATAGGACGCTTGGCAAAGGGACTGATTGAATCGACGGGTTGCAAGATTGTCGGCGTGGATATTTCGTCTTCCATGCGCGCCCTTGCGCTTGAGTATGTCGATTCTCCAAATTTCTCCACGATCTCCCCTCTTGTCTGGCGGACGATGGTTTTGGATGGAACCAGATTCGATTCAGCCTATTCTGTCTGGGTGCTTCAACACTGCGCCTATCCGGGTCAAATAGCCGACACGTTGAAGATTTCACTTGTCGATGGCGGATTATTCTATGTCGTTGATGAGAACGACAGATTTGTCCCCACAAATGCCGGATGGGTGGATGACAGGATTTCAGTTGAAGAATCGTTGAATAAACGCTTCAGTCTGGTGGAAAAAGGAAAACTTCCTGTTGGCGTTACAAGCAAAAAACTATCCGATCGGACGGCAACCTATCTTTACTCCAAGGCGAAAAAATGATCGACCATAAAAGAAACTACGTCGATTCGTCTGTTTGCAGGGATCAGGTCTCAAAGGCGTGGAAGATCATACAGAATCAATTCGAGTATGAAAAAAGAGACCAGTCAGACGCCATCGGGCGTTATTGGGACATCCACAACTGTATTTTGAATGACAACCAAAGCTACTCCGGTAGTTCCCATGTGTACGTTCCTGCTGTCAGGGATGCGACAGAGGCCAGGGTAAAACGCTTTCAGTCCATGCTGTTCCCAAAGATCGGGAATCAACTCGATGTGATTTCCGAATCTGGAGATCGACCCGATGCAACTATTGCAGTTCTCGAACACTACGTACTGACTTCCAACCTTGAGACGCTCAACCCTGCCGTACTCAGACTCGGGGACGTAGAAGGGCAGTGGTCGATGGAAGTCATGTGGTCGAAGAAAGAAGGGGTGGCAAGGCGGGTCAGGGAAGTCTTCGATCAGGAAAGCCAGACCAATGTCTTGGCACTACAAGCTGAAACGGTAGTCCATGAAGGCCCGAGAATCGAAGCAATTGCCGCGCAGGATTTGGCTGTTTATCCTTCGACGGCTGAATCCATTGACGACGCGGAAATAGTGACCAGAAGGCTTTGGCTTACAGACTCCGCGATGGATCAGTATGTAGAAGAAGGTTGGTTTGACCAGAAAGCTAGAGACTCGGCAACGAAGACTACGAAAAACAGCCCGGCGCAAGCCAGGTCTGAAGACGCCGGACAAAGACAGCAACCGAATTCCAACGATCTATATCAAGTCTATAAAGCTTGGTTTGAAATCCGGTTCCCCGGAGAAAAGGAAAAGACCAGCGGCATTGTCTTTCTGACGAGCGCGAAGAACATCCTGGGTATTCACGCCAATCACTACTGGTCTGGAAGGACGCCCGTAGTTTCTGCCCCTGTTGAGAAGATAGCGGGCTCTTTCTGGGGAAGATCAAAGTACGCCCACGTCGAACAACTACAATACCAACTGAACGACCTCACCAACATGTCTACCGACTCGGGGGGATTTTCTGTCATGCCTATTGTCATGACGGACCCGGTTAAAAATCCTATGATATCAAGCATGATTTTAGGTCTAGGGGCGATTTGGCAGACCAATCCGAATGACACGCAGTTTGTCGAATTTCCTCCGCTGTGGCAGCACGGCTTTCAAATAGCTGCTTCCCTGAAAATGCAGATTATGGAGTCGATGGACGTTAATGAGTCCATGTTGGGTGCGGCTCCGAGAGGCAGAAAAAACGCACAAGCCATTGCTCAAGAATCCCAAGCTGCGATGGCTTCGATTACCGACACGGTAAGACGTTACGAAACCGGCATTCTCACCGCTTTAATGGAATGGTTCTACGAACTGGACCAGCAGTTTCGTGATGACGAATTACTCATCATGGAAACCGGGAGAATCGGGATTCAGGCGAAGATGGAGAAAGTCCCTCCGTTCCAACTGTATGAACGCTACTGGTTCAAGTGGAACGGCTCAGAGCAGATGATGGGGGCTCAGAGAATTCAACAGATGATTGCATTCATGAACGTAGCAAGAGGTATTCCGCCGCAACAATTGGGTATGAGACGCCTGGACATCGGTCCGATTCTGGACTTCATTGCCGAGTCCGTTTGCGGGCCTGTGATGAAAGGCGAAGTCTTAATTGACTTAACCAAAGAAGCGACTATGAAACCGGAGCAAGAAGATGAAATCATGGCGAACGGCTTACCGCTTCCCGTACATCCGGCAGACAACGATGCCGAGCATATTGCGGCTCACCAGCAAGCTGCTGCCTCTACGGGAGATCCCCATGCGACGATCCGGGCGCACATCATGCTCCACGTTCAGCAGATACACGCAAAAAATCCGACTCCACCACCTCAACAGGGCGCCCCTGGGATACCGGGGGGATCAGGACCAGGAGGACCTCAACCCGCGCCTGGGGTAGCTGGAAGCCCGAGACCCGGAGCCATGCCGATGCAACCCAGAAATGTTCAAAACCCCGCTGGGGCCGTTCATCCCGATCATATGCAAGATCAGAGTGCGATGCCCAGAGGATAACTAAGGAGACGCTATGCCCACAGAAGACGAGTTGAATGAAGCACTGAACAACGAAGACGGAAACATTCCAGAACCCGAAGAAGAACCTGTTGCCGCTGAATCACAAGAGGCAGAAGAATCGCAAGAGGAACCGCAAGAAGGAGAGGAACCGGAACCACAGACCCGCAGAACAGACCGCGCCAGCCGCAGAATTCAATCTTTGTCTGAAGCCAAGGCAAGAGCGGAAGCTGAGGCACAGCTTCAAAGGGAACTAGCCGAGCGTTATCGCAGAGAAGCAGAGCAGGCACGGCAACCTCGTGAAGATGAGTTTATCGACCCCAGCGAAAGGCGTATGCGGGACACAGAAATGATGGCCCGTAATGCTCATATGGCCGCTTTGGACGCAGCAGACAGAGCTACTTTCATTTCCCAAGCCTCCATCGACCCGAACCGGGCTAAATACAAAGACCGGGTTGAACTGGAGCTTCAACGGGCAAGAAATCAGGGCCAGATGGCCTCAAGGGAAGGAATTTACGTCTATCTCAGAGGTCAGGATGCCATAGCGGCCGAGGCAAAGTCAGCGGGGGCAAGGAAAAAGAGCGCAGAGGTAATAAGAGAACAGCGTGGCAAGCCTAATTCCCCCCGTTCCGACGCGTCACCTAATCGCGCAAAGAGCCTTGAAGATCGTCTGAAGGACGTTCAAATCTGACGTTATGTAAAATGTTGTTGCGTTATGTTAAATAACGTGATAGGCTTAAATCAGTCGAATTGCGACCGTTAGTCGCTGGAAATTGACGTCCGGCCTCCGTCATTTGGCCTGAAGACCACCAACACGGTGGGAAAACGCGCTTTTGCGCTTTATAACTTCAGGAGAGTGACGTGACTACGCAAAACCTATCGACTTCCTTTTCAAGCGATATTGAGAACTATATCGCGGAGAAGGTTCTTCCTCTGACCCAAAGGCAACTTGTCGCCTACCAATTTGGTGACAAAGCGACTTTGCCAAAAGGCCGTGGCACGACTTACACGGCTTCCCGTTATTCCCGTGTTCCTTTGCCGACAGCGGCTTTGGCTGAAGGTGTGGCTGCTGTAGGGGAATCCCTTACGCTGTCGCAAGTCACCGCGACTGCCCAGCAGTGGGGCGACTTGATCGAGATCACCGATGTTGGTGAACTCACGATCAAGCATGACCTCTTTAAGCAGGCGATCAAGCTGACTGCCATGCAACTGGCAGAGACGTTCGAGCGCAATACGTTCAATACGCTGATGTCAGGTACGAACGTCATCTATGCCGGCGGAAAAGCTGCAAGGGCTTCCCTGACGGCGACGGATGTGATGTCCGTAACGGAAATCAACAAGGCGTTCGGTTCCTTGTTTACGACCGGCGTGCCGATGTTCGACGGGACAATGGAAGAAGACACCAAGATTTCCGCAGATCGCCCGGTGCAGACCCCGAAAGAGCATTACGTCTCTATCATGCACCCGCTGCCGATGCAGGACTTGCTGGCGAATTCGACCATCGTAACGGCGTTCAGCTACTCGCAGGTCGAAAGACTTTACACGAACGAGCTAGGAGAGTGGGGCGGCAGTCGTTTTACCCGTTCCAACATGGTTCCGAGCTTTACGGGACAGGGGACGGTAACGGCTACCTTGCTTGCCGGCGGAACTCTGCCTACTGGTACGACCATCTTCCCTGCCATGACCGGGGTCAATAAGATCACCGGCTATGAGGAGTTGGTGTATCAGGTGGGGGCTGGGGTCTCTATCGCAACCGCCACCAGCGCGGCTTTGACTGTCGTTACTCCGACTGACACGACCCGAGTCTATAACATCTATCTCGGCACTTCGGCGGCTGCGATTGCCAATCTGGGCAAGTCGGCACAAGGGCCTAGTTCTGGCGGAATGGCTGGAATGGCGGTTCAACTGCCTGCGGCTACGACTATTACACTGACGGCCCTTGGAACGGCGCAAACCCCGCCTTCTCCGCCTGCGTCTGGTGTGACTGTCTATCCGACCTTCTGGATCGGCAAAGGCTCTTACACGATTGTCAATCTGGACAACGCGAAGTTCTTCTATCTGCGCGATGCAGACAAGTCGGACCCGCAGAACCAGCTTCGCATCGTGTCCTGGAAAGTCTTTTACGGAACTCTGATTAACAACCAGGCGTTCCTGCTGCGCACTGAATCAGGCACCGCGTACACCAACGCGATCACCAACGGGACGCTGAACTAAGTCCTCCTCCACTTCAGCAATGAAGTGTTTCACATGGCCCGGTCCTGACCAGATCGGGCCATTTTTTTAACCAAGAAAGGAGTTTGTATGCCAAGAGTGTGGACAGAAGAACAGAAACAAGCGGCAAGAGAACGCATGGCGAAAGCCCGATCTGCGAAAGGCGAGAAGCCAAAAGAGAAGTTGGACGATACCTACGAACCGAAGGAAGAACTGGTGGATGTTCACATCAACCTTGCGCCCAATGCCGAGTCCTTGACGATCAACGGCATGGCCTATTGGCATGGGAAAGACTACAAGGTCACGCCTTCCGTTGCCAGAGACCTCAACGCGATGGCTGGGAACACATGGAAGCATGAGGCCCAGATCCACGGAGAAAACGAAAATCAATACCGTCGCCCAACTCATCGTCGTCTCTCTCAAGGAAGGTAAAAATGGAAAAGAAAGTAGCTCACGTCTATCAAATCACTTTTGATCTCGGGAATGGAAGACAGTTTTCCGCTAACGGGAATTTCATCGAAGGTTCGACCGAAGATGAAATGTACGCCGAGGCAAATAAAGTCCTGAACGTCGCGGACAGGATCAGAAGCCGCTGTGAAATTGACCTTCTGAAAGGCGAACTCGACACCCGGCACAAGTATCTGGCCCGAGCAAAAGAAGACCTTCGCAGGATTCAGGCTAAAGGCAAAAGAACTCCTGCCGATGAAAACCAGATTACCTCGATCACCGCTTCCATCGAAAAGATCATCGAAGACGTTGCCGAGGGGGAAAGAAATCTGGAAATCGCCGTAGCAAAAGCCAATGGCAAGAACGTCATGGCTGAAAGCCATTCGGTGAATTAAATGCTGCAAGCTTCCCAGATCGTTACGCTTGTCGGGCAAATCACCAAGGCACCGGGAATGACATCCCAGATCGGGCAATGTCTGAACACCGTGCTGGTGAGTCTCGCGCTCCAACAAGACCTCGATCTGGTGAAGCGGCAGGCGACAATTACATTAACTACGGGGTCTTCGCCAACAACCTTTAACCTTCCGCCCAATTATCTTAGGGCAAGAAAGTTCTGGTATCCCGTAAATGCGTCTATTTTCACAATGGACCCTGTTCCTCTTGAACAGATTTTGACTCAATACAACGGCTCAAGCGTCGTGGACTATCCGTACTGGTTCGCCACTGATACGAACACGGCAAACAATCTAGGGTACGTGTATCCGAATCCCGTTGTGACGTTGACGGCAACGATGATCTATTTCGATACGGCAGTCGAAATTGTTACCCCGGAGACCTCTAGTACGGTCCCGTGGTATCCCGATGAAGACTATTTGATTAACGAAACCGCCCGTCGAATGATGAGGATTACCGATGACACCCGTCAGTTGTCATTCAAGCAAGATTCAGATGAAACACAAAGACGAACTCTGAGGTTATTGAACGATCCCGAAGGAAGGGCTGTATGCGTCAAGAGAGACCCGATGACATTCAGGAATAGTCAGAACGTGAAACCGACCAAAGTCGAAGGCGGGTGGTAAATCATGGCAAATTCAACTCCGTCTAATCTATGGGCGTATTCCCCCAACGCCTTCCCAGGAACTATAGCAGGAGACTCGTCTGCTCCTAGTATGGGGGGCTGGATCAATCTTAGCACAGGCCAAGTTGCTGGAGGAGGCCCCTCATCTCCTCCACCCGGAGCTTCTGTAGCTAATGAGATCGGTTATGGTATAGCGCAAGATGCCCAAGGAAATTACTATTCTATGGGCGCAGATCAATCAGCCGCAGGGGCCGTTGGGCCAATTTCGGCACAACAAGCGCAGAATGCTATTTCTCAAGTTCAAAGTTCCAATCAAGGCTTTTTTGGCGGCTTGGCACAGGGGATTAAGGGAGTCGCCGGACCACTTGCCTTCGCAGTAGGAGCCCCCCTTCTTGGCGGGGCATTAAACAGTCTTATAACTGGAGGGGCCGCAGCAGGTGCTGCCGCTCCCGGTTATGCAGAAGGCTGGTCTGGTGCCGCTGGAGCGGGGGCTGATCCTACACTGTCTGCCATAGGTGCAGGCGCGCCAGTTGTCGATATGTCAGGTCCGTTTAATAGTGGTGTATCAGC
>JAGWGN010000017.1 GCA_028867335.1 Microcaldota archaeon | reverse complement strand
GACAGCAAGGGGAAGAAGATCGTGAGCAGGACCGAGCAGGAAATTTACAACATGCTTGGCCTCGACTATGTCGAACCGGAGATGAGGGAGGCAAGGGGCGAGGTCGAGCTTGCGCAAACACACAAGCTCCCAAAGCTAATCGAGCTAAAGGACATAAGGGGAGACTTGCAGATGCACACAACGAACACCGACGGCCAAAATTCCATGGAGGAGATGGCGGAAAAAGCCATGGATTTGGGATACGAGTACATCGGCCTAACGGATCATTCAAAGAGCGACTACCAGACAAATGGAATGGACGACAAGAGGTTTGCCAGCTATTTCAAAAAGATTGACAAGGCAAACGACAAGTTCGACGGCGGAATAAAAATCCTCAAGAGCGGAGAAGTAAGGATACTAGATGATGGGAAGCTCGACCTTAGCGATAGGACTCTTGAGCAGATGGACTACGTTCTCTGCTCCATCCACTCTAACTTCAACCTTAGCAAGGAAGATCAAACAAAGAGGATCATCAGCGCATTCGAGAGCGGCTTCGTAAATATCTTTGGGCACCCCACAGCGCGCCTGATAAACCAAAGGGAGCCCGTGCAGCTTGACCTGGACGCAGTATTTGATTCGGCAAAGGAGAACAACGTCATAATGGAGATAGACTCCCTGCCGGACAGGCTGGACCTCAACGATGAAAATGCCATCCGTGCAAGGAAGCATGGCCTTAAGTTCGCAATAGACACCGATGCGCACCAAAAAGCTCACATGGAACTGATGCGCTACGGGATTGGTACTGCGAGAAGGGCCTGGCTTACCAAGGAGGATGTGATAAACACCCTCCCGATAGACAAGCTCTTCAAAACGTTCAAGAGGTAGTCAGTACCATCCCCTTGTCTTCATCGCGGATGCGACCCTTCCTACGGCGATTATGTATGCGGCCATCCTCGGGTTTATCTTCTTGCCCTTCTCGGCGTACTCCTTTTGGGTTGCCATCACGTCCTTGAACGACTTGGTGACGATGACGTCAAGCTTCTTGTCGAACTCCTCCCTTGTCCAGTAGTAGCCCTGTTGGTTTTGGATCCACTCAAAGTATGATCCGATCACTCCTCCGGAGTTCACAAGGAAGTCCGGCAGGTCGAGCACCCCATTTGCGGAAAGGATCTTGTCCGCCTCAGGGGTTACAGGCCCATTTGCAAGCTCAAGGAGTATCTTTGGCTTTATTCTTGCTGCATTTCCTCCGTGTATCTGGTTCTCTATTGCAGCTGGTATCAGAATGTCCACATTGAGCTCAAGGAGCTCCTCGTTTGAGACCTTCTTTCCGCCCTTGTATCCCTGGACGCTTCCTGTCTTCTCCTTTGCCTCGTCAAGCTTCTTGAGGTCAAGCCCCTTTTCATCATAGACACCTCCCTGCGAGTCGCTGATTGCGACAATCTTGCATCCGAACATCTCGGATGCGATCGAGAATGCGAAGTGGCCTGCGTTCCCGAATCCCTGGATTGCGACCTTCGCTTTCTTGAGGTCAATCTTCTTCATCTTTGCTGCCTCCCTAAGTATGTAGAGCCCTCCAAGTGCCGTAGAATCGTTTCTCCCCTCGGATCCCCACACCTCAAGCGGCTTGCCCGTTATTACCCCGAAGACGTTGTGCTCCTTTATCCTGCTGAACTCGTCCATCATCCACGCCATCATCTGCGGCGTGGTGTAGACATCAGGGGCAGGCACGTCGACTTCAGGCCCTATGAATTTTGAGATTGCCCTTATGTATGCCCTTGAAATATTTTCAAGCTCCGTCTCGTTTAATTTTTTCGTGTCGCATATGACTCCTCCCTTTGACCCACCGTACTGTATGTTTGCAAGCGAGCACTTCCATGTCATCCATGCGGAGAGCGCCTTAACCGTCTCAATTGTCTCCTCCGGGTGGTATCTTATTCCTCCCTTACCAGGTCCCCTTGCGTTGTTGTATAGAACCCTAAATCCCCTGAATGTCCTAGTCTTGCCGTCCCTCATCTTTGCAGGGAAGTTGACTATCACTGTTTGCATCGGCTCACGAAGCAGAGCAAGCGCCTGCTTGTCAAGGTTCATTATCGACGCCGCCTCGTCCAGCTGCTGTTGCGCTATCTTGAAAGGATCCAATTCTTCTACCATACCATCACTAAGCGTAATTCAGTTAACTGCCATGAGCCTTCTCATAGAGAAGTCGAGCAGCTCCCCGTCGTTGCAGAGCCTGTCGATCTGCATCTCTGTCTGCTTGAGGCTCTTTCCCTCCACAATCCCCTCTATTATCGGGTCGGCGAGCATCTCTTGGTCTATGTACTCTACAACCTCTTTCACCTGCTCTGAGTACTTGCCCTTGAGGTACTTCCCCACCGCGACCTGCACAATCCCGATTTTGTCCGCGATCTTCTCCTGCGTGTAGTGGTGCTCATTGCTGAGCTTCAGCGCTATCTCCGCCCTTATAGCAGGGAGCACCAGTTTAGTGACCGCCCTGCAAAGAAGTTCTTCCATAAAGCATCAATCTACAATCCCAAGCTCGTCCTTTATCTTCCCCAAAAGGCCCGGCCTTGGCTTTCCTGTCGGCAGCGGCTCCTCATCCTCCGGCTGCTTATCCTTCACCTTCTTCTTCCCCCCAAATAGCTGCGGCATGTGCGGCAGCTTCACATTGATCGTAATCGGCGCGCTTGGCTCCTTGTATATAGGCGCCTGCTGTTTCTCCCTCTCCACAGGCCTCTCCCGTCTTTCGATTGGCTTCTCAACAGCAGGCCTCTCCACAAACTGCTTCTTCTTAGGCACGCTCGTTATCTGCAGCATCTTGCCTAGCCCCCCGCCTCCCTTAACAAGCGCCTGCGCAATCTCCTGCTTCTCGGCCCTCTCGTTGTCAAGTATTATCACATTTGCCCCGTTCGCCCTAGCCGCGCTCACGTCCCCAACCGTGTTGCAGGTGGCTGCGCTTATGCCATCGTACTTGTTTAACCTCATTCCCGCCCCAATCGGGTCGTCCGTCACAAAAATAAGCATGTTCGCATTGCTGCTGCTAATGCGCCTCACCACCTCATCATCGATCTCCTTTATACTCCCAAGAAGCTCCTTTGAGATCACGCTGACATTGGCATTGTCCAGCACCTCCTCGATCTCGTCGCCTCCGGAAGGGACGTTGCTGATAAGGTAGATTTTCATCAAACACTCCAAGAATAGTTGGCGTTGAAATGTATAAATAGCTAATGCAGGCGAGTTTTGCTCACTTCACGCTGAACTCCCCTGCCGGTAGCTGCTGCATTATGTAGTCCAAGTCCTCGTAGCTAAGCCTTTTGGCGATGAACTTTGCGGTATCGGACTTCTTCGTGTTGCCCGTCGTTATTTTCAGCCCCTTTGCCCCCTCGTACCCTCCTGGCACCACTACAAGCCTTCTGACCTCCCCATCCTCGGTGCTCTTTGCCCCAACGAACGCGATGAGCTCGAGCTTCACGCTCCTAAACCACTCCCTCTCCCCCTTCATCGCAAAGCTCCCCGTCCCAAGCGAGCCTTTGCTGCTAGATTTTGTTATCTGCTCGCGCCTAAGGCAGTAGACGTCAACCGTTGAGAGCCCCTGCTTCCAGGCGCTAGAGTAGCAGGCAGCGAACTGCGCCGCCTCCTCCCTCACCTTCCTGTCGGCGTCGACCCCCTCCTTGAGTATCACTACGGATGCGCCAAATATGTCTGCATGGAAGAAGAGGTCGCGGTCCTCGAAGTACTTTGAGTTTATCAGCTCGTTTTGCATTGCGTCCCGCCCGCCGATCGCGAGCATCCCATTGCTCGCGTTAAACCAGTGGAACTTCTCGTACCACTCCTTCTTGGTCACGATCTTCACCTTCTTGCTGCTCACCTTCCTCTCGTATCGCTCCTTTGCCTTCGCAAGCTTCTCCTCAAGCTCGCGGATGCTTTGCTGCGCTCCCTCTATCTTCTTCCTCGCCCTCTTGGCCTTGTAGAAGTACTCGTTCGCGTTGCCCTGCGCCGTCTCGGCGAGGTCGATAACTATCTCCATGAGCAAAAATCAGATCAGGTGTTCCACGATGAATGAGATTATGTATCCCAGTATCCCGACTATCAGCGTGCCCACAAGGACTATCTTGAGCGTCTTTGAGAAGTGCTGCACATTCGGCTTGTAGCTTATGTTTATCACGTGCCTTGCATTAGCGTAGAAGCTCTTAAAGTCGGGCATAAAATTTAACTTCATGATCATCAGTTATTATGGGTGAGAAAGGCTTTTAACACCTGAGCATTCGAAGGGCGCTGCACTTCAGTTCCTGACCATCATTCCGCTTGCGATTAGGAACTCGTCCATCATCCGCTTCCCCAGCTCCTCAACGACCGTCGCGTATATTCTCTCGTATCCCCTGCTGTCCACCCCTCGCGCCTCAGCCTTGACAAGCAGCCTCTCGAAACCGACAAGATTTACTCCGTATGTATCGTAGCTGTTTAGCCTCTCCTTCTTGTCGAAGAGCTTGCTGCCAACAAGCCTGAGCACCTCAAGCGGCACCCTTCCCTCATAGCTTATAATCTCCTGGTTCTGGCCGTAGGTGTCCCTTAGGTTGTAGCACTTTGTAATCTCTATGTTCGCGTGGGCGCTGTTCTTCTCAAGCATGGTGAGGATTGACCTCATAACAGGAATCGAGAGCTTCTCAGCCTCAAGGGCGATACTGACGTTTTTCACCAGTTCGATGTCTCTTCCCATTTTCTTAAACGGCATTGAATCCTCTAAAGCTCATAAAAATCTCTGGCCTTACTTCTTCCCTTTACTCTCAACCTCAAAAATCTCATCTAGATCTATGTCCTGGTTCTCCTGTATCCCCCTCTTGAGTCCCGTCTCCGTGTACTCCGCGAACTCGACTCCCCCCATGACCACCATGACGCGCACAGCGCTCTTTTGCATGGTCGGGTCGATCCTAGCTCCCCACTTGAGAAGCCCCTCGTCGCTGATTCTGCTTGCGACCTCCTGGAAGATCGACTCGGCCTCCCTGAGCGTTAGGTCCTCTCCTCCGATGATGTTGACCAGCGCCTTCTTTGCGGTGCTGAGGTCGACGTCGAGCAACGGGCTCTTTAGCGTGTTCTCAATTGCTATCTGCGCGCGGTTTGTGGACTGCGTCGAGTTTGCCTCGCCGATCCCGACCAGCGCGTATCCTGAGTCCTTGAGCACGCTTCTAAGGTCTGCAAAGTCGAGGTTTACCATTCCCGGCTTTGTGACCATCTCAAGTATCCCCTTTGTCGCATTTGACAAGACCTCGTCGCTCACCCTAAATGCCATGTTCAGCGGCAAATCTGGCGCGACGGCGAGTAGCTTGTCGTTTGGAATTATGATTGTTGTGTCCGTTACTCGCTTTAGCTTGTTGAGGCCCTCAAGCGCGTTCCTCATTCTGACGCGTCCCTCGCTTGAGAATGGAAGCGTGACGATTGCTACCGTGAGCGCGCCCATCTCCTTTGCCTCGTGGGCAATAACTGGCGCGGATCCGGTTCCTGTTCCCCCTCCAAGCCCGCATGTTATGAATACAAGCTGCGCGTCCCCGAGGATGTGCCTTATGTTCTCCTTGTCCTCAAGCGCTGCCTCCTCTCCCACCTTCGGCTCGCTTCCGGCTCCAAGCCCGCGGGTGGACTTCTTTCCGATTAGTATCTTTCTTGTCGACTTTGTCTTTGCAAGGTGCGAGGCGTCCGTGTTCATCGCAACAAGAGTTGCGCCCTCAATGTTTAGCTCCGCCATCCTTGAAATAGTGTTTGACCCGCTGCCTCCTGCGCCGACAATGTATATCTTCGGCTTTGCATTTTCAATAAAGCGCAACAGCTCTTCGTCGTCCTGAGAGATGTGCACGGTTCCTTCTGCCATCGAATTACCTGGTTAAACTTTCGCCAATATATCTATAAAAAGAAAAGCATATAAAGTTACTGGGGATTTTCGAGGGATTTTGTGTCCATTTTTCTCTGCAATTTCAGTATAATTAATAACTTTCCCATCCAATTAATTTGTAAAATTGTGATTGCTTGTACAACAAAAAAGATTTGCTAAAAATAAAGGTGAAAGACCTCAAGATCAGCAAGGGCATGAAGGTGAAGGATCTAATCGAGGGCATGAGGCAGATCGGAGGATTCTCTGGCCAGAACCTCGTCCACGGAATAGACATTGTAGAGAGGATGATAAAGGACAAGGATTCCTACAACTTCCTCTCCTTCCCTGCAGACATAATATCGACGGGACTCAGGGGGGCGATCGCAAACTCCACAAAGTACTTCGACGCGATCATGACAACATGCGGAACGCTTGACCATGATATCGCAAAGGCGTACGGGGGCACATACCATCTGGGGAGCTTCGAGGCGGACGACAAGGAGCTGCTCAAGGTCGACATCTACAGGCTCGGAAACATCTTTATCCACAAGGACGACTACGGGCTTGCACTCGAGAAGTACTTCACCGAGATAATGACTGACATCTACAACTCAAAGGACTACAAGAAGGAGTACAGCCCAAGCGAGCTGCTCTATGAGTTCGGGAAGAGGATGAAGGATCCCAACTCGATAGTGAGGCAGGCGTACCTAAACAACGTGAAGATCTTCTGCCCAGGCATAGTTGACGGGGCATTCGGGACGCAGCTCATGCTCTTCTCCCAGGACCACGACTTCAAGCTAAACATCCTAAAGGACGAGGTCGAGCTAAGCAACATCTCGTTCGACCACAAGACGACCGGCGCTCTGATGCTTGGCGGGGGCATAAGCAAGCACCACGTCATCTGGTGGAATCAGTTCAAGGGAGGCCTAGATTACGCGGTGTACGTCACGACCGCAAGCCAGTACGACGGCTCCCTATCCGGCGCAAGGCTGACCGAGGCGGTGTCATGGGGAAAGGTAAAGCCGAAGGCAAGGTACGCGACGGTGGATGGCGATATAACGATAATCCTGCCAATAATGCTAGCAGCCCTTGACCTCTGCTGATTCAAGGCCGCTACTTCTTATGCTCCCCTAGGAGCATGCTCACAAGCAGCACTATCACGATTATGTGCAGTGCCGTGCAGTATAAGCAGATCTTTCCAAGGGTGTACTCGGCGTACCAGAAGTAAATCAGCATCACGAATCCTATCGCGTTCCAGTAGAGCGCCAGCTCGTGCTTTTTGTAGAGCAAAAGCGCTATGAATATGGCAAAGAAGACTATGCCAAGCGAGGAGCTGGGAATGCCGAAGATAACCGAGTAGCTGCTGCTAAGAACCGTCCCGCAGTCAATCACCCCGACAGTCGGGCAGACCACGGGAAGCGCAGTTATATAGTGCGCGATCGTGAGATAGACGGAGATTGCGATTCCCAGAACAGAGAGCCCTATCTGCGCTTTCTCCTTTATGTCCATCAAAACCACTTACGCGAACGCCTCGATCTTCTGTATGTAGCTCTGCATGCACACGTTTGCAGGCGTGTTGTTTGTCGCCTTGCAGATCTGCGCGGTGAGAAGGTTCGCAGAGCCTAGTATCGACTGGGAGATTGTCGAGTTGCTGATGTATATCTGGGCCATTATCTGGCTCCAGTTCATTCCCTGCAGGATAAGCGGCGAGTATGTCGCCCCGCTGAGCACGCTTGTGTTGGCGAAGTTTATGAACGGTATCCCGCCCCCTACGTCAAGGGTTGCGATCATGTTGTTCTCCGTGGCGTTTAGTGTCTGCAGCGTCGGGTATGTCCCGTTTACCATCATGTTGGTCTGCATCTCTCTAGATATGAACGTTATGTAGCTGCTCTGGTAGGTGGAGTTGTAGAATGTGAATGTGGGCGTGCTCGGGGCAACGTCTGTCGGGCTTGAGGTCATGTAGTGGAGGTTGCTAAAGGTGCCGAACCTCGAGAGCGCGATTATCATCGGCCATCTCTCAGTCGCGCAGTACGGGCAGTACTCAGAGCCGATGTAGATTATCGCCGGCTTGCCGTTTATCGCAAGGGGCGCCTTTGTGGTCTTGCTCGGGAAGTTTCCGGATGCGCCGATCCCGACCTGCGCAAGTATCGCGTTAGGAACGTTAAACTGGCTGGCAAAGCTTTGGCCGACAGGCACGTTGTCATACTTTGCAAGCGCGCTGTTTCCGCCTGTCGTGCTCCATATCAGGGCAATCACTGCGAGTACCGCGACTATGACTATTATTGCAAGGTTCCTTCTGTTCATTCAATCAGAATAATTGCTCCGCTAACAATTATATACTTTTCAAAAAGGAAAAAGAAAGAATTAGCTCAGGCTCATTTCGATCTGGACCGAGTCCGGGACAGGGATTCTCATCACCTGCCTGAGTGCCTGTTCGCTCCCGTCAATCTCGACCATCCACTTGTGGATCCTCATCTCCCAGTGGTCGAATGTGTGGGAGCCGTCCGCAGCAGGTGTCTTTCGGGTCGCGACCTTTAGCTTCCTTGTGGGAAGAGGGATTGGTCCCTTGAACTTCACGTTCACGCTCTTTGCAATCTCGACGATCATACGAGCAATCGCTCCGACGTCCTTTGAACTCCTGCTGATTATCTTTATTCGGGCTACTGGCAACTACTCACATCTACATCTGCTTCTTGACAACGTCAAGAACTATTCCTGCTGCCACTGTCTGACCCATGTCTCTTATCGCGAACCTTCCGAGCTGCGGGAAGTCCGAGTACTTCTCGACGACGATTGCCTTTGAAGGCTTTATCTTCACGATTGCGACGTCTCCGTTCTTGATGAACTCTGGGTTCTTCTGCAGAACAAGTCCCGTCTTCGGGTCCTTCTTCTCGAGTATCTCAACGATTGTCGCTGCGAGCTGAGCAGTGTGTATGTGGAAGACCGGCGTGTACCCTGGGGCGATTGCCGTTGGGTGGTTGATCACCACGATCTGAGCCGTGAACTCCTCTGCAACCGTTGGCGGGTTGTTTGAAGGTCCTACAACGTCTCCTCTCTTGATGAGTCCCTTGTCGACTCCCTTGATGTTGAAACCTATGTTGTCACCAGGTCCTGCCTGAGACATCTGCGTGTGGTGCATCTCGATGCTTTTCACGTCGGTCTTCACGTTGCCCGGCATGATAACTATCGCGTCTCCTGGCTTCATGATTCCTGTCTCCACCCTTCCGACCGGAACCGTTCCGAATCCTGAGATGCTGTAGACGTCCTGAAGCGGCATTCTAAGCGCCTTGTCCGTTGGCTTTGGAGGCAATGTGAGTCCGTCAAGCGCTGCAAGCAGCGTTGGTCCAGTGTACCACTCCATCTTTGGAGACTTGACAATCACGTTGTCCCCTGCAAGCGCAGAGTAAGGAATGAATATTACCTTTGACGTGTCCCATCCGCTGGTCTTGAGCAGCGTGCTTATCTGGGCCTTCATGTCCTCGTACTTCACCCTGTCGAAGTCGATCGCGTCCATCTTGTTGATTCCGACGATCAATTGGCTGATTCCAAGCACCTTTGCAAGGAATGCGTGCTCTCTTGTCTGGGCCTGGATTCCGTCCTTTGCTGAAAGCACAAGGACCGCTGCGTCAGCCTGTGAGGCTCCTGTAATCATGTTCTTCACGAAGTCCTTGTGACCAGGTGCGTCGATGATTGTAAAGTAGAAGTTGTTACCCTTGAACTCCTTGTGGGAGACGTCTATTGTGATTCCCCTCTCTCTTTCCTCCTTGAGAGAGTCCATGACGAATGCGAACTCGAAGGTTGGCTTGTTGTACTTTGCTGCCTCTTCCTTGAGCTTCTTGAGGTCCTGTTCGCTGACCGACTTGGTCTCGTAGAGCAATCTACCAACTGTCGTTGACTTTCCGTGGTCAACGTGTCCTATGAAAACAATATTCATGTGCGGTTTTTCTGCCATATAATTCACTATTTTTTTAACGTAAACTTAAGCTAACCTCGAGAGAAAACTAAGCATCTGCCCCCAGAAATCAGCTTAATATCATTTGATTGTAATAATATTTAAATCTATTGGAAATGCTCTCGATATCGAGTTTTCCGATGCCTATTTTCTTGCGCTAACGGGGATCCAATTCTCACGAGGTATCAGGTCTCGCTCCTGCTGTGTGAGACGGCCTATCCGAACCGAGTTATCTAGCATGCGGTCGCAGATGAAACTTAGCTTGATTTTGTCTGTCCTGTTCCAGCCTCTCTCTTCTAGCTGTGGAAACTGCCCCTTTATCTCATTGGCGAACAGCTCCATCTTCCCGTTGTTCCATTCTCCGCTCTGTGCATCTCTCTCCATCATATAAGCGGTTGCAATGATGGCGTTTTGCCTGTTTGTGTGCCCCTGCTGGTTTAGGTCCTTTGCCTCAATCATCCTGATCTTGAATACAAGCTTGTCTAATTTCGCCTCTGACTCTCTGTCCTCCGCAAACCTTGCGTTCTCAGCGGCTTTGTACACCTCACTGATCACCTTGCTGTAAATCATGGCGTTGACTGCATCCTGCCCGGCGATCTGCTTAGTTGCAGAAATCGCCCAGTAATTTCCCTCTAGAACCTCAAGAGCGTACTGCATCCTGGCTTTTGATGCGACTTTGTAGAGCTCCTTTTGCGTTGCCATCAGTTTGTCATGGTTTAGTTGTTCAAGGTTTGCGCCTGCCAAAATAGACTTTATCTCTCCCGGCATATCATTAGATATAGAAAGAGTGATTAGCGTTTTGAGCGCCTCCGCCCTCTTCTCGGACTGCTCCGCGAGGATTGCCGCATCTGTGCTTATCGTCTTTTTGAAGTTGGCAAATTCTGGAAGCATCTGCTTGTAATTTTCCATCAGCACCGCCTTGGGCTCTTCTTTTGGCTGTTCCAGATTCGTTTCCGAACTTTTCTTCCTGAATTTGTCAAACATTCTCTCTCAACTTTTTATATCTTGATCGTGTTCTTCTCAATCTTCACCGGCTTTCCATCCACAAGTACGGTGCAATCCGCACCGTCCCTCCTCAATTCCTTTATCTCGTTTTTTGCCATCAAACCATCTTAGTAGCTAATCGGGTCAATTGGAGTAGTATTTCTTATCAACTCCATTGCAATCTTCCTTATTTCATCAGAAACAGCAATCTCAGATCTCTTGAAAGCATCCTTCTTCATCCCAAAACCACTTTTAACTTAGTATTACAATTTATATATCTTAATCACGGCTTCGTTTTTATCCCATCTTCATCTTGAAGATGACGCTTTTCTCCTTTATCATGTCGAGGAAAGCCTTGATGTTTGTTATCGAGTTCTGGTGAGTGTGTATCCCGAGGTTCTCCAGGACGACCTGGTCCGCGGTGCTCATCCCGCTTAGCAGCAGCTTGCCCCTGCTTATCTTTCCGCTCGAATCAAACATCCCAGCAAGGAAGTTCGCAGAGAACTCGTTGTTGTACTTGAAGATGCGCGTCTGCTTCTCGACTATCTCCCTTATCTGCTTTGCGAGCTTTGAGTGGAAGAAGTAGACGTGCTTGACCCCATCCACATCCTCTATCATTATCTTCTTGGTGTCGATCCCCATCTTCAGCGCGACCTCGACAAAGTTCTCCACCACATCATCGATTGTGGTGTTTATCCCGACCATGCTGCGCTCCCCCTGCCTTGTCTTGCTGACAATACCTGCAAGGTAGCACAGTTGAGGGGTGAGTTTTGTTGGCATGGGTTCACTTTGCTATCAAAATTTGTGCTGAGACTATCTTTTCGCCTGCTTTAATTCCTTGTATGAAAGTCCGTTGTTTCTTAGAATCTCAAGCGCGCTTTTCGGCACTGTCAGGACATAGTTCATCTCCTGTCCCACTGTGTATCCCTCGCGCAGCATCAACGCGTAAGCCATCGGTCCCTGCTCCCGCGGCCTCTCAAAACCAATCCGCACCATCTCCTCGTTTTTCACCATGCTGGACATGATTTAATTTGGAATAACATTTCTAAATAACCTTCTCCGTATTGCAGCGGCAAAGCTAGGGACTTTGAAAACAAAAAGAAGGTGTAGTCTTGAGATTTGAATCGGAACGCAATGACGCACACAAAATCTAACTTCCTAAGAAGTTATGAGGTGATCTATCCGCAGGTTCCCCTACGGATACCTTGTTATGCCTTACCCCTCCTCATAAAAACTTAGTTCGAATGAGCATTTAACTCAGCCTCACTAAATCCTCACTTGGATGAGTTGGCAGGCGGTGTGTGCAAGGAGCGGGGACCTATTCACCGCTCGATAGTGACAAGCGATTACTAGGGATTCCAGCTTCATGAGGGCGAGTTTCAACCCTCAATCCGGACTTTGACTGGTTTTAGGGGATTAGCTTCACATTTCTGTGTGGCAACCCATTGTTCCAGCCTCTGTATGCCGCGTGTAGCCCGGGAGATTCGGGGCATACTGACGTGCCGTCGCCCTTTCCTTCCTCCTGCTTAAACGCAGGCGGTCCTAACAGAGTGCCAAGTGCTTCGCAGCACCTGTTGCAACTGTTAGCAAGGGTCTCGTTCGTTACAGGACTTAACCTGACAGTTCACACCACGAACTGACGATCGCCATGCACCACCTCTCGGCTTGTCAGGTAAGATCTTTAGTCTGACCTTCAAACTGCCGTCGCTCCCGGTAATGTTTCGGACGTTGGATTCAATTAAACCGTAGCATCCACCCCTGGTGTGCTCCCCCGCCAATTGCTTTAAGTTTCAACCTTGCGGCCGTACTCCCCAGGCGGCAGACTTAACAATTTCTCTACGGTACTGCAATTTCATGTAGAAATTGCAACACCAGAGTCTGCATAATTTACTGCTAGGGCTACTCGGGTATCTAATCCGATTCGTTCTCCTAGCCTTCGTCACTCACTGTCGGATGTGTTCTGGTATGGCGCCTTCGCCACCGGTAGTCCTTATAGGATTACAGGATTTTACCCCTACCCCATAAGTACTCCATACCTCGCCCACTCCCCAGCCTGAAGGTATCTTATGCACGCATTCGCGTTAAGCGCGAATATTTCACATAAGACGGTTCAGGCCAGCTACGGACGCTTTAAGCCCAATAATCGTGGAAACCACTCGTGCTGCCGGTATTACCGTGGCGGCTGCCACCGGTCTTGCCCAGCACTTATTCTCCAAGCTTGCTATACTTGGCAAAAGGTTCACCGAAGTGAACCACTCAGATTCCCCCCATCGTGCTTACGCACAGTGTGGAGTTTGCGCGCCTGCTGCACGCCGTAGCGCTAGGACCCTTGTCTCAGTGTCCTTCTCGGGGCTCATACTCCCATATCCCCTACAGGTCAAAGGTATGGTGGGCCATTACCCCGCCATCTGCCTGATCTGACGCAGTCTCATCGTAGGGTAGTTGCGCTGCAATTTGCGTACCTTTAAGCTAGGACTCGTTCCAGAATCCCTAGCCTATGGCGTATTAGCCTCAGTTTCCCGAGGTTATCCGCCTCCCTATGGTAGATTGACTACGCGTTACTGAGCCGTGTGCCGCCCAACGAAGCCGTTGAGCTGACTTGCATGGCTGTCGGAATCTGATAGCAGTTCCCTCCAGCAGCATCGACTGGAGTTAATAGTCGACGTGTTGGTGTGTAGTACTTCCTTTATCTTTACTTAAAAAACAATTGTGTTCCTTACATTTCTCAAGACTACATCCAACCACAAAACGCGGTTTTCACAAGAAGGCTACAAAGTAACCCCCAAGCGATTAGATATCCTCAGCGTGCGTAAATGCGAAAGCAAATACTACCGAGGAGAAATTCGCTGTAATCTCTTTAGTACAAAATAGTATTTAAACCTTGCGAAGGGAATGACGAACTGCGCAGAGAGTATTAAAATGCTTTTCGACAATTAATCTATAGGTCTGATGGGGATGGGAGTCGCGATAAAGCAGATGAATCTAAGCGAGAGCGAAATAAAGAGCCTGATACGCGCGGCACTTGGCAACAAGATGACCTGCGAGCTAGGCTCGGGAAATTGATGCTGATTGAAATGACAAACAAGACAAAACCCATGGACTTCACGCCTCAGCAGATAACGCTTGCAAGGGAATTGGTAAAGAGGATGGGGGAGGGAGACCTCAAGGCAAACGCTGAATTCCACCAAAGGTTTAACGAGGCACAGAGGATCGACCTTTTCACAAACCACA
>JAGWGN010000016.1 GCA_028867335.1 Microcaldota archaeon | reverse complement strand
CACTCATACTCATTTGCCTCGACGGTCGCCGGCTCAGCTGGAATACAGTACGCCTTCAGCTCAGCAAGCGGATGCGGCGCATCGGGCCAGAGCGGAACGATAGTTGCGACCACAAACTGCACACTAACAGGAACCTATACTACTCAGTATCTTCTTACAACCTCCTCTTCCCCTGGTAGCGGAGGAACCGCAACCCCATCATCCCAGTACTACAACTCAGGGACGCAGGTGACGCTCGGCGAGACCCCGAGCGGCGGGTACTTCTTCCTTAGCTGGACGGGAAGCGGGACTGGCAGCTACAGCGGAAACACCGCGGCCCCGACGATCGGGATGAACGGGGTGATAACCCAGCAGGCTAACTTCTACTCGACATCTACAACGACCACGACCTCAACCTCCACAACCAGCACTACAACAACTTCCATAGTATATAACCCTACAAGCGGGACTTATTTGGGAGATATTGTCTATAATTCTGGAACAACTCTCACTGGAAACGTAGTCGCATCAAACATGATCCTTATAAATTCAGGAATTTCAATCAATCAATGTAGTCACTATTTAGAGGGAAATGTACTTCTACAAAATTCTGGAACGATTACAGACAGTTGCTCCTCAGGGGCTTCTGGTAGTGCAGGCGGCGCAGGATTTTGGAGTGCTCCAGGACCACCATACGCTGATTGCGGCCCGAATGTTAAGCTGAATTCGCCAGGTAGCGGAGGAAGCGGTGGTGCAGGCTCTTCCAGAATCAGCAGGTATCTTGGAATAACCCTTACTGGTGGAGCCGGAGGAAACGGAGGCGCAGGCGGTGCTGCCGGAGGATGTGAGGCAGGCATGTATCTCGGTTCTAACGGTGGTTCGGGAGGCGCAGGCGGCGCAGGAGGAGGAACCGTTGAAATTTACAGCGGAAATATAATAAACTTAGGTATAATTTCTGTCGCAGGCTCTTCAGGAAATTCAGGTTCGAACGGACCACACCGAAATTGCAATGGAAGCAATCCTTATGATGGAGGTGACGGCGGAACTGGTGGCAATGCAGGCGGTGGAGGAAAGGTACTTTTAGGTTACATAACTAGCATAACTTTAGGTACTGTAAACGTTGCAAGTGGAAGCGGAGGCGGTGCAGGCGGCGGAGGAAACGGTTGCGGTGGAGGACTTTCAGGTAACAGCGGAGGAAGCGGCTCAAGCGGTTCGTCAGGACAGGTTGTCCAGTCCTTGTGGTCAAACTAAAATCTACTTAAATCCTACCTGATCATTCAGTTCTACCGATGCTTTTTGTAAGGCGCCAGCTTTTGTTTCTATCACATAGTTTGCTGCGGCGTTCGGCGTGTATATCTCGCAGTTTTCCGCATTAAAGCAGCTTGTCGCATTTCGAACAATGTAGACAATCCTTCCTGATGTTGCATTACCTCTTATCCAGTACATGTCAAGGTTTGTGTATGTGTCAAGCATCCAGAAAGGGTATATTCCCTGATTTGGAAAGATGAAGAGCATGGTTGTAGCATTGCTGATTGTCTTGTTCATCAGTCCACTCTCCCAGCTTGATTGGTTTGTTGCAACATAAGTTATTGCAAAGCTCCTGTTGCCGATCGTAAATGAGGAGTAATTCATCGGACCAGATTGTTGCACGGAGGAACCGTGGTAGGCAACAAAAAGCACCCCCAAAATAAGAACGACAATCGGCAATACCTCCTTCATTCTCCCACTTAGTCTCTATCCCGTTATATAATTATTTATACCTGTAAGAGTATACAAAATACTATTCAGATGGTTAGATGAGGATACTTCAGCAGCACGTAGAGTTCATAGAGTACGAGCCGATAAAGAAGGAGATAGCATCCGCCGAGGAGGCCGAAAAGAAGAAGGTAAAGTACGAGGACATAGTTGTCCTCTTCACGACTGTTGAGCCTGGGGACGACGAGGCAATCGCAAAGAAGGCAATTGAGGACGTCGCGAAGTTCCTGAAGAACCTCGGCAAGAACACGATCCTGATCTATCCCTACGCGCACCTTAGCAGCAACCTTGCAAAGCCACAGGATGCGATTACGGAGCTAAAGGCCATGGAGGCAGAGGCAAGGGGGCTGGGAATAACCGTGCACACCTCCCCGTTTGGCTGGAACAAGCAGTACTCGCTTAAGATCAAGGGGCATCCGCTTGCGGAGCAGTCAAGATCCTACGGCATTTCAGCAGTTGTTAAAAGTATGGCCAAAGGGGTTACTAAAACTACTGTTAAGCCTCAAGGGCTAATAAAGAATAATCCTGGAGAAGAACTCAAAAATTACTCTGGGCAATATCTCCCAGATAATGGTGCAATGGCAAGGCTTCAGAAAAGCGATTTCACCGGACTCCCTGAAACTGACCACAGAATCATTGGCGAAAAACTAGGCCTTTTCAGTTTCCAGGAAGTATCCCCAGGAATGGTCTATTGGCACAACAACGGGGTCGTACTTTTCAATACACTTAAAAACTTCATACGAGAGGAACTCCAAAAACAAGGATATGAGGAACTTAGTACGCCTGCGCTTGCAAACACGATTCTTTGGGGTGTAAGTGGGCATAGTGATCACTATAAAGATGATATGTTCCTCACGCATCTCGGTGATGAGGAATTCGGCCTCAAGCCGATGAACTGCCCTTCTACCTTCCTTGTCTACAAATCAAGAAAGTGGAGTTATAGGGACCTGCCGGTGAAGTTCTCCATTTTCGACCCACTTTATAGAAATGAGTTAAGTGGGGTAGCAAGCGGCCTATTCAGAGTTAAGATTCTCACCCAGGATGATGCCCACATCTTCACGATTCCAGAAAAAGCTCAAGAGATCATAGTCGAGCTTCTTGAACTGCTCGAAAAAATGTACAAGGTATTTGGTCTCACGCACAAGTTGAAGCTCTCAACAATGCCTGATAGCCACATGGGCAGCGACGAAGAATGGAAGAAGGCGACCGATATACTCGAGAGCGCGATTAAATCAAAGAAGATAAAGTATGAGATAAAAGAGAAGGAAGGATCGTTCTACGGGCCAAAGATTGATGTCGACATAAAGGACTCAATGGGCAGAGAGTGGCAGTGCGGCACGATACAGCTCGACATGCAAATGCCCAAGAGATTCAGGCTCGCATATACTGGTGAGGACGGAAAGGATCATACACCCGTTGTAATACATAGGGCAATCTATGGCTCTCTTGAGAGATTCATTGGAATAATGATCGAGCACTATCAGGGAAAGTTTCCGACATGGCTTGCACCTATTCAGGCAAAGGTCATCTCAATTTCGGAGGGCGCAAACGATTACGCTGCTAAGGTGCACGAGAAACTTCGTGCATCTGGGATGAGGGTCGGCATTGACATATCCGATAAGACGCTTGAGTATAAGATAAGGGAGGCACAGATGATGCAGATCCCCTACATGCTTGTGGTCGGGCAAAAGGAGCTCGACGCACAGACCGTTGCGGTCAGGGCAAGGAGCGGCGGCCAGAAATTTGGCGTCAAGGTTGAGGATTTCATTGAGAAGATAAAGGTCGAGTCCGAGAACAAGGCGCCAAGCCCGAACTGATTCTGTGAGAAGTATTATACGAATCCCCAACAACTCTTTAAATAATCGGGGAAAGAATCCAAAGTGTTTCCAATGCCGCAGCTAAAGGACATACGCGTGAAGATGGACCAGCTGACCGAGGTGACGATCAGCGCGCTTAAGGACAGGTCGAGGTTCAAGACCAACGACCCGATCTACATCGCCGATGCGGTAAGGATAAAAAGAAGGTCCGGAATCTCATTTCTCGAATACTCAATCGAGCGGCTTGAGGTGTACCACGCCTCGCTCGGGCGCTTCAACTATCCGGACCAGCATCCCCTCTTCATCAAGAACCCTCCAAAAAGCCCGGTAAACAGGGTCGTTCCACAAAGCGATGTTGTCGATTTTGGGATCGGGGTAAAAGAGTCTCTGATCAAGTTCTATAGTACAATACCTGCGCAGCTCTGCGAGGCTGGGGACGATCCTACAACATACGGGCAGGCGGCCTCAAAGGACGCGGAGATCATCGAGTTGATGAACGAGAGGATTACCGGCATCGGCCTTTTTGTCGCGCAGTCAAAGGCGCAGAGCGACCCAGAGTTAGGGAAAATAATTCTCGATTCTGAAGCCCTCAGGTCAAGCATAAGGGACTCGGCAAGAGAGGACCTGGTGGTAGAGAGGGCACGCAGGGTGGCGGAAAAATACGAGTTATCCCCCGACCTAACCGAGAAAATCTTCAGGTGGCTGATAGATAGGACTGTGGATGTGGAGATGAAATACCTCCAAAATCTCTTCGGTTCTCAAAAGAGGTCTTAGCGGCGCACTATCTCAAGCGCCTGCCTCATGTTCATGCCCATCTCGCTCTCCCTTGGCATCTCGTTCTCGAGTATTGCCATCAGCGCGCTTGAGACGAGTTGGGACTTTAGTGGTGAGTCCGCGTCTATTATGTCATGCACCCTGTTTCCGTAGTCTGTTAGAATGAGGCTGTTGCCTCTCATCTCGCAGAGGGCCTTCTGCTCGAGCGTGTATATCGCGATGTTCCTCTGCGTGGCGTTTGTGCCATGCGTTGCCTCGACAAAGTCCGCCTTGCCCCTGCTCCTGATCAGGTCAAGAAGCGCATACTCAGGGCCGGTGAGGCTCTGGGCGATGTATCCGAAGTCGACTTTTAGCGGTGTGCGTTCCACAGAATCCAAAGTAGATTATTCGGGGGTTATTTATAGATTGCCTAATGCCCGTACCTTTGTCAAGCTTTAAATACAATCGGAATAGTAAAACATATTATGGAAGAGATAAGGCCGGATCCTGATGAGAAAGAGGTAATCGAGGTCCCGCTTCTGAAAAATAACGCGAGTCTTAACTTGGAGCAGTCTGTGAATGCCAACAGGGGAAATCCCTATATCGGTAGCCAGATGAACAAAAATGCCAAAAAGCCGGTCAAGTTTCTCATGGGCGCGTACGCGCTCTTTATAATATTTGCTTTAATGGTAATCCTTGCAGTTACATTATACTTTTATTTATCTCCGTGAAGCCACATTTTAGAAAGCTATGAATTTAATAATCTATTCAAGTAATATTTAGTGTTTAACATGGCTGGAATATCAACGCCGCAGAACCAGGCAGGAGTGATGAGCTTCTATGACGCCCCGTCGCAGGGGCCTCAGATGAACGCAAAGCTTATCCTGATAGGAATCGCCGCATTCGCGGTTGTGATAATGGTCCTTGACCACTTCGCAGTTATTGCCTAATCAGGCAAGCGTGAAGAAGTCCTTTCTCTTTTCACTTACATCGCCGCTCTCAGCTAGCAGATAGAGTATCGCGCGCACCCCGTCCTCGTCAACCTCGATCTCGGATGCGATCTGCGAGACCCTCATTCCCCCGTCCTTTAGGGCCTTAAGTATCTTAGGCCCATGCCTGTCGAAGAAAGTGCGCAGGATTATGTAGAACTTCTTGTTGAAAGACCTTGTGCCAAGCACCTGGCCCCTTCTTATGCTTCCCTCAAGCGCAAGCGAGAGGCTCGACGCCTCAGGCTCTGACTGCAACACTATGAAACCCTCCTTCTCAAGCTTTGCGACATTCTGGTTCTCGTCCGCCTGGCTTGCGGATGCTGCGCTTGGCCTGAATTTCGGCGCCTCGATCTTAACTTCCGATGGCTTTGGCGTTGCGGCAACCTGCTGCGCGTTCTTTCTCATCAAGAAGCGGTCGTATATCCCCTTAGTGATGCTAAATAGCGGCTCCTTGCCGCTCTCCTTTGCAAACAGCGAGACCGCCTTCTTCTTCATCAGCCCCTTGAGCAGGATCCTCTCCTCCTTGTCTAGTATCTTGAGCACATTCTCCTTGCTGCGGGTGTTGTACTTGAGCGTGTCGAGCTTCTTTAGCACGTCTATTTCATCCCTTGAGATCTCGCCTGTCGCGTTGATCGCAGGATAGATTATCGGCTTTGGGGCGGCCATCTCCTTTGGCGCCTTTCCCACAATGAGCTCGGTTATGTCTGATTTCTTTGCGAAGATAAACGAGTTCTCCTTGAACCTGAAGAAGTCGACCTCGTCGTTCTCCTTGAGGCTGAGGGTTTCTATCACGTCGAACGGAAGGTAGATCACCAGCTTCTCCTTGCTCTTGTAGACCTTGACCATAGGATTGCCCCCTTGCTAAATATGCTGATGGAAAGTCTAAAAGGCTTATTTAATATTTCGCATTTCAAGACTATTAGGCGAAGCAGAATGCATACATTACACGGGCTAAAGGGGTTCGAGAAGTTCACAAAGCAGGTGCTCACAATAGGGGAGATGCGCGCAGTAGACATGAACACAATAGCTCTTGGCATCTCCCAAAACGAGCTTATGGACAATGCAGGGAAGGCAGTCGCCGAATTTGTCTCAAAGAAATTCACCGCAGAAAAGAGGATCCTGATTGTCTGCGGAAGGGGCAAGAACGGGGGGGACGGCTTCACTGCGGCAAAACACCTCTGCAAGAAGTACGATGTAAAGGTTGCACTTCTCGGAAACAGGGAGGAGATAAACCCGGACTCTAAGTTTCACCTCAATGCGATCTCCCGGATCCCCACAATCGCAATCATGGAGAACGCGGAGCAGATCATCCCCCAGCTACTGGGCGAGTGCGATGTTGTCATCGATGCGATCTTCGGAACAGGTTTCCACGGAAAGATGCGCGAGGAGGCCTCGGATTCAATCGATGCGATTAACGCTTCGAAAAAGGTTGTAGTTGCAGTTGATGTCCCATCTGGGCTCACTGAAGACAAACAAAATAAAAAAATAATAAATGCCGATTACACCCTCACGTACCACAAGATGAAGACGCAGCTTGTGCGCAACAAGAATGCCGGCAAGGTAGTGGTTGTTGCTGTTGGGATACCTATCGATGCGGAGATTATTGCGGGTCCGGGCGACCTCTATCTTGCCTCAGTCCCAAGAAGCAGCTATTCTAGCAAGAAGGAGAACGGGAAGGCGGTGATAATCGGGGGAAGCAAGAACATCCATGGCGCACCCTCGTTGGCTTCAAACTCCGCCTATTCTACTCTGGCCGCGCTTCGAGTTGGGATCGGATACACAATAACCTGCGTGCCAAGGAGCATCGCAAACATAGTTCGCAAGGTCTCGCCGAATATAATAGTTATCGAAACCGAGTCGCAGGACATTTCCCCATCAGATCTTCCGGTTTTGCAGCGCGCGGCAAAGAGCGCAGACTCGGTAGTGATCGGCCCGGGGCTTGGAAGGGCTCAGGAGAGCCTTGCAGCCGCCGCGTCATTGGTCTCGTATCTATCCAAGCTTGGCAAGATGCTTGTTGTGGATGCTGACGCAATCTATTCGATAGGCCCATCAATCAAGCTGGGCGGGCAAACGATACTCACCCCAAACGAGAAGGAGTTCTCTCACCTCTCAAGCGCAAAGATAAGAAAGGACAACCTAAAGAGCAGAATCAGCGCGGCGGTAAGGGTTGCAAACCATCTGGGCACAAACATTCTTCTCAAGGGGCACCAGACGATTGTGACTGACGGCAAAGTGGTGAAGATCGTCTCATCTAGTTCCTCGGCACTTGCCACGATGGGCACAGGGGATGTGCTCTCCGGAATAATAGCGGGGTATGCTGCAAGAAATAAGGATATGCTGATTTCCGCGACCGCTGGCGCATATCTGCACGCAAGGATAGGCGATGAGCTCTACGTTGACGAGGGAACCCACATCCTCGCAAGCGACATCATCGAGAGGATACCGAAGATTATAAAAGAATTCGACAAGAATGTTATCTGATAAAATGCCCTCATCTCCTTCAGCGCAGGCAAAATCCGAGTTCGCAGAGATTGTGCTAGCCGCGGTGAAGTTCGGATTTGAGGGCGTCGAGATCGGCATTGACGATGTTTCCGCATCAATCAGCATACCAAAGAGCGAGATGGGGGACCTTTGCACCTCGATCGCATTCCGGCTCGGGAAGATGATGAAGAAGAGCCCCAGGGAGGTTGCGATCCACATCTCAACGAATGCAAAGCCCACAAGGCTCCTCAAGAACTTTTCCGAGGCAAATGGGTACGTCAACGCGGTTCTCGATGAAAAGGAGTATTCAAAGCTTGTTTTGCAGCAGGTGATTGCGGAGAAGGAGTGCTACGGCGCATCTGATTCTGGAAAGGGAAAGAAGGTCATCGTCGAGTTCCCGAGCGTCAACCCGAACAAGCCCTGGCACGTGGGCCATGTGCGAAACGCTGTGCTTGGCGCATCGATTTCCAACATACTCAAGTTCGTCTCATTCAACGTCGAGCGTGAGGATTACATAGATGACCTGGGGCTCCAGATGGCTGAGAGCCTCTGGGGATGGATGAATATCTCCAGCAAGCCCGACAAGAAGTTCGACCAGTGGATGGGGGAGCAGTACGTGCTTGTAAACAAGGAGATGGAGAAGCAGAACATGAAGAAGGATCTGGACCTAATACTAAAGAAGCTCGAGAACCTAGACTCCGAGGAGTCAAGGACGGTGAGGGAGCTTGCGGAGAGATGCGTGCGTGCGCAGCTTGAGACCGCGATGGCATACGGGGTCTACCATGACGTGATGATCTGGGAGAGCGACATAGTCCGCGCAAAGCTGCTCGAGAAGGCGCTCAAGCTCGCAGACATGAAGGGAATTTTGGACAAGCCGACCGACGGGAAGTACGCTCACTCGACAGTCGTCAAGATGCACAAGATAGCCCGCTTTGCAAAGGAGCTGATCGGAAACGAGGAGGAGGCGAAGGTGATCGTGCGAAGCAACGGCGCTGCGACATACATCGCAAAGGACTTCGCGTTCCACAGCTGGAAGTTCGGCCTGATCGACAGCGCGTTTAGGTACTCAAAGTTCATCGACCAAGACAACGGCAAGCCGCTCTACTTCACATCGAAGTCCGGGGAGGAGATGGAGTTCGGAAAGGTGGACCTTGCCATAAACATAATCGATGTCAGGCAGAAGTACGAGCAGCAGATAATGAAGGCGATGTTCTCGCTAATCGGCGAGGAGAAGATCGCCGAGGGCATAATACACTTTGCATACGGAAGGGTTACCATAAAGGGATCGGATCTGAGCACCAGAAGCGGGAGCTGGATGGGCGATGGGAAGAACTTCACCGCGGACGATCTGCTGCGCGAGGCAAAGGAGGTGGCACACAAGATAGTCTCGCAGAGCGAGAGCATAAGCGACAAGTCCTCATTCGACTCCATCTCAAACTCTGTCGCGCTTGCCGCGATAAAGTTCGAGTTCCTAAAGTTCGCTGCAGAGAGTGAGATAGTGTTCTCCTGGGACAAGGCGCTCACATTCGAGGGCGACTCCGGGCCTTACTGCAGCTACACCCACGCCCGCGCGACAAGGGTGCTGGAAAAAGGGGCATTTGAGATTCCTAAATCGGTGGATGCCGACAAGGTCGAGCGCGGCGCAGACTTTGAGCTGATAAAACTCATCGGAAGCTTCAACGAAATGGTCGAGAAGGCGGCAAGGGAGTACCGCCCGAACGTTATAACGGATTATCTGCTCAACCTCTCATCGCTATTCAGCAAGTTCTACGAGAAGATGCCGATAATAACCGGAGGGGAATCGAAGGAGGTGAGGCTCGCGATAACATACTGCGCAAAGCAGACGCTTGGCAACGCCCTGAGGCTAATCGGCATTGAACCTCTTGAGCGAATGTAGCCCTCCCGGGTATTTCCTGTAGCTCTCCGAGTATTTCCCCAAAGTCTCCATCGTCTCGACATACCCGCCCTTTAGCATCTTACCCAAATTGCTCAGGCTGGTCTCGCTCTTCATGTCCACCTCAAGCATCAGCTTTAGCATGCCCCACGCGAGGTTGTTTTGGGTTATCTCCATTATCTCGCTCTCCGGCATGTTGTGGACGGAGGCGAACTTTGAGTAGTAGTGGCTGATCAGATCCCTCGAGTTTGGCGCCTCGATCATGAACATAAATGACCTGACAAACTCATCCCCGTCAATATTCTTCCTTGCCCCCACCCCGAGCCCCGCCTTTGCCCTCTCTGTCGCCCTCTTCTTGTTCCCTCCTGTTATATAGTCCGCGGTGAAGAGCTGCTGGAAGGCGATGCTTGTGCTATTTATCATAAGTATCTCGGGGACCACGAACATGTCGGTAACATTTCTTGAGATTATCCTGTTGTCCCTTCTTGAGAGCGCGCTTGACTTGTAGATCCTGTCCCCATACATCCTAAAGAGCGTGTTGAGGTTCAGCATGAGCTCATCTACGCTCTGAGAGTTTGTGTGCGCGAGAAGCGCCTTCATCCTCTCACTCTCAAGTATCCCGAGCGCCTCTATCGCCTGCCCCACATATGCCGAGACAATTGCCTCCTTCATCTGCGCCCCCTTGCCCAGCTTTACCGTGATGCCGGTGCCAAAGCCCTTTGCCCTCTCCGAATCGCTTCTGAACTCCACAAGGTTGTTCTTGCGCAGGCTGACCTTCATTATCTCCTCAAGCCTCTTGCCCACCTTCACAAGCTCGTCATCTACCGATTCGGCAGCATTCCGCTTGTCAAAGAACTTCGCAAACCTCATCTATCTGACCTCTATCTTCGCATGAAGCCTTTTCATCTCCTCAACGAATCCAGGGTAGGAGACGTCAACCGATTCCGGATGCGAGACGCTGCAGTTTCCTATGTACATCCCCGCGATGCTAAACGCCATGAATAGCCTGTGGTCATCGTGCGAATCGAAATCCGCAGGGTACAGCTCCCCATTCCACTGTAGGCGCATTCCATCGGCCTTTTCCTCTACATCAATACCAATCTTACTGAACTCCTGGCAGATAACCTTTATCCTGTCCGTCTCCTTCTTGCGTGCATGTGCAACATTTGTTAGGTATATTGGCTCGGGCGACTTGAGCGCGAAAAGCGCAATTGCAGGAAGCAGGTCTGGAGTCGCGTTCAAATCAAATCTTCCACCATTTAGATACTTAGGACTCTCGATAGATATCCTGTATCCGTCGCTTTTTATCCTGATTCCAAGCTGCTGGGCATATCCTAGAATTGCCCTGTCCCCCTGCGGGGATTTGGAGATGTTGTCCACAATGCTTACCTCTCGTCCAACAAGAGCGGCCATCGCAATCACAAGTGCCGCGCTTGACCAATCCCCTGCCACCTCGTGGTCTACTGCAGAGTATTTTTGGTTTGGCACCCTATACTTTTTGAACGGGACAATTGTCCTCACCTCCACTCCATGCCTTCTCATTGCGTCTATCGTCCCCTCCACATAATGGTAGGAGACGAGGTTTCCAAGTACTGTGAGAGTGAGTCCCTTTTCCATAAGGGCTCCGAAGATCAAGAGCGCAGAGATGAACTGGCTTGAGACGGAGCCATCAATGAAGACCTCCCCCCCAGATACCATGCCCCTCACCTTTATTGGAGGCACTCCGTTTCCTGCTGAGCTGCACTGCGCCCCCAGATCCCTAAGCGCATTTAGAAGCGGCATCATCGGCCTTGTCCTAAGGCTCGAATCTCCGGTCAGCTCCGTTTCCCCTTCCCCAAGAGCTGCGCGCGCCGTTGCAATCCTTATCGTGGTCCCAGAGTTCGAGGCGTCAATGAATCGATTCCTTCCGTCAAGGTTTGCTTTTCCCGTAATCGTGAGATTGTTCTCCGAGTCGATTGTTATGGTGGCTCCGAACTTTCTGCAGGCATCGATCGTTGCGATGGTGTCCCTTCCAAGGAGCGGGTTTTTGATGTGGCTCACCTTGCCATCGGTTAACGCTGAGAGGAAAATCTCTCTATGTGTCTCGCTCTTTCCGGGAGGGCATTTTATCTCCCCCTCAAGATCGGATTTTTGTATGTAAGCCCTCATCTTCCCCCTTTTCAGAAAATAGCCTTCCCACTGTATATAATCATTCCCTACAGAATCGTATAATTCTGGCCTTAAGATTCCTCGAATTAAAACGTAAGTCCTCCTTTTTGGTGCTCGTTAATGTAGGTTTCCAAGAAATAGAGTGTGAACTCATCCTCGCCCTTTTCGAAAGCGGCGTAATAGAGGTTTCTGTCTTCGAATTTTATTATTGAAAAGGGGTAATCATTGTTCCATAGTATCCCATTCATTATCAATCGTCCAATCCTGCCATTTCCGTCCCCGAACGGATGTATCTTCTCGAATCGGTAGTGCGACCTTGCAGCCAATTCGACCGGATTCATATTAGAGGAATTTATAAATCTGAAAAGGTTTTCCATAAATGCTTCAATCTTGGTCCAGTCTGGCGGGAGATAACCCCCAATACTAACGAAGTAATCCCTGAATTTCCCGGCTATGTCGGGCTCAGTTTCCCCAAAGATTTTCCTGTGCCATTCCAAAATTAAATCTTTGGACATCTCCGGCCTGCCATTGATCATATCCGCAAAAATTCTGGCGTGTTCTCTTGTTTCCTTTACTTGATTCAGGCTTCTTTTGGGGGAAAGATTATTTATCAACAATTCACGTGTTTCATAAGACGTTATCTTTGAGCCCTCGATTGCATTTGTGTTATAGGTGAAAAGAATCATCGCCTCTTCCACCTCCCTTTTCTTTGCGCTTGCAGGCAATTTTTGCCATTCCACTCCAAAAGTATTTTTGATATTTTCTAAAGCGCCATAAATCTCCTTGCCTATTACCGCTTTCTGCCTTGGCGGGGGGAAATTTGTTTTTCCCTGAGGGGCATCCCCACGAATTTTCTCTCGGTACATCTTCTCATATAATTGGTGCTATAAGAATTCTATAAGTCTTTCCATATAGCATGTACGCATATCGATTTTGGCCCTTCTGCGGATTCACAGGGTTTTATGCATAGCTTGCTAGGATTCAAACCTATTCCAGAACGATAGGGTTAAAATAATATAGAATCCTATCTACTGTTGGGTCCGTAGCTCAGCTTGGATAGAGCGGCGCCGTCCTAAGGCGTAGGCCACGGGTTCAAAAACTAACGTTGAAAATCCCGTCGGACCCGTTGGTGTTCAAAATGGCAAAAAAGCTCAAGGAGGAACCGAAGATTGTGGTGAGGCCGATCGGGAGGCTCGGCGGGCTTGACGGCATACACGTTGCACTCATACTCCTTGTCGCAATACTTGCGGCCCTTCTCCTTGTAGTCTCAAACTCCCAGCCGATCACAAACTCCACAGGCAGCCTAAACTGCACATTCGGCTCGGTAAACGGAACGTGCGCACCTATGCACAACCTTAGCAGCGTGAAGATGAGGGTCGGCCAGATCCTCGCAAGCTACGCGTTTGTGAACGGCTCGCTCTCTGTGCTTCCGTACTTCTCATCCATGCAGAATCTGAGCGCGGAATACATCCCGCAGAGCAAGGAGTGGTTTGCAAGCGTACCAGCAACAAACCCCCTAACCGGCGAGCGGTTCTACACCTCGTTTCTCCTATACGATTCAAACCTGACGCTGGTCAGGCCATACATCCAGACGGTCTCGACCTCCAAGGTGGTCAGCAACTATGTCGTCTCAGCCGGTGTGGTGCAGCTTAGCGGAAAGGTCGCATGCCTCCAGCAAAAGCCGCTGCAGCAGTACTGGTTCATAGACCCCTACGCTCCTGGATCGATCGCTAGCCTAAACAACCTAACTTCCATACAGCAAAGGTTTGGCGGCGGCCTAAATGCCACAATAAAGATAGTCTCGGGAAGCGCGACCCTTGCGATCGCACAGAAGCAAAACGTTAACAACACCCAGGCTCTTGGCAAGTACATCTTCTGCGCCGCGCCGCAGAGCAACTTCACAAGGTTTGTCGCAAACCTTCAGTCCTTCTTCTCAAACACCTACATCGCGCCCTCGTTCCTCGCGCAGCTTGCAAACCAGTCAAGGCTAAACCTCACTTCCCTAAACAGCTGCATCGCGACCTCGACGCCGACCCTAAATGCGCAGGTGATCTTGGCCCAGTACTACAACATCACAGCCACTCCCTCTGTAGTGACGGATTGCACCTATCAGTCTATACCGCAGACCGCGTCCAAGGCGGTGTGCTATGCAAACAGCACATTGTGCTGAGGATTCAATGAGGCACATAATAGTAGGAGTGGATCCCGGCAAGACCGCAGCGATTGCGTGCATTGACCTTGAGGGAAATCCCGTCTACATCGACTACTCCCGCTTTGTGGGATTCGACTGGTTTGTAGACAGGATAAAGAGTGCTGGCACTCCCGTCATAATCGCAAGCGACAAGAAGAACTCAACGCACGTGATTAACAAGCTGGCCGCGGCATTCGGCTCAAAGGTCTTCGTCCCAAAGGAGGACATAAGCGTGAGGAGAAAGGAGGAGGCGATTGCCGGGAAGAAGATAAGCAACCTCCACGAGCGCGACGCGCTTGTCGCAGCCCTCACCGCATACAACTCCTACGCCCACAAGTTCCAGCAGGCGGAGAAGCTTGCACGCAAGACGAGCTACGAGAACATCGATATGCTAAAGGCGATGGTGGTGAAGAAGTACTCGATGCACGATGTGATAAACGAGAAAAAAGCGGGAAAGAGAAAGTAAGGTTCAGTCTACAGAGTCCATAAATGCGCCAAACTGCTCGCCTGTATCATCCTTCCTTCTGCTTCCTACCTCGATCTTCTTTCGGTGCCTCTCGTATGCGCTCCTGCCCTGCCTGGTGAGTGCATACTCGTTCCCTTTCGGGGTTTCTATCCTCTCCACTGATCCCCCCTCAACCATCTTCTGAAGAGAAACATATGCTGCCTCAAAATAGAGCTTCCTGTCCTTTTTCATAAAGCCCATC
>JAGWGN010000015.1 GCA_028867335.1 Microcaldota archaeon | reverse complement strand
CACAGACCGCCATCGGCAAGCGGGGCTGGATGACGTAGCCGGAGTTGTTCCCCGCGCTCGTTCCGTTCAGGAAGTACCCGAACCTACCGTCGAGGGTGAACGTACACGTCCCCGCCTCCATCCTCTCGAGGAAGTGCTGGCGCCCGGTGTGACTCTGTAGGTCCCTGACGTGCGGGGTGACGTTCGTCCAGTAGGCGTTCGACTGACCCGTGGCGGGGAGGGGCTGGGAGTTCGCGGTGGTCAATGTCGTCCCCGAGGCGGTGGGGTTGAACGCGATCCACACATCCGGGGTTGGCTGTGAGGCGATGGGTGTCGGTCCCGGCGTCGGGGTGAAAGTCGCGCTCCCGTTGACCCCGACCGTCCCCGAGGCGCTGAACGGGAGCGTGAGGACGAAGGTGGCGGAACCCGTGACGGTGATCGACCCGGCAGCAGAGAACGCGGTGGGGTAGTTGCTGACCCGTGGCTGGTGCCAGGGGACCGGGAAGGCGCGACCGAACCGTGCCACGCGCTACCTACCGGACCGAGGCGCGTTGGACCGCCTGGAGATAGACGCCGACGTTGAATCGCGGAGGAACGGGAGGTTGGACGGGCTCGAGGACAACGACCGTAGTGTTGTTCAATACCGTGTCCCCCGATGTGTACGTGGTGGATGATCCCGACGATGGGACGCAGTAGCTCGTCCAGTTCCACCTCTCCGAGCCTGCGGCGGTCCATCGGTCGATGAGATTGTCCGTTGCCCCGTTCGACCACGAGGGATTGGGGCTGGATGAGGTCGTGCCGAATCCGCCGCCGTTGCCGATCAGCAGGTCTCCGACCACGTAGGACACGCTGCCGGACGTAGCGGTCCCCGTGTTCAGGCTGGATCGAACGGGGTTGCTAGAGGCCAGGACCCCGGAGAAGATGCCGATGCTGGCCTGGCCGATGTCGCCGCTGCCCTGGCTGGCCCCGATGGTGATGGACGTGGAGCCGCCAACACAGTTGTAGCCGATGAAGGCCATCGAGAAGGCGGCGTTTTGGAGTGGCCCGAGCCACGTCGCACCCCCACCGCTGACGGAGATTCCCCCCACGTCGGCGCCCGCGATGGCGAAGCAGACGACGATACAGTCGCCCGCCACCGTGGTAACTGGCAGCGTGGCGACGGTGGAGGGTGTGTTGACCGTGACGCATCCCGTGGTGTGTCCACGAAGGGTGAACCCCACGGCTACCTACTCCCGAACGCGGGCCTCATCAGTCGCCACCAATCTTGAAGTTCACCCAGCAGTAGGCGTTGACCGCCGAGGGGGCGGTGACGCGGACCCGCAGGACGTTCGTGGCGGGGACGTAGAACTCCTGGCCCAAGGGGAACTGGTAGAGGTACTGGTTGGTGGGGGCGATCAACTGGAGGTCGCCCTGTCGAACCGGCGCGACCACCGAGCCCTCCGCCGAGGCGGTGTAGCCCGAACCGGATGTCGAGAGGGTGAGTCCTCCCGCCGAGGCGACGTTGGCGTCTGCCGGTCCGTCGTAGGTCGTCACGTCGTTGGCGACGAACGCGGTCACTGTTGCGGCGACCGTTCCCGTGGTACACAGCTCGACTTCGATGGGTGTGGCGGCAGCGGAGCCGTCGAATGAGATGCCCCAGGCCGTGACCTGCATCCCCTGAGTGGGGTGGAGCAACTGGAGCAGGGTCTTGATTGCCGCTCCGGTGGTCACCTTGACGGGCGCAGCGGCACCCGCCGAGGCACCGTTGACGACACGATAGATAGCCATTACTCGTCCTCGTTCTCTTCGACAATCTCAGGATACGTCAGGGTGAAGTTCGCGACACCCTCCACGGAGGCGCTGCCGGACGCCACGTCGTCTACGAGAGGGTCCATGACACCTGTCCTGTCGCGGCGGTGCACGAAGCACCGGAAGGGATGGAGCCCGACAGTCCCGTGGTGGCCCCTCCGCCCAAGTACGTCCCCCCGGACGCGAGGGTCCAGACGGAGTAGTAGGGCAGCCCACCGGCCGCAGCGGGTAAGGACGTGAAGGTCTGGGAGTTGGTCGACACCTTGACCCCGAGCGCCGACGCGCCGAACGTGATGGCCTGTCTCGTCACGGCAGCCTCGTTCGCACCCGTCTGGCCCGGATCGCCAGTGTTGAGGCTCAGGTAGTACGTCGTGGACGGGACGAATCCCGCGTCGAGCATCGTGTTCTCTTGGGCGGCGGGGATGCGGGCCATGTCTCTCCTAGGTTAGACGGCGCTTGACGTTCGGGGCGATTGCTGCGGGGGGTAGGGGTTTCTGCGCCCACTGTGCGAACAGGTCGGGCTTGGAGCGGACGAGGCGCACCATCTCGTTCCTCACAGCCGTTGTGATGATGGTCAGCGCGGCGGGGTCGATGGTCAGTCGGGTAGCCAACGCCGTTAGGTCGATCTCAACGGTCCAGTCCTCCGCCGATGCGCCCTCGGGTTCGTCCCATGCGGCGGTCATCGAATCCTCACGGTCACGGTCTTGTGGACGCGGCCACCGCGCGGGCCGAAGCCGTAGGAGTGACCGCCGCCCGGTGCCCGCGACACCGGAACTCCGAATCTCCCCGAGAATCCAGCCGGAGCCGTCGCGTTCTTAGGAAGGAGGAAGGTCGCGGCAGCGATGGGGACGGCGAGGGCGGCGATGGCCGCTACGCCGCCGACCGCCGAGATTCCGGCGACGGCGCCCGCTTCCGCAACGTCAGACCCAGCTCCGGCCCCGGCTGCCGCACCGGCGCCGGCGCCAAGGCCCGACTTCCCCGCCATAATCCCGGTGTTCTCCGCGATGGTGCCCAAAAGAGTGATCTGTGTCTCGCCCTGGGTGATTTGCTTCGCCATCCCCAGTGAACCGGTGACGCCGCGAATCGTGTTGACGATGGCGATTAGGCCCTTGCCGATTTTGTAGGCGACGGCGGCGGCGAAGGTCGCTATGGCAGCGTCCGAGGCGATCTTTCGCACCAGCGGGTGCTCGTCGAAGTATCGGACGACCCCCTCGGCCCAGTTCGCCACCATCGTGACGGTTGGGAGCAGGATCAACCCAGCGCCCGTCATGGCGTTGTCGAACTGCGTGCGGAGTTCCTTCATCTTGAACCCGAGTTGCTGGGTTGAGAGCCCAAAGGATGTCTGGAGAGACCCCGCGCCCGCGCCACTGATGCTCTTGACCGTGTCCTTGACGGTCTGGAGGTTCTTGATCAGGACCGACGCGGCAGAGCCCCCGCCCGAGCCGAATACCGCGTTGACATATTGACTCAACGGCCCCCCGCCCCGCTGAGCGGCCCGGCTGATCTGGTCCAGCAGACCGACGATGTTGCCGGTCTTGAGGTCTGCGGCCAACTTGGTCTGCGAGAGACCGACCTTCTCCAGGTTCTGCGCGTAAGTGGTGAGTTTGCCCTTCGTGGTGGTGAGAGGCTTTTCCAGGTTCGCCAGTCCCGTAGTGAAGGAGGCGATGGACCGGCTGGGGAGGTGGACCTTGGCGAACACCGCTCCTAGCCCGATCACGTCCTTGAGGTGGAGGCCGTAGTTGGCAAGGGCCACGCCGACGCGCCCCTGGAGCATCGCCTCTTCGGCGGCTAGACCACCGACGAACTGCTTGGAGCCCGCGACGAGAATCCCCGTCAACTTCGTGACGTCCATCCCCCGCGCTATCTGGAGCGACTGCGCGGCGATGAGAGCCTGGGTCGTGGAGATGACGTCGGAGTTGGTGATGACGGCGGCCTTCGCCGCATCGCGCAGCAGGGTCATGCCCTTGGCCCCACGAATCCCGGCCTGCTCGATGGTCAGGGAGGCGTTGGCGAGGTCGGACGTCGAGGTCGCGGTCTGGTCGGAGATCGAGAGGATGGAGGTCTTGAGCACCTGCATCTGTCCGGAGGTGAGCCCGGTCTGGCGCTGAATCTGGTCTAGCGCCTCTTGGAACTTGTACGCCTTGTCGATGGCGTAGCCGGCGAAGGCCACACCAACGCCGATGACCGCGTTGGACGCCTTGTTGGCGAAGGACGAGAACTTTCCCCCGGCCCCGTCAGCGGACTTGCCGAAGGCGTCCATCTTCGCCTGCGCCTGGTCCATCTTCGCGGAGTATTCCTTGGTGTCCGCAAGAAGTGTGGCGACGACGGGTGGGAGCAGCGCCATTATTCCTCGACCGCCTTAGCCCACTCCTCGTCGGCGAGCATCTGGAGCCTCTCCGCCGCGTTCTCGACGCCCATACGCAGGTAGGGGAACGGGCGACGTACCCCGTTTCCCCGTGTCGCGCCACCGTTCTCGACGTAGCCGCCGTAGTAGATGTGCGGGCCGGTCTGACTCATCCAGCGGCCCTTTCCCAGCTCCGTGACGGCGTGGAGCCGGATCGACTGGCGCAGGTTGCCCGTCCGCAGGGTTGGGTTCGGGGGCTGGGCGGCGTAGGACCCGGTCCCGTCATACCAGATGTTTCCGGTGCGCTGACTTACCCGACGCGAACCGGATGGGCGGGAGCGGAACTGTTCCTTGGCCGAGTCCGCGATGATGACACCGCCCCGTGACACGAAACGTGATGCGGCGGCGGACGCGGCGTCGGCCCTGAGGCGGAGTGAGTCGTCGAACTTGGCGCGGCCCTCCAGGATGATCTCACTCGCCATCGGCTGACAAACCCTTCACCGCGCCGTCTATCTCTAGTAGCCAGTCCACCACAACACCGGGCTCGTCGAGAAACTGGTCGTGCGTGGCGTTGAACGCCTTGCGGAAGCGGTACTCGCGGTAGTACGCGACGGTCTCCGCGTCCAGCGGCTCCGTCAGTGTCTTGCCCTGAAGGGCCTTCCTCAGTCTGCGGAGTCGGGAGTAGGGGCTAAAGGGTCCTGGCTCGGCTCAAAGTCATCACGGCGAAAGGCTTTGAGGCACGCATCGGCTAGGGCCTCATAGGTGTCATGGGGAAGGTCGAGGATGGCGTCGGCGGTCACGTCGCCAACACTCCACTCCGTCACCATCGATCGAATCACCGCGACGTTCAGGGCTTGGAACTGGTCGAGCTCGTCGTCGGTCAGAGCACCGTAGAGTTCCGCCGCCACGGTGTTGCGCTCGTCGTCCGTGGCGTCCTCCCCCACTCTCTCATCGACCGCCTTGGACAGTCTGAGCAGCGCGGCGCGAACCCGGTCCTCGGCCCGGTCCACCTGTCGGTACAGCCGTTCGGAGATAGTGTCGCGGTCGCGCAGGGTCGCGCTGAACTCCCCAAGGGTGAAAGTGGTCATGGCTACAGCGTAGACCGTCCGCTAGTACGCGGCGCTGACCCCGTTGATGGCGGTGAACGCCAGCGGCGAGTATCCGCTGGAGGCGTCGGTGGTGTCGGCCACCGCGACGAACCGGACCTCGACGCTGGTGTAGGACTTGCTCAGCATCCTCTTGGAGTGCTCGAACTGAGCGTTGCTCATCGTGAAGGTGAGAGAGTCGTTGACCGCGCCGTGCTGGTTGTTCGGGTTCGTCAGGACGATGGTCATGGCCTCCTGTCCGCGAGACAGGGCGCTCGGGGTGGCACCGGCCGTCCAGGCGTCGGCGTTGGAGTTGATGACGGCGGTGAACTTTCCCGATACCTCAACCGGGCCGGCGAAGTTCTGGAATGGCCCCTGGGCACCGAGCGTGAAGATGGGCGCGGTCTTGCGGGCGATGGTGATCTCCCCGTCCTCGATCCAGGTGTAGGGCGTGGAGGCGATGGTGACCGCCGTGTCCCATGCGGGGATAAGGGACTCTGTGGACACAGACAGGGTGGTGAAGGGCGCCTGGGCGGTCGTGTAGTTCGTGTAGGGGTTCCCGATGTACTTCGCGGTCAACTCGGCAGCCGCCGACGCGCCGAAGGTGATGGTGGCGCTGTCGGCCTGTCCTCCGGCTGACTGAAAGTAGTTGGCCCCATCGAACACGCACAGCGACTGGCTGACCGGCTGGCTCCCCGTGGAGGCAGAGTTGAGGAGCTTGATGGCGTGCGTGTAGGACGTGACGCCCGTCACCGTGTCGGTCCCGCCCAGAAGCGCCCGGATGACGGCCGGGATGGTGTCGGCGTAGAGGTAGGACTTGAACTCGGTGTCGTCCGAGCGCGTGGCGGGGACCTGGTCGTAGTTCTCGACCGGGCTTCCGCGCAGCGAATGGTCGTTCAGCCACGTCAGGTTCGGGGTGATCGTCGGCTCGATGACGGGAATCCACTGGACCGTCCCCGTTCCGGGCGTCGTGCCACGGGTGACCTCGTTGATGAGCCCGAAATAGCCATTGGCGGAGAGAAAAGCGGCCATTAGTTCTCCTTGCCCTCAGGGGGCTCTATTTCGCCCTGTGCGGGCTCGGAAACGGGGTCCTGGGTGTCGAGACTGGCCACCTTCGTCTTGCCCGCCACAGCCCCGCTGAGCGTCCAGCGCCCGTCGCCGGGGTCCTCGCTCAGATCGTAGGTCTGGCCGGGCTCCGCAGTCAGCACGACACCGTTGACGACGATCTCGGGGTAGGTGCGCGGTACGGACCAGGTGAAAGTGTATCCCATGAGTTCCCTTTCGGACCCATGCTACGAACGCACGTCGTGGCGGGGCAAGTTGGCTAGGTGTTCATCGCATTGTCGATGGCGTAGACCTCGACGCGGGTGTGGACCTCGATCACCCCGGCTGTTCTTCCCCCGTGGAGAGCGGCGGGGATGTCCTGTTCCCAGACGATGTCCTTGCCGCCCATGCGCTCCGATGCGCCCTCGCCCCACATGAACACCGTCCCGGCCGCTCCGGCGTTTCGGTCTGCCCTGATGGCGGCGATCAGGCTGTCCAGGAACGCCTCGTTGTCCTGGGCGCAGAGATAGACCGGGTCCTGCATCACGCCCGCCCCGCTGGTTCCGGGGTAGTAGCCGCGCAGGAAGCAATTCAGGATGACGCGGTAGGGAATCCACTTTCTCCCGCTGTGGGCGCCGCCCACGGCGATGCGGTTCTCGTCCCCGCTCGCCATGTAGGCGAAGATCACCGCTCCGGTCGTGTTGCCGTAGGTGCCGGAGGGGAAGAAGTCCGTCTCCGGCATCTGTGACGACGGGTACTGGTAGACCTTGTTGAGATGCGTGATCGACGCACCCTGAAGGTACGTGACGATGGCCGAGTGGACGGCGGAAACGCTCACAGCAGCCCCGACACGATCCTGAACTCTTCGAGAAGGTCGTAGCCACGGATCTCGTCGTCGTCGCCGGTGTCGACCTTCCCGATGACTGGCTCTCCGGCCCCCAGTTGGTCGATGATGAACCCGCCCTGGCCGCGCTGGCGCACCATCGCCACGGTGAAGTGGATGACGGCCTGCTTGACGCTGGCGGGGAGTGCCGAGATGTTGGTCGCGGAGGCGTGGGCGAACTGTGTCCCCGCCGCGAGGGTGACGGTGCTTGACCCTGCGACATAGGAGCTCGACACCGTGACTATCTCGTCATTTGACGAGTCCCAGATGGTGAGAGTCATCCCCGGATAGATGCCGGTCGGGTCGTTGACGGGGATGGAGGTCGCGCCGAGCGTCACGGACGCGGAGGTGAAGGTGTTGGCGAATCCGTTGATGTAGGTCCATTGGCAGAACTGCGGGCCGCCCCACGAACCCGGACCGCCGATGATGCTGGTCAGGGCGTTGATGCCGAGATAGTTCGACGTTCCCGACCCGACCAGGGCCGATACGACGATCTCCTGGCGCTCGATCCAGCAGTTGTCGGACGACAGGGTGAGGACGTTGCCCATTCCGGGCGTCGGTCCCCACTGGAACGCGGACACCTCAAGGATGGGGCTGAAGGAGGGGTGGACGCGGAAGCACCCCTGGCGGTCGGCGTTGTACCTGCCGCCCTCGGTGTTCGCGGTGGCGTTCAGGGTTCCCAGTGGCCCCATGCAATACTGATCCGCCTTGGATGACGCACGGTAGATGAGCTGCTGCACGGCGGCGTTCTGCTGAGCCTGCGTTCCGCCCTGGACGAAGTTGGAGTAGTCCAGCATCGAGGCGGTGGGGGACGCCAGGAACTCGGTGACGGAGATGTAGGGCTCGACGCGACCGAATTGGAGATTGTTGGGGGCGATGACGGTCACTGGTCGTTCTCCGGCAGATTCTCTGCGCCACAGCGTCCGCACTTGCGAAAGACGCTGGTGAACCTGCATGCGGTGCACCAGTATCCCCGCGCCCCGCGCATGGACACACCGGCGCGACCGAACTCGCCACCGCGCAAGATGGCTTTCCCGACCGAATCGGGGACGTGGAAGGTGCCGTCGCGGTGGCGGCGGTACTCGCGCCCCTCGTCGACGGTGAAGGACTTGACTCCGGAGTCGGGGGGGACAAGGCGCATGGCTACAGGGTAGACCCCCGGCGCCGAGTCACACGACCCGACGCCGGGGATCCGCTCACTAGTCGTTGATGGCGGTGATGATGCCCGACAGGATGGGCGCTTCGAAGATGAGCGTGCCGTAGCGGTACGTGCTCGTCTTGTAGGCCATGTCCACCCACGGCCAGTCAATGACCATCGTGTCGACCGTGTTGACGACCTTCATCGTCGAGGTCACGCCCGAGTCCGGCCACGGAACCTGCCAGGAGTGGATGACGGCGGTTCCAGCCGGCATGTACCGGTGAACGCCGATGTCCACGACCTTGCCGGTCGCGGGGTTGACGATGCCCGTCACGGCACCACCCATGATCGTCCCGTTGTCGCCTGAGGTCAGGTTGAGTCGGTACGAGTTGGCCGAGCCCTGAGTAGCCAGGTTGTCGAACAGCACCTTGGCGATGGAGCCGGTGGTGTAGATCGCGTCGGGGTCTGCACCCTGCGTGACGTACAGGCTCTGAAGCGCCGTGGTGAACTCCGTGCCGGGGGTGGAGCTGGAGAGGGTCCCGTTGAGGACCTTCTGGTATCCGCCCAGGCTGGTGTTCGAGAACTCCTGGATCATCCCGTCGTAGCCGTTGCTGTAGAACGACCCGTTGTCCGCCGAGGTGGACGGCAGGGCCGCGACCGTGGCGAACGTGGTGGGGCTAAAGCCGTTCTGAAGAACGGTCGTTCCCTTGTAGTACACCGGACCCGTTGCGGTCACGTAGGTGTTCACCGCGACGACGTTCGCCGGAATGGTGCCGGTGAAGGTCAGGTCGATGCCGTAGCCCGCCGCGACGGTCACGGTGCTGGCCGAGACCGCCTTGGACTCACCCGTCGCGCTCTGGAAGGAGAACAGGACCGCTCCGGTCGTAATCGCCGGAAGCCCCGACCCCGAGGTCGTGTGGGTGGACTGGGCCGCCGTGGCAGACACGCCCGAGACCGACAGCACCGTGGAGACGGCGTTGAGCAGCTGACGCTCCTCACCGAGCATGTCGGCCCAGATGAGCGCGAGGGCCGAGACGGCCTTGGCGTCAGTGAAGCCCTGCGCGGCGAACTGCTGCTGGACGCTCACGGTGTCCGTGAAGCCCATCTCGACGAACGCCTTGAACGTGGTGTCACCCGTGTAACTGATGAGCGGCGGGAGGTTCCAGGTCACACCGTTGATGCTCGCCGTGTTCGACACGGACGAGAAGAACGGCGACAGGTTGGCCGACGAGCCACCGGAGTTCGAGACGCTGGTGATGCGGCGGTACTCGATGCCCTGACCGACACCCTTCTGACGGGGAGTGCGGTTGCGGAGCTTCAACTCCTTCGGGACGATCATGAGAAGCGCCGACTCCACGTTGTACGGCGTGATGCCGGTGTACTGGACGGCGGTCTGGGCGATCGGCGTGCCGAGCTCCCACTCCTTCACCAGGTCGGGGCTGACCCCGGCCTTGTTCAGAACGTCGAGCGCCTGCGAGTTGGCAGACTTGACGATGCCGACGCCGGGAGAGAAGAAGTCGCCGGCTGACTTGCCGGCCAGACCCGCGTTCCCTGCGTCCTTGATGCGGTTGATGACCTCCTGGTACCTCGCGGCGGCGTCGGGGCCGTCGAACAGGTCCTGAGGCTGGGGGGGCGCGTAAGCCATCCCTAGTCCTTTCGTGTGTTAGTTGTCGTTGGCACGCAGGCTGGCGGCCTTGAGGGTGTGCTGGGCAGCGAGTTCTCCGAAGGAGCGCCGCGCCTCTGGGTCGGTAGCCGCCTCGGCCAACGCCCGCGCCTGTTGCGCCAGACCCTCGAACTTCTCTGCCTCAGCAGCCTTGGCTGCCTGTACCTCCGTGGCCCGAAGCGAGATGCTCCGGGGTGCCGCCATCTTCTTCACGTCCTCCAGTTGAGCCTTCAGGTCTGCGACCTCTGTGCTCAGCCCTTCGGCGGACTTGGTTAGGTTGGCGAACTCTTCGGTGACGCCCAGGGACTCGCGCACGGCGACCCTCAGAGCGTCCTTGGCCTCATCCGTCGCGTCTTGGGCGACGGCGGCCTTGATGATGTCGGGGGAGACCCCGAGTCCGAGCATTGACACGTCGTCATCCTTTCCGAACGGCGAACTGGTCTCGCCCTCGACAGACTCGTGGGACCACCATGAGAGGAAATCTCCCAGGCAGTCGAGCAGTTGCGAGAGGTCCCACAACTCGTTCTCGCCCTCCTGGAGCTCGCCCAGTTCTGCGGAGATGCACTCGACGATCCCATCGCGCACGGCGGCGAGGGTGGTGGGGTCGTGGAGCCACTGCCCGTCGTCGGCGGCCTTGTCCATCGTGGCGAATCGCACGACCGTGTCCGCCAGGGCAGACTTCCAGTTCTCGGGAATGAGGTCGGCGCGTCCCAACTCGCGGGCCCTCTTCTTGATGTGGCGCTTGACGGCGGCGGGGTTCTTCGCCCGCCCGAAGGACTGAATGGCGTTCTTCAGGTCGCCAACCGTCTCGATGGGGTACGACCCGTCCGGCATGGCGTGGCCCTTGTCCGCTAGGCGCGAACGCTCCTTGTCGCTGAACTCTCGCTTCTCGATCTGGGGCTCGACCGCCTTCTCGCCGTCTCCGCCACAGTCCGGGCAGTTCACATGTCCCTCACGAATCTTCCCGGTGCCGTCACAGGTGGGGCACTCACTCTTCCCCGCCTTCTCGGAGGCGTTCTCGCCCACTGAGCCGTCGTCCTTGTCACCACCCGCGTCGGTGGGGCGGAAGTCGTCGACGTCGTAGCCGGTGCCCTCGCAGGTCGGGCAGGTGTGGAATCCCTCGGTCGCGCCGCCCTCGTTCTTCACCTGGCCGAATCCGCCGCACGTCGGGCACGGAATCTTCCCGTCGACCACTACCTCCATCGTCTTGACCAACTCGCCGTCAACCGACTTGGCGAGGACCAGTCGGGCAGCGGGGTTGGCCGGACGGTCCACGACAGAGACCTCGATGATCTCCCCGCCGTTGATGATGCCGCCAGGGGCCTTCTTCAGAGCCTCGGCGGACTTGTCGAGCTTGTAGCCCTTGATGCCGATGGAGAAGCCCTTGTAGACACCGTTCTCGATCTTCTCGGCGGCGATGGGGTCGACGATCTTCGCCTCGATCTCATAGCCCGACCCGCTGGGGGCCATCGCGGTCGCGGTTCCCACTGCGGACGAACTGTGCATCTCGCGGACGTTGCCCCACTCGAACCACTTCGGCATCGCGCTCTTCAGCCAGTCGGGGTCCGCGATCTGCTGGTCCAGGTCGAGTGTCGCGTCCGTCGCCAGGCCCTTGACACGCAGGTAGCCGTCTTCGTCGTAGGACTTCGTGAGGTCGCCGACGAAGGCGTAGACCACATCTGACTTGGGCATGACGAACCCCTTTCGGTTAGATGCTACGAACGGACGTTCGCACGGGGCAAGTTGGGCGCATCATTCCGTGACGGACTCCCAACAGCACTCGCAGTTCGGGTGGTCGGGCATGTCGGGGGTCGACCCGATGTCATAGGGGCTGGCGCTCTCGTTGTCGAGGCACGACGGGCACGCGCCGGCGTAGGCGACCCAGTTCACCTGCGTGATGCCAGCCGCACTCGCCGAGTCGAGATAGGCCGATGCGAAGGCGCGGTTGGCCTCCGTGCTGGCGATCATGTCGGCCTGACCCGAGAGCATGGGGCCGTAGACGTTTGCCCTGACCGCCTGGGCGATTTCGTCGGCGGACTGCTGCGCGGCGACACCGTTGCCGATGGCCGTCGTCACTCGGTCCAGCGTGGTTCCCTCAATACCCTTGATGTCTATTGAGGCTTGAGCGAGAAGCCGCTGTATGCGTGCGCCAGTCGCCACGCCCTCGATCTTGAGTTGGTCCGCCGCTACTGACGCCCCTGCGGCACCGGCCTCGCGGTACACGTCCTCGATGACCGCCAGGAACCGTCCCGAGTCCATCGTCATGTGCGAAGCCACAGCATCAGCCGGCGAATTGCCGTGTAGAGCCGCCGCGACAGCCGCAGCCAGACCAGACGGAACCAGAGCATCCCGTATCTTCTCACGATGCTTGTTGGCTACCGAAGTGACGTGGGGGAAGTTGTGGAGCTCGCGCTTCTCTCGCTTTACAGCAACACTTTTGGGGTCTCACCGAGCGGCGCACGCTCGACCTCTTCGGCGAAGTAGCCGAACAGGTTCTCCGGGATCGGCGCGGCGCCCTTGACGATGAAGTACCCGCGCTCGTTCAGCATCTCGGCCACCGGGTCAGAGACGGTCCCGAACTCGAACGCTCGCCAGTTCCCGCGCTTCAGGCGTGCCTTGACGAACGTGGCGAAGTCGCGCAACTCGTCCATCTGCGCGGCTTTCACGTCAGTTTCTGCCGCTTCGCCGCCACCCGCACCGCCTTCTTGAGGTGGTGCTTCAGGCTGTGGTGCTTCAGTTTCTTGCTGTGGGTCTTGTGGTGGTGTCGATGGTGGTGCGCTCTGCCCAGGCTGCTCATCGGTCAGTAGTCCTTTCAGGAAGGTGACGGTGTTGCCGGCGACGATCATGGGCTCATCGGCCTCCGGGAGTTCGATGGCGGGGAGCCCCTGATCGGTCCGCGCCTCGTTGATGGTCTTTTGGCCGCTGAACACGAAGGTTTGCATCGCCTTCGCCACTTCCACCTTGTCCTCGGAGCCCTCGTCGTCATGAAGGCTGAACTCGATGGTCTTCGAGACGCCCAGGTAGCGCCACATCAGCGAATTGATCACCCGCTGGATGTAAGCGTTCTGTGGCTTGCTAGAGATCGTCTCGGCCTGGTCCTGCTCCCCCTCGGCCGCGCCCTTCCCGCCACCGAGCCCGGCTCGCGGGATGACTCCGAACTGACTGGCCTGGACGCCGAAGAACCCCGCCACGCGCTTGATGAGCATCTCGTCGTACTCGGGCTTGAACTTCTCGTCAAGCTGCGGGGGGAAGATGGGGTCGAATCCCATCGGCAGGGCGACGTGGGTCTGCCGGTTCGCGGTCTGACCCTGCAGCCAGTCATTGATGACGCGGTTGAACCCCGACAGCTGGGCCAGGGTGATCTCATTGGCCGTCGTCTTGAGATAGACCCTCGCCGTCGTCCCCTGGGTGTATTCCGCCGTCAGCCACTTCAGCCGCTCGACGTAGACGTTGGCGATCTGGAGCGCCTGTTCGACCGGCGACAGACCATACGGACTGTTGGTCCGTCTGTTCATGACGAAGTACGACAACTGGTCGCGCTCGGTCACGTCATACTGGCCGTCTGTGAACGAGGGCACGTCCTTGTTGGTGGTGGCGATGAACTCGCCGCGCGGGAAGCCCCAGAGGATTTGCTGGTAGGCGGGGTCGGGCGGGCGGGGGAAGTCTCCGTAGTTGTCGAGCAGAACCTTGATGGTGCTGGCGTCGATGATGTCGAGGCCGAGCAGGTCCCGACCAAGGGTGAACCTCGGATGGATTGCTAGACCGTCGTAGACCAGAACCTGCCACAGTGCCTCGGTGATCCACTCTGCCCAGCCCCGGTCGGACTGCGGATAGGGGTTCTCCAAGAACTCCGACGCCTTGACGATCTGGGGCATGTTCTGCTGTCGGGCGAGCTTTGCGGCCTCGGCGTGACTCAAGTTGTCGTCGTCCATGATCCGCTTGACGGCGGTCTTGGTCACGTCGAAGGACCAGTCCATCTTCGTCACGTCGCCGGTCCGGATGGCGATGGCTCGCGCGAACAGGTCAATCTGCGTTGCCGAGGCCGACAGGAGGTTCCACTGGGCTAGCTGCTGTTGGAGCTGGAGATTCGTTGCGACCTGGTACTGGAACTTCCTTGGGTCTGCGCGTCCGCTGTTGTTCGTAGGGTCCAGGGGAATCGGGACGAACGGCATCGCGGGACCGAGAGCGGCGGCGAAGGTGTTGGCGTCCCTAGCCAAAGGCATAATCTCACCGCTGGTGGTCTGATTGAGCCCGACCGTCTGCTGATACGGTTGGACCAGCGCCGCACCTGGAGCCATTGACGCAGTTGCGTTCCCCAAAGGAGTGCCCGCCAGCCCGGCCTTCTCTAGCGCGGACGTTGCCGCCGCCTCCGCGATGCGCTCGGTGCGGGACCTACGACCGAATAGCGCCATTGATGTCACCCCAGAGGTTGTGGGCCGTGGGAATCTCCGCGTCCGTCAACGCCTTGCCGCACCCGGCGCAGACGTGCGAGCCCTTGGGGTTGATCATCTGGCACTCCTGGCACACGTCGGCAAGTTCTAACAAGAATCTATCTCCAGACGAAACGCCGACCAACTCCGTGAGTGCGTGGACGAGGGCGTCGAGGCGGTCGGGCGACCTGGGGTCGTCGCTGGACCAGGTGATCATCTGGTCCACGAGCTTGTCTAGTCGTTGCGCGTGAAAGACCTTTCCCTGCTCGTAGAGGCTGGCGATGGGCTCAGCCCTCAATCGCTTTCCGACTCTCGCCGTCACGGGCTTCAGCGGCAGGTAGGGATCCACTGATCTGAACACGTCCGCTATCGCATCCC
>JAGWGN010000014.1 GCA_028867335.1 Microcaldota archaeon | reverse complement strand
GACTTCTCAGCGCCGATCAGCGGGGTCGACTTCGCAAGGATAATAGACGCAAAGATAATCGCAAATCCAAACTACCTAGACAACATCAAGCTCTTTGGATACACGCTGCTTGACAGCCTGAGGGTGATACTTGAGATCTCTCCAAGCGAGTATCCGAAGCTCTTCGGCACGACAAACGAGAGGGCGTTCATCTTCTCGCAGGTCAGCACTGGAAGGTCGCCGATGGTCGTCATCAGGGTTGCCCCAATCAAGCCGAGGATAGTGGTCATCGAGAACATAGAGAGCATGGACAAGCTTGCGATCAAGATCGCCCAAATCGAGAAGATCCCACTGCTCACCACAAAGATCGGTATAGAGGAGATGAAGGCGAGGCTCAACAACATCTAAAAAGATCTTGCTAGCTCTTTTACTAAAGAAATTCTTTTAATCTCTTTATTTTGTAAACCAAGACTTTTTATAAAGGAATCGTACGTAGCCCCTATCTCAGGAAATTTGTTATTTCTTAAAGCCTGATAAAATGCATTTTTTTCTTTTACAAAACTTCGAACAGAAGGTGCTATACCATCTGTGGAATTATCTATCACCCATTTTTGGGTTTTCCTGAGGTTGGCGATTTTTTCAGTAGCGTCTTTCCAGTTTATTCTATTATTTTTTGCGACTCTCGGTTGTCTAATGGTTTTTAATCCAACATAACTTACGAGACTGCTATAATTATTTCCGATATCGGGATAATGCCCAACCCAAAGGGCGTTTATCAATGCGTTTCCTCTTTCTTTTAGAAATATTTTCATGGAAGGGGCAATTCCATTCTTTGAATTATCGATGAGCCACTCTTTAGCATCTAATAAGACCTTATTTTTTTCATTCGGATCTTTCCAATCTATATAAAGTGTAGAACTTTTTAATCTTAACCCCAAAAATCTAACTAAATCCCCATAGTTAGTTCCTATCTCAGGAAAATAACCGGCTGAAAGAGCATTACTTATAGGCCCATTTGCATCGGTAAACTCTTTTGAGATAGGGGCGATTCCATTTACAGAGTTTTTGTTAAGCCACGATTTAGTTATTTCAAGCTGCTTATTTCTGAAGTTAATATTTTTCCATTGGCCAGATTTATTTGAAATTACTCCCCTTATATTTCTTTCATCTGGAAGGCCCAAGCCATAATGTTTAAGAATATCATTATATTCTCGCCCGATTAAGGGAAAATGATTATTACGAAGCGCATCAAGAAGTGAACATCCGAATTCCGTTATGAATTCTTTTTTATTTGGGGGGATTCCACCTACAGAATTTTTAACAATCCATTCCCTTGCTTCTTCCAGAATCTTTTCTTTGGTCTCTTTATCCATCCATTTCTTTTTCAATTGTTTTAACCCGACAAAGCGAACTAAATCAGTGTATTTAGTTCCTATTTCTGGGAAGATTCCAAGTTGCAGAGCTCCAATAAAACGTAAGTGTTGTTTTGCAAATTCTTTCTGAGAGGGGGAGGTTCCGTTTTTGGAATTTGAAATCATCCAATTTTTAACTTCTTCTAATTCTTTATCTTTGAATGTCTTATTTTTCCAATCGCCAGCTTCACTTTTGGACTTACCTTTTGTTTTAAATCCAAGAAATTTTACAAGATCGCCATAGTTTTTACCAATCTCAGGAAAACTACCCAATCGGAGTGCATTCAATATTTTCGAATCGTGGTTCTTTTTAAATTCTTGTATGGAAGGGGCGATTCCATTTGTGGAGTTGGAGGTCATCCACCCCTTTAATTCAGCGAGATATTCTCCTCTCACTTTAGGATTACTCCATTTAATTGTTATTTTTTTATCAATACTTTTTCTTTTAACGCGTAAACCATAGAATTCGGCAAAAGACATATATTTAGAACCCAATTCTGGAAAGTAGCCCTTTGTCAATGCCCAGACGAAAGACTCACCAACAATTTGAATGAATTTTGCACGTGATGGTGCAATACCTTCTTTAGAATTCTTTAATAATGCACCTTTAGCTTTTTCGAGTTCCTTGTGTCTTACCTCAGAATCCTTCCAATCAGTTAATTTTCTTTCGCTGCTATTAATTTGTCTTAGGGATAAATCCCCAATTTTAGCAAGTTCTCTAAGCTTATCCGCAGCGTCTCTGCGTATGAATACTATTACCGGCTCTTTCTCGGTTTTAATCGCTTGCATTGTCTTTCCTCAGAGCATTTGCTATTTCCCCTGAAAGATAGGCTTCAGGCTTTTCATACATACCCAATTTACGTTCTATTATCACGTTTTCACCTAAAAGCTCCTTTGCTTTTTTAATTACAAAGGACTTGCTCTTGTTTAAGTCTTTTGCGACCAAAATGACGGGCTCGTAATCGTTTGATACCGGAAGCATCCTTGCAATCCTGTCCTTTAGGACGTTTGAGATGCACAGTTCTGTTAGTCCCGTTTCTGGCACGATGAACATTCCTAAGTGCTCCTTGTCCTTTTTATACGCCTTTATTACGTCAAGAGCGTAATGCCTGTTTATGCCAGAGCTTTTTAGGAAATGGTCAAATGGGGTGAAGTTTTCAGGCATGAACTTAGCATCTAGTCGCATTTCTGTCCTTTCACGCTGTATCCTTATTATCTCTAGTGGATTAACAACGACTTTCCTAAGCGCGCTTATTGTAGGTGGAATCCTCTTCTTAGATTCGGCAGAAACCACAGAAACTCTCTGGTTGTGCTCAATCCTAAACTGCTCTGCACTCATGAGCGCCATTATCTCCTTGTTTCGCGCAATGTAAGGGGCCTTTATCGCCTCATCAAAGGTTACCTGTGTCTTAAACGGCAGTTCTGAAAGATAGAGAAATTCGACTATCCTCGCGAATTTCATGGAGTTATTCTTGTCGATTCTAACTGATCTACCGCCTCGCTGCAATACTGCCACCTCAGATCTCATGGGCCTTAGATTGAACACCACCTCCAAACTATCGTGGTTGAAAGCTTCCCTTAGCAGGTCAGCGTTGGCAAGTACCGCAATTTTGCCCTCCTTGAATTTATTTAGGATCCTTTTTCGCTCTTGAGTGGTCATGTTTCCGTATATCGCTTCAGCCACTATTCCGTTTTTCCTGAAGAGCTCTGCAACCTCTTTGGAGTGCTTTACGCCGGCGCAGAAAATCAGGCACTGCCTGCCCATAAATTCAGGGTACTGATATAGCTCCAATGCGGCCATGTTGCCCGCAGTTGTGTTTATTGCCTTCTGAAGGCTGCCAAGGCTATAATCGGTGTTGTTTCGCGTCATCTCCACGTCGTCTAGAGAGATGGTCGTCACGGCATAGATTACCTTGAATGACGAAGTCCATCCTTTCTGTGAGGACTCAATCCCGTTGATTTCATCTATCTTGTTGGGGAGTAAGTGTGCCACCTGCTTACCCAGATGGTACTTTGGAGTAGCTGTGTAGCCAATTATGATTGTATCCGTGGAAAAGTCCTCCTTTATCAATGGAAATGTCTTTTGGCCCAGAGACTTGTGAACCTCGTCAAGAGCCACGAAATCGTAGTCCTTAGGGTCTATCATTACTCGCGTTGATATGCCCTTTACATGCATTGGGAGTGCAGGCATCTTTGCTTCAGCTACGGCCTTGTTGTAGTTGCTAATGCCCGCCAAAAGCGAACTGTAGGTCGTTATTGTGATGTGCCTGCCATATTCATGTTTATCTTTGTTGATTATTCCCACATCAAATACGCGCTTTCCTGCAGTAAATTCCTCCTCCTGCTGGGTTACCGCTACATTTGAATTAGTGACTATCAGCATTCTTCTAGGATTCAGCGCGACGGCATATTCCTTAATCATGTAGGACTTTCCAAATCCGGTTATGGCATTGACATATCCCCTGTTTTGGCCACTTTCAAATAGGCGCAGGGTATTCTCCATTATCACAAGCTGCCTTTCTTCCTTGCTCTCCGCGTCGCTTTCCCCTTTTGTGAATCGTTCTGGGGAGCTATTTGTGCGGTCGTCAATGTACTGCGCAAGGTTTCTTGTGGCAGAGTCTAAAATTGAGTGAGGCTCGTTTTTTCTAAGTTTTTCCATAGACATGACTTAGTAGTCGCCGACTACAATCTTCATCTATTCCAGAGCTTTAAAACCATGATTATTGATTTGTTTATTAAGAAAAATTGGCGATTTTGGCTCTTACTTTGATAGGACAAAATCTCTAACAACATCTAAACGCATCATCCTGGAAGACAGAGACTGTCGCAGATTTTGAGAAATTTGAATTAAGCGCATGCGGAGCGGCCATTTCGCTACTCACCTTTCCACCCTTGCTAAAGAAATACTTGATTCCCACAAATCCGATTACTGCATCGCCTACAACGCAGGTAGGACAGAGTCCACAGCCATCCCCGCTTATCACAAGGTTCTGCGCTGCATTCACGATTGCTGTGTCGTTACGCCTAATCAGATTTGAAACTGTGGAATAGGCACTCTTTGCGCCGTCCCTCACCAGATCGGTTATTGGAGAGAGGCTAATCTCAAGATGCCTTATGCGCTCCTTGAAAAGTGCACCGGCCATATGATTAGTCAGGATTTCTGATTTAAATGCCTTTTGTCCATAGGCTCAGCGCTTGCCCAGTATCTGGTAAAATGCAAAGTTCTCGCCCCTTGCGCTGTTGTTCTGCGTGGCAAGAGGAAGCAGGTTGTAGTTTTGAAGAAGGTTCTTGCATATAGTTCCCTTGTTTGGCGGCACGTTGCACCAGTATCCATAGTCAATCACCCTGCAGGTGTAGTTTTTGGTATCGTTTAGGAACTGGCTGTTTGTGGAGGAAACATAGTCTATCTGAGCTGCACTGCGGTTGAACTCTTCCCAAAGATCTGGGGTGAAGGTGAACACCATGCAGTTTGTAGGAACCGAGTTGTAGTTACTGTAGAAGAACGAAAGTGCATCGTAGATTACGGTCTGCTGTGGCATCGCCTGCGGCTTTAGGGTGATGTTTGGAACAAGAGTGACAAACGGGCATACCACAACCCCAATCAATATGGCTGCATAGATGATGTGGTGAACGTACTTTCTCTTTGCAAGTTCTCCGAGAGTCGTGCTTAGCTCGGAGACTGCAAATCCACCAAGCAGAGCAAGAGCCGGTATCATCTGGAGCATGAATCTATCGTCAACCCCAAAAGTCGCTGCTCCTGCGTAGAAGAATCCATAGAACAGATTGAACGCCACAAACCAGAGGACTGGCAAGAGAAGCATCCCAAATCGATTCTTCCTCTTGCTTGCAATCAGAAAGATTATCCCAAGTACCGCAAGCGCTGTTGTCTCGACAGGGAAAACGAGAGGGAACTGAGTCACCGAATTGTAGTTGCCCAGTAGGAACTGGATGTTTATCGGGAAGTTGTTCTGGAAGTTTGCAAAAGAAAAGACCTGCTGGTTTGTGTAATCCTGGCCGTATGAGGGGTTTGAGAGCTGCATGCTCAGGTAGTAAATCTCTGGCATTATCAAAATGAAGAATCCAAGCGCCACGACGAGCAGTCGTGTATTGTTGTTTAGGTTGTCCAGCGCAAGAGTTAGCCTGTGTTTTATAGTGTGCTTTATCCCATCATCGCCATAGGTCAAGAACAGGATGAAAAATATTGGGAGAAGCAGGATTGCCTCAATCCGCATATAGATTGTGAGGGTTAGAGCGCTCATGAATGTGATGAAGCTCTCAAGGCGGATCCTTCTTATGAAAAGAATGAACAGGAAGAAGGTAATGGTGGCAAAGCACATCAGGGCAAGGTCAGGTATTGCCTGCGTCCTCGACCAGATGAATAGCTGCGGTATCAGCGCGAATATGGCGGTTGCCGCGACTGCCGCGCCCTTGCGCTCAAAGAACATAGATGCGAGCAGGAAGATGAATAGTATTGACAGGGCCCCGACAAGGAGCTGAAGCGCGTATGCGGTCCCTGTCCCGACCCCGAATATGCCAAATGCAATCGCAAGCAAGAACGGATACCCGATTAGGTCGTGGTAGATCGAGTTCGCAAAGCAGGTATGCACAAATCCCGTACCGTACTGGCACCACAGAGCGTTGCCGTGCGAGAGTATGTTCATCGCGATCCCCTGGTAGATGTTCTCATCGAAGTAGAGCTGCTCTACGGGACTTACAAACAGAAGCGAGAAGGCGGTGAAAAAGAACAGGAGGATGAGCAGGGCGAGGAGGGATTTTCTGTCCACCCTTGCGAATAGCTCCTTTGCAATCTGCTTTCTCGTCACTACGATCGATGCGATAAGTGCAATTAGCGATATCGCCAAAACTGAGGTGAAGACGTATCCTAGAAGCTGCATCAAATCCCAATCTTAGAGTCTATACGATAGCAATAATTAAAGCCATACGGGCACAGCTAGGGGTTTATTATATGAGCGGCAAAGCCGCAAAAAGAATTTACAGCTTCTTTACGTTCTTTGCTCTTAGTCCGCGGTCTCCTGATTCGACCTCGTACTCTACAGCATCGCCAACAGCGAGTGCTGCTCCGCCTTCTACTGCAGAAGTGTGGACATAAACGTCCTTTCCATCGTCTCCTGTGATGAAACCAAACCCTCTCTGTGCGTTAAACATCTTTACTTTTCCTTGCATAGATATCACATTATAGTGTATTGGTATTGAACCTCAGAGTTTATAAAATACCACCTAATAGTGCCGTTTTCAAGCTATATCCTAAGTTTCTTGAAATTGGCTATCTCTATCTCCGGTTGCCTCTTAAGTCCTTTTATTTCGAATTCAAGGCTGGCCGGTGGAATGGCCTTAAGCTCGTTTATGCTTGGGAGTATGGTTAGGGGGTCTCGGCGGCGATGGCTCGGATTGTTTGAGCTATTTGAAACCGCATCTGAAAGTTCAAAATGCAGATGTACAAGGCGTCCTGAGATATTTCCAGGATCTTTGTGCAAAGTAGCAATAACTTGGCCCCGTCTTACCTTTTGGCCAGCCTTAACTAGCGGAGTGACATGGCAATATGTGGAGAGCATGCCACCGGCTACATAGGTATGGTCCATTTTGTTGTGCTGTATGTGTACGAGAGTGAAATAGTCCCCGTTTAGGTCATTGACCTGAACCACTTTTCCATCGGCAATCGCCCTGACCTTGGTCTCCCTCGGCAATCCTAGAACGGATTTGCCGTCTTTGCTAAGGTACGCAGAAAAGTCGAATGCGCGGTGTATCCCGTATTCATGTTTGACCCCAAAACCGTTCCAGTCGATCCATCTGCTGAATCCCTCTATTTCTTCCCCCCTAATCGGACTTGAGACATCAAGCCTTGCAGACCAGACGCGGTTTTTGTCGTTTATCTGCCCCCTAGACGCTTTTAGTGGCTCTGGAGAATTATCCTTGTTTGCCCCTTGCAGAAGATTCTTTGGCATTTTAACAAGGATATGGAGAATTTGTGTTTTATAGGCTGATTTAATGAGCGTTTCTAGCAAGTGCTTGCACTTTTGCAGATTAGAAATAGTCACTGGCATCCGCACTTTAGGCATCCCTGCTGCTTCATGCAGTCGCAGTCCTCGCAGTCGCATCCGCAGACGCCGCACTCTTTTTGCTTTTTTGCTTCCATGCCGATAACCTTTAGCAGCTATGGAGGTAAGGAGAATTGAACTCCTGCCTACAGAATGTCAATCTGTCATCCTACCACTAGACTATACCTCCATTCATATTTCCGTCGTGTATCCGTCGTTTCCTATTACCGTGTTCCTGAAGACCTTCCTCGCCTCCTCGTAGAGCGCATCGGGATCGCGGTGCCTTGCGCTCAGATGCGTGATTATCAGCAGCTTGACCTTTGCGAGCTTGGCGACATGCGCGGCCTCGTGTGCGGTCGAGTGCTTCCTCTGCTTTGCAAGGTCCTTCTCCTTTTCAGTATATGCTGCCTCATGTATTAATATCTCTGCGTTCCTTGCCGCCCTCACCGTTCCGGTCATCGGCCTTGTGTCCGTGACGTAGAGTACCTTCTTTCCCTTCTGGAGGGTCGTGACATCCCTTAGCTTTATTGTCCTCTTGCCTATTTTTATCTTTCCCCTCTTCCCAAGCTGCGCAAACATCTCGCCCTTTATCCCAAGAGCCTTGCACTTCTCCTTGATGAATCTGAACTTGTCCGACTCGCTAAAGACGTACCCCAGCGTGGTTATCTGATGGTTTAGCTTGAACGCGTCAACCTCGAATCCGTCCCCCTTATAGACCGTGCCGCTGCCGATCCCCTTTACGATTATCGGGTACTTTATTATCGCCTTGTCGAAGACGATCAGGCTCTTTATCCCGCTCTCCTGCCCCTTTGGCACGTGTATCACAAGCGGCTTTTGCCGATTGTTTAGTGCAAGCGTCCTGATCAGCCCTGCGATCCCGATGACGTGGTCCCCGTGTATGTGGCTGAGGAAGATTGTCTCGACCTTTGAGATGTTGATCCCGTACTCCAGCATCCTCATCTGCGTCCCCTCCCCGCAGTCGAAGAGGTATACCTTTCCGTTGTATGTCAGCGCAACGCTAGGCATCCCCCTGCTCTTTGTCGGGGTCGACCCTGATGTCCCTAGGAGCGTTACCTTGATCATTTAATCCTCCTTCACTTCTATTGTCATTGTCTTGTTTTTAAGGTCTACGGATTTCACCAGACCGAACTTCTCGTGCAATTCCTCTGCCGTGACCCTCCTCTTCTCAACGATGTACTCGATTATCTGGTTTATCTGGTACATGTTCTCCATGATCTTGTGGCCCGAGAGAGTGTCGTGGCGCTCCGACTCGGTTATCTCCTCGAGTATCTTCTTCTGGTTTTTGATGTTCGCGTTTATCTCATCGAGCTCCTCCTCGCTCTTGTCTAGCCTTGTGCGGTCCTCAAGGTAGAACCGCTCAAGGGCCTTGCTTACGCTCTCGCACTCGATCGCCTGGCAGTCCTTGTACTTTATTATGGGGAAGATGGCGTAGTCGACAAACTCGCCGTCCCTTGAGTAGATGACCGGCTTTGGATCCTTCACGTTATCGAAGAACTCGAAGATGTTCTTTGCAAGCAGCGTGCCCCCCTGAAGGTCGTCCCCTTTTGACTTGGGGTCTATCAGCGAGCGGTTGAACATGTCCTCAAGGTAGAGCGGGCCGACGTCGAGCTGGTTTGAGAGCTCCTTGATTATCCTCTCCGGGCTCGCCTTGAGCCTCTCGACAACCTCCTCCACCTGCTCCTTTGTTATGGAATCCACATTTATCTTGGTGCTTGAGGGGAACTGGTATATCACTTTTGGCGAGATGTCGCGATCCTTTTGCTTTACTATGTTGTATGCGAGAATTATCCTGTACTCATTGTCAGCCAGGACGACATTTCCCTTGCCGAACATCTCGACTATCAGCTTGTACTCGTCCTCTCCGGAAAAGTCGAAGACCACGATCCTGTCCGAGTAGTGCTGGGCCACGGCCCTCAGCTTTTTTCCAAGCAATCTTTTTCGTATAGCCTTGGCAAAATTTGTCGGCTCATCCACCTCCTCGGTGATTGTGGTGAGGTTTATCGCCTGGAGCAGCTTTATGTAGATGACATAGCTTCCCGACTTTGATTCGAAGAGCAGCCTGAACGAATCGTCGCCCAGGTCGTAGAACTTCTTTAGGTAACACTCGGCAAGCACCTGCAGCTCGTTCACTATCGCATGTATCTCTACTGACGCTATCTGCCGCATAAAATCAATTATATCTTCTTCCTTCCTTCTTCCTTTGCGACCTTTGCGAACTGCTCGACTATCTTCTTTGGGTCCTTTGTGTCCTCGAGGACCGCGCCTATCTGCGCGACGTCAGCGCCGGCCTTGTAGACCTCCCTGAGCTGCTCAGGGGTCTTTATCCCCCCGCCCACTATGTAGGGAACGGTTATCGCCTTCTTGACCGCGCTTATTATCGGGGATGGGATCGGGCCTAGGTTCTGCAGCTGAGGATTCGAGCCCGCATCAGTCAGTATGAATCTGTTCCCCAAGAACTCTCCCGCATTTGCAAGAGCCGCAGCGATCTTTGGCTTCTCCCTCGGCACCAGGTTAACGTCACCTACCCATCCGACAGTGCCTCCTGGCTCGACCACGATGTATCCGACCGGAAGGGGCTCGATGTTTAGGTGCTTTATCAGGGGAGCCGCGAGCATCTGCGCCTGGGTTATCCAGTACGGGTTCCTTGCGTTTAGAAGCGACATGAAGTAGACTGCGTCTGCGTGCCTTGTGATGGTCGCGATGTTGCCCGGGAAGAGCACCACCGGAATTCCGCCGGACTTGTCTTTTATGCTCTTTGAGACCTCGTCAAGGAGCTCGCCCTGGGCGCCTATGCTTCCCCCGATCAGGATCAGATCCGCCCCTGCCTGGGCGCTCTGTATCCCCGCGTTTGTTGCTGCAGCAGGGCTCTTGTAATCGACAGGGTCGATCAGCATGAAGAGCAGCGAGCCCTTTTCCTCTAGCCTCTTGTTAATGTAAGTTTCAACCTTTCCCATCTTCATTGAATCAACTATATTGCCATCGCAACCTTTAAAACACAGAATCTATGCTCAGATTCACCTTTGTGCCCTGGTCCAAAAACTGCTTTACGAAGGCGCTGGCGCCGTCCTCTATCGAGATCGCCGGCTTGAACCCCAGCTCGGTTTGTATCTTGGTCGTGTCGATTGGCCTGCTGCTGGTCAGGAACCTGAGCTCGTCGTTGTCGATGCCCTTTTGCTTTGCGACAAGCTTTACGATGAACCTGCTGATGTGCCTTGTGGGCCTTGGGACCTTCATAACATCGGCGGCGAGGTTGAAGAGCTCCTCCTGCGTGTGCGTCCTGCCGTCGGTGAGGTTGTATATCTTGTACCTGCTTATCGGCTTTGTGGCCGCAAGAAGCATTGCGCGGAGCGCATCGTCGATGTGTATCAGATTCAGCTTGTTCTTTCCGTCACCGATGATCGCCGCCTTCTGCTCCTTTATCGCGCGGAACACCTTGAAGAAATAGTACTCGAATCCGGGGCCGTATATCTGCCCGACCCTAAATATCGTGAACGGCACCTTGTCAACGTACTTTAGCACCTCCCTCTCGGCGAGCACCTTGCTGAGGCCGTATCGATCCTTTGGCCTGAGCTCCGATTCCTCGGTGAGCATGTCGCTCCTCACATGGCCGTAGACGTCGAGGCTGCTTAGGAAGATCACGTGCTTGACCCTGTTTTGCTCGCATGCCCTCATTATGTTGACCGTCCCCTCGACGTTGACCTTCATTATCTCCTCGGTGATTGCGCGGTACTGGCTCACGATCGCCGCAAGGTGGTATACGTTGTCGACCCCCTTGCACGCCTCCTTCATGACCTCTGCGTCGGTGATGTCGCCCAGGAACGGGACGACACCCGAAGGCAGATGGAGTATTGAGTCCTTGCGCTTCACCAGGGCGATTACCCTGTCCCCGCGGTTTAGCAGCATCTTTATCAGCTCCTTGCCCGTCTTCCCGCTCGCACCTGTTACCAGGCTCACGCTGCCGGCTTCCGGGCTTTGAGGATCAGATTGGGTCTTTGGGGTCGGCATCTAAACACTTTTCTTCTTGCTCTCGTTGAGAAGCCTTCCCGCCAGAACGCGCATGTAGCCCTCCGGCACGTTGGTCGTGGCGTAGCTTGCCCAGTCCTTCCCGAACGGGATGTAAACGCTAAGCCTAGCTCCCTTCTTTAGCATCTTTGTCAGCTTTTTCTCGCCGTAGCCTAATTGGAACTCAAGGATTAAAGATTTTCTGTATTTAGCCTCCTTTTTCATAAGCCTGAGGATCGCGCTCTCGTTAGGCGAGTGCAGAACGAGGCTCTTTGCGCTAAGCGCTATCGACTCGATCTTTGGGGTGGCGTCGCTCTTCTCGTGGTGGGACTGCTTGCAGTTCACCTTGAAGTCCTTTATCGACCTGTGCTTCTTCGCATACGAGATGGCCTCGTCGATGCTGTTTATCGCAACGCCCATCGATTTCTGCTCCCCCACCTTGTCTAGAAGTATCGATTCCGCAACTGGATCGGTGAGCTCGCACCACACAAACACGCCGTACTTCCTGCTAACCTCGAGTATCTGCTCGAGGTTGCCGATCGCGTAGTCGCCTGCGAGCCTGCTGCCGAGCTGCTCAAAGCGCAGATGGACGCTCGCCTTTATCCCCATCCTTGAGATCTCCCTGATAAGCTGCAAATACGTCGTTGTGATGTAGTTCGCCTTCGCCTTGTCCTGCGGCGCCTGGGACATGAAGTTTATCGAGACGGGGATGCCCTTTTGGTTGAAGAGCTTCGCCCTGCTTATCGCTGAGCCCATGGTCTGACCGGAGATGTGCTTTCTAATCAAGCGGTATATGACCTTCTCTACGAGGGATTCCTTATTCAAAACAACCACATATTATACATTGCCGATGAAAATAGATATGGCAACGTGCCTAATAAAATGATTAAGTAATAATGTGTATGTTAAGGTTTAAATGCCTTTTACGTGTTTGAATGCGCTATTTATCTGAGAGTAAGGGGACCGGCGGTGCGATAAAGAGGAGCCCGCAGGATTTTATCGTGAAGGAGATAACAAAAAGGGGAAGGATAATCGAGCCCGACAGAGTCTACACGGCAGAAGAGCTGGGGGAAACCGAGGACAAGGAGGGGAAATTTGTAACATTTGTCTTGCAAAAGAGCGAGTGGAACACTATACAGGCTCTGCAGACAGTCGCAAAGAGGCTCGGAAGGGGCGTAAAATCAATCGGATACGCGGGCATGAAGGACCGCAACGCGAGCACCACGCAGCTTGCAAGCATCTTCGGGGTTGACGAAAAGGCGGTTTTGGGGGTAGTGACAAAGGACATCAAGATAAACGGGGCATGGAGATCAACGGAGGGCGTCGGCATGGGCGAGCTGCTTGGCAACAGCTTTGAGATAACAATCAACGAGTGCGACCCGACAAACATCGGGAAGATCGCGGAGGAGCTAGACTCGAAGATGCTAAACTACTTCGACGCCCAGAGGTTCGGCAACAGGCTAAACAATGCCAAGGTCGGCCTGCACATAATGAAGGGCGAGCTTGAGGAGGCGGTGCTCGAGTTTCTCACCGCCACAACAAACGAGAACAACAAGCAGGCTGTCGAGGCGCGCAAGACCCTGCTTGAGGAGAGGGACTTTGCAAGGGCGCTTGAGTATTTCCCAGGGTACCTAAAGGCGGAGAGGACGATGCTCTACGCGCTCTCAGGGGAGGGGACGGACTACGCCCGCGCGATCAGATCCATACCTAGGGGGATATCGATACTTTTCATCCATGCTGTTGAGGCGCTGATCTTCAACTACGAGACAGAGATAATGGCAAAGGAGCACTCCTTCGAGCAAGCTAGGCTCTTCTGCGGACATGACCTTTATGGATTCCCGGACATGAACAGCGTCAGTTCTGAGAAAAAAGAGATTCCGGTCTCGACCCTGATAGGATATGAGACAGACGAGCGGGCAATTGATGATTACCAAAATGAGATTCTTGAAAATCTTGGGATAAACAGGGAGAGCTTCAAGATAAAGAGCATGCCGGAGCTGAGCATGCGCGGAGCGCACAGGCCGATTATAACTCCCATCAAGGACTTTGGCTATGAGGCCGGAGAAAATTCGCTGAAGGTCCGCTTCTCCCTGCCTTCAGGATCGTACGCGACCATACTGATCGGCGAGATAACAAAGAGCGATCCGCTTGACCTCTCACTTGTGGCACCGGAACTTAAAATATGACCTCAGAAATAGCTATAAAAAGAGCTATTAACAAGATATTCAATATCATACCGCACTACTGATAGGAAACGATCAAAATGGAAGTTAATCCGCTACTTGATAAGAGGCTCTACGGAAGGAGCCTTGCCGTCATCCTCTTTGTCACCCTCTCAATCGCGGGGATGATCTTCTCGGTCTACCTCTTCTACATAGCAAACTCAATCTACATGTACCTTCTCGCGGCGCTCTTCACAATGCTCTCGCTTATTGCGGGATTCTTCAATGTCTACGCTTCAATCTGGTACTTCCGCTCGTTCTTTTACGACAAGTACCTTACAAAGATAAAGCAGGGCCTCCCGAAACTCACCAGCTTCCCAAAGGTTGCGGTCGCGATACCGGTTTACAACGAGGACCCGAAGATGGTTGAGAGGAACCTGACAAAGCTCCTGGAGTTAGACTACCCAAAAGACAAGATAAGGTTCTATCTTCTTGATGACTCAACGGACAAGAGGATTTCAGGCGCGCTTGCAAAGATATGCAAGAGACTGAAAGTCGAGTTTCTCCACAGGGATACAAGGCAAGGGTTCAAGGCAGGGGCGCTAAACAGCATGCTAAAGGTATCGAAGGAGGAATTCATCGCGGTGTTCGATGCAGATGAATCCCTGATAGACAGGGGATTCATAGTCGATCTGCTCCCTTACCTATCGGACAAGCAGGTATCTTACGTTCAGACAGAGAAGAAGTACACAAGGTACTCATTCTTCTCCGACTCGGTTGACATATTCGATGCGTTCTTCTTCAAGTTCATACAGCCTGCAAGGGCGCTAAACAACACCGCGGTGTTCGCAGGTTCGTGCGGGCTTATCAGAAGGTCTGCGCTTGACAGCATAGGCGGTTTCCCCGAGTACGTGATTGAGGACACCTTCTTCAGCTTTGAGTCGGACTTGCACAACTTCAAGAGCATGTACGTCCCAAAGGTTTACGCGCTTGGAAGGCCAATAAAGACATTCACCGAACTGGTAAAGCAGCAGTGGAGATACAACTACGGGGACACCCAGTTCATCAGCTACTTCTTCAAGAGAAAGGGGGACTATCCGAAGGGCACATCGATAACCCACCTGCTTGCAAACATGGACTACATCACCCACGGGTTCGGGCTCAACTATCTCTCGATAGTTCTGATACTCTTCACGTTCGCATCGATAGGGGTGGTATTCACCGCCCTGCCGTTTGCGCATATCAGCGTCAGCAACTTCTTCTCGGGATCGCAACTTCCGGTCTACCTTGAGATACTTGGATTCCTGGCATTCACGCTCTCGCTCCTTACGCCGGTACTTCTGACAAAGATATACTTCAAGTCGTTCAAGAAGGGTTTCATGGTCTTCCTCCTAAACTACGCACTTGCATTCGTCAGGACAAAGGCGGCGATTGCAACGCTTGCAAGAATGAACCCGGGAATAAACTGGAACCGCAGCAAGCTGCCGACAGAGGCGAGAAACCTGGGATATTCGCTCACAAACACAAAGAGCGAGATAGCATTCGCATCCGTAATGTTCGCACTGAGTGCTTTCGCACTGTCCGTATCGAATCTGGCAGGGGGGATATGGCTGCTTTGGTACGGGATACTTTATTCGCTGGCAACGATCCTTCTATACAAGTACGGCTGATTAAAGGTCGCTAGCTTTATGGGATTTAACTTCAACGCCTAATCTCCTTGCGGCGTGCTTGATTTCGTAAAGAATCCTATCTGAGATCATTTCAACCTCAATTTTTTCTATTGGAGTGTATAGTGGAATAAGTGAATTAATTTCTTTGGTAAGAGCTAGGCTTTTTCTATTTATCTCGGATTTGAGTACTTCATCTTCTTTAGAACTAATTTGAGAGATCATACGAACGAGAACGCGGAGTTTACTTTTGAATTGTTCGATTCTTACCTTGTTTGGTGAGTTTGGAGTTGTAGAAACTGTGGAATTTACAAAAGGCGCACTCCAATAATCAAGATAATAGGTATCGACCCCATTAACTTTCTGCGACTTTAAAGTCACGCCCAGTTTTTTTGCCCTTATTTCCAGTATCTCATGAAGGCTAGAATAAAGGGACGAAAATAATTCGCTTGAGGATTCCTTTCCCAGTATTTTGTTTCTTCCATATTCACTGAAAAAATCTGCAGCCGAGTTATTTATTGATCCAATCAGTTCCTTTTGTTCTGAGGGAATGAATTTTTCTATCAAATCTGTTTTCTTGAGCTCATTAAGGCATTTGTCAAAGCTCAGTTTTATTTGAATGGGGATATTTAGTTTTGACATTTCTTGTATTGTTTCGTAAGCATTCGCTTCCAACTCTTCTATTCTTTTGTAGAGCGTGACTATTGTAAAGGGTAGCGCATTTGGAATTAGGACAGGGGCCTGCACAGGTTCTTGATTTTGCACAGGTTTGACTTGAATTTCAGGCTTTTGCTCAGGCGGTTTTTGGATAGGGTCCGAATCCCTGCGCTGCTTTGACAGGTCCATCACTCCGTGCTCATTGAAAATCGGGTGGGGATAGACAATGGTGAGGTCTTTTTTATCTGCCTCTTTCCACTCTACTATCCTTATCCCAGTGCCGTTGCATCTGGAACATGGCTTGGTGTACGAACCGCTTGCCACCGTCTTTGAGGATTCATAATTCGTAAATGCTCTTGCATCTCTGTCTCCACCCTGAGCGTACTCCTCACTACCGGGATTGTTCATCCAGGGATAGAATCTAGGGCGCGGCTCGGGATTGCGTATGGTTTCATAGGTGGTTACGGTTTCCACTCCATTGTTGCAGCTGCACTTAACCCCTACGGGATCGTCCCACTCTTTCTTTTTTCTACCGAATAGTCCCATGGAATCAATACCTCATTTTTTCTTGTTTAAATATCTGGCTGGTGCTTCGTCAATCAACTCCAGTATTCTAGGTAGGCGACTTTTGTCTGTTACACGGTTGTCGGGCCCCCTTTTGAATAAACCCATGGCATCTACGGATTGATTCGAGTTTTGGCCTTCTTAAGCACTCCTTGCTAATCGTTTCTTAACGGAATTTCGGCTTTTGAAAAAGAAAGAGAGGACGCCGAGGTAGGGATTTGAACCCTAACTTCCTTGCGGAAACCAGATCTCGAGTTTCGCCGCAAATGCGCTGGCGCGTTACCGGATTCCGCCACCTCGGCACGTAAGAATTTGCAGTGAGTTAATATAAATATTGTCGGTTTATTAGTTGATGAAATCGTGGCTTTTATGATTTACCTTAAGATTCACAAGACCGAGAAGGGGGACATGATCGCAATGTGCGACGAGGCCCTGCTGGGGAAGGTCTTCAGCGAGGGGAAGGCAGAGATAGACCTTA
>JAGWGN010000013.1 GCA_028867335.1 Microcaldota archaeon | reverse complement strand
GTAAAGATGTTTAACGCACAGAGAGGGTTTGGTTTCATCACAGGAGACGATGGAAAGGACGTTTATGTCCACACTTCCGCAGTAGAAGGCGGAGCGGCGCTCGCTGTTGGCGATGCTGTAGAGTACGAGGTCGAATCAGGAGACCGCGGACTAAGGGCAAAGAACGTAAAGAAGCTGTAAATTCTTTTTGCGGCTTTGCCGCTCATATAATAAACCCCCCTAGCTGTGCCCGCATGACTTTAATTATTGCTATCGTATAGACTCTAAGATTGGGATTTGATGCAGCTTTTAGGATACATCTTCACCTCCGTTCTGGCAATCTCGCTAATAGCACTTATCGCATCGATCGTAATGAGAAGGAAGCAGATAGCAAAGGAGCTATCCGCAAGGGTGGACAGAAAATCCCTCTTCGCCCTGCTTGCCCTTCTCTCCTTTTTCACCGCCTTCTCGCTTCTGCTTGTAAGCCCCGTAGAGCAGCTATATTTCGATGAGAACATCTACCAGGGGATAGCGATGAACATACTATCGCACGGCAACGCACTGTGGTGCCAGTACGGGACAGGATTTGTGCACACCTGCTTTGCAAACTCGATCTATCACGACATAATCGGGTATCCGTTCTTGCTCGCAATCGCATTTGGCATATTCGGGATAGGGACCGGAACCGCATACGCGCTTCAGCTTCTCGTCGGGGCCCTGTCAATACTATTCATCTTCCTGCTCGCATCGATGTTCTTTGAGCGCAAGGGCGCGGCAGTCGCGGCAACTGCGATATTTGCGCTCATCCCCCAGCTATTCATCTGGTCGAGGACGCAGGCAATACCGGACCTTGCACTGATGAGCTTTGCTACGCTCACCTTTTTCCTGTTCCTGCTTTTCATAAGACGGATTCGCCTTGACAGCCTCATCACATTCATGAGTGCACTGACCCTGACCGTCTACATGAGGATCGAGGCGATCCTGCTGCTTCCGATCTTCTTTGTGCTCTTTTTGACTTATGGTGAGGAGGGCATAAGGCACACAATAAGGCATCGGCTAACTCTTGCAATAGACAACCTAAACAACAACACCAAGCTGCTTCTTGTACTGCTCGGATTCTTCATGCTGCTGATGCCTGAGATTTACTACCTAAGCATGCAGCTCTCAAACCCCTCGTATGGGCAGGACTACACAAACCAGCAGGTATTCTCTATTGCGAACTTCCAGAACAACTTTCCGATAAACATTCAGTTCCTCCTCGGCAACTACAACTCGATCATGCAGTTCCCCCTAGTCTTTCCCGTTGAGACAACCGCACTTGCGGTACTTGGAATTATACTTCTGATCGCAAGCAAGAGGAGAAATCGATTCGGCATGCTTCTCCTGCCCGTCCTCTGGTTTTTGGCCTTCAACCTGTTCTACGGCTTCTTCTACGCAGGCGCCGCTACCTTCGGCGTCGATGACAGATTCATGCTTGAGATGATACCTGCGCTTGCCCTGCTCGGCGGATTTGCAATCTCCGAGCTCAGCGCAGCTGTAGGGGAGCTTGCAAAGCGAAAGTACCTACACCACATAGTGTACGGCGCGATAATCATAGGTGTGGTAATCTATCCTTTCGTCACGCTCATCCCGAACATAACGCTAAAGCCCACCTCGATGCCGCAGCAGACCGTGATCTACGATGCGCTCTCATTCTTCTACAGCAACTACAACTCCGTTCCTGCAAATTGCATGGTGTTCACCTTCACCCCAGACCTATGGGAGGAGTTCAACCGAAGCGCTGCCCAGATAGACTATGTTTCCTCCACAAACAGCCAGTTTCTAAACGATACCAAGAACTATGCCTGCAGGGTGATAGACTACGGATACTGGTGCAACGTTCCCCCAAACAAGGGAACTGTCTGCAAGAACCTTCTGCAAAACTACGACCTGCTCCCTCTTGCCTCCCAAAACAACAGCGCGCGGGGCGAGAACTTCGCCTTCTACCAGATACTCGGCAAGCGCTGACGCGCTGAACAGAAGGCATTTAAATCAGAACATGCCGACTAACTATATGGCGGATACGCTTTTCAAGGACCGCATAAGGCATCTTGAGGTCAGCCTCTCCCCTATAAAGGAGATGGTCAGGGACGGCGCAAAGGGCGTCTATTCCTCAGTTTTTAACCTGGTAAGGCGCAATGATGCGGCGATCCTAAATGCCGCCCAGAGCCTTGCGATAAGCGGGGACGGATGCGGACTCTGCCCAACATGTGTCATTGGCGATACGGTAATCGGGGTTGCCAGCATAAAGTATTTTCTTGTCAAGGGCGTCAAGGTTAGCGGCGAAACGGCAGCTCCGCAGGGGGTTGACTCTAATTCCTCAAAATCAGCCACCATCTCCGTATTGGAGGACGATGCATTCAGATGTTGTTGAGCCTTGCCTTCATCTCCTCTATCCCAATCTTAGTCGTGAGGAGAGGAATCTTCTCTATCTGGGCGATCTTGATCGCAAGCTTGTCCATGCTCTCTATGTTCTCGATGACCACTATCCTCGGCTTGATTGGAGCAACCCTGATCACGACCATCGGCGACCTTCCGGTGCTGACCTGCGAGAAGATGAATGCCCTCTCGTTTGTCGTGCCGAAGAGCTTCGGGTACTCGCTTGGAGAGATCTCAAGGATCACCCTTAGGCTGTCAAGCAGCGTGTATCCGAAGAGCTTGATGTTGTCTAGGTAGTTTGGATTTGCGATTATCTTTGCGTCTATTATCCTTGCGAAGTCGACCCCGCTGATCGGCGCTGAGAAGTCGTGCAGCGTGTAGAATGCCTCCGGGCCTGCCTTTGGAAGGTTGAACTTCTCGAGGTTTCGTATCACCTCCCCTCCGTGCTGCTCATCGATTGAGAAGAGGGCGACTACAAATCGCTTGATTATCCCGACTCCTGGGCTCATTCTCCTGTTGCCTTCGTAGTCGCTTATTGTGGAAGTTGAGATCTTGAGGTGTTTTGCGAGCTCGACCTGCGGTATCCCAAAGAGCTCTCGCCACTTCTTCATCGTGGTTCCCGGCGTCTCCGAGAGTGCTATCTCGCCTGCTATTCTTTCCTGAAGGCTGTCCATCGCTAATAAGTGGCAACTTAGGCTTAAAAATGGGTATGACGAAGCTGGGTTAGACAGATGTGTGGGAGGTCGGCAAAAGATATATAAACCTTATTCTACAAATCTGTTTTACTCGCAGATAAGATTACTTTCCACTCCCCACATAATCTTATCTGCCGGTTTCTTTTTACCCAACTCACTTCTTACCCTTGGGTTTCTTCCTGTCCACATCCTTGTAGATCTCATCGACCTTCCTCTGGTCGGCTGCAGGCGCAGCAGGCTGCACCTTCGGCTTCTTTAGGATCCCATAGATTATCAGTATTATTCCGGCGAGCAGCGCAAAGAAGAAGACGAGCCCGACCTTTATGAACTGGCTAAATCCTGCGGCGACCCTGCTGCTGTCCGATATGCTTGAGATCATCTGGATCACAGTGCTCTTGTTCCCAGAGTTCTCGAAGATCGCATAGTAAGTGCCGGCGGCGAGCGGGAACTCATTTTGGCTCGCATACGAGTAGTTTAGCGAGGTGGAGTTTTGCGGCGCAAAGTTGGGGAAGATCCCGTTCGCGGAGTTCGGAATGATCTCGTACACCCCGTTGCCGTAGAGGTTTCTTGCCCACTGCGAGAGGAGCAGGCTGCTGTTTTGGTAAGGTCCGAGCGTCTTGAATGCTGTGCTGTTTGCGAAGTAGAAGTCAACACTGGAATCCGAGTTGTATATCACCGAGACAAGGCCGTTCACCCCGACAATGAATGGGACGGAGGAACTTCCCTGCGCGCCGATTGAGACGTTCATTAGCGTGGTGTTTGCTATCGAACCGAATGTGCCTGGCGTTACCGCTATTCCCGCCGCGAATGCGGCCAGTATCAGTAGAATCCCAATTATGACGATTTTTTTGTTCACGGCAACACCAACTTTTATATACTTAGATCTCTATGATTCTAACTATTTAAGGCTTTTCGATGGGCATAGTCAAAACGGGAATCTCTGGGCTGGACGCCATGCTCTACGGGGGAATACCCGAGGGCAATCAGGTGGTAATCGCAGGAGGACCTGGCGCCGGAAAGACGCTCATCTGCTTTGAGATACTCTACCGCAACGCAAAGATGGGACAGCCTGGCGTCTACTTCTCGCTTGAGGAGAATCCGAAGCGGGTGCTGGAAAACGCAAAGTCCACCTTCAACGAGCTCACCGACATAGACGAGATGATCGCGAGCAAGAAGCTCATAATAGACGGAAAGGAGCCTACGGACAAGCTCGCCGCAGCCGACCCTTCGGGATACGAGTTCGGAAAGGTGGTCAGCGAGATCGAGGAGCTTGTCAGCCAGATAGGCGCGACAAGGGTCGTCGTCGACTCGGCATCCATACTAAGCCTTCTGATAAGCGACCAGGTCGCCTACAGGAGGTCGATGATCGAGTTCATAAACGACATGCGAAGGCTCAACGTCACAACGCTGCTTACGATGGAGGCTGCGACTCCCGAGAGGAGCAAGCTGGAGTTCAAGCCCGAGTTCTTCATCTTCGACGGCATAATCTCGATGTACCAGACAGGGGAGGCGGAGAAGAGGATTCGCGCGATGGAGATCATCAAGATGAGGGGCGGAAAGCACAGCTTCGTCACGACTCCCTATGACATAACCGGCACAGGGTTCAAGGTCTATTCCGCAGAGGACGCATCCCTCTACTAAAGCTGGTGCAATGCGCGCAAGAGTCAAGCAAAACATCCCAGATTCTTCAAAGAGGCTCCGCCTATACGGCGCAATAACGCTGATCTTGATCGCCCTTGCCATTGCGGTAACGCTTCTGCCTACAGGCAACCCCCTGCAGCGCTGCAGCGGCATAATACTCGGGGAGAGCCGCGATTCATGCTTCTACGCCCTTGCAACATCCACCCAGAACCAGAGCATCTGCGCAAGCATACAGGGAAGCTCGCAGGGCCCCTGCTACTCCCAGATTGCCGAGTCCACGCTCTCCCCGCAGGGCTGCCTGAACGCGGCAAGCAACTCGAGCGCTCGGGCCTGCGTCTCATACATCGCACAGGCAACTGGCAACGCCTCTCTCTGCACCTCCCTCGGGGCCCAATATTCCGATGGCTGCATCACCTCGATCGCAGTGTCGGCGACAAACCTGTCCATGTGCGCATCCGAGGCAAACTTTTCGAACAGGCAGATCTGCGCCTCTGCGATAAGTTTCAACCTGGCCTCCTCAACCCTGCTCCCCGCCCACTGCGCGCAGGTCTCAAACAGCACCGATAGGAGCGCGATTTCCAAGATACTCAATCTAACAAAGGGCGCAATAGCAAGCGCAAACTCGTCTGTGATCTCCTCGATTAGCAGCCTAGCATTTTTGCCGAGCCAGAACTACAGCGCACGCGACATCTGCTACACGCTTCTCGCATCAAGGACCTCCAACTCGGCGCTCTGCGCAAACGAGAGCGCCTCGGCCAGGGGGCTGTGCGCATACGCCGTTGCGGGCAACTACACCAACTCCACCCCCACAAGCTACGCGCAGCTAATAGCAAGCTGCAGCGCCTTCCAGCAGTACCAGGGATTCTGCGCGCAGTACGTGCTACTTGCAGAGGCGATAGACACAAAGAACGTCTCGATCTGCGCCTCCTTCTCAGCGGCCCTCTCGCTGCAGTGCTACTCCTCGATGGCCGCAAAGTACAACAACGCGACATTCTGCGGCTACATCCGCAACTCAACTGCTAATAATGCTTGCCTGTTACAAATAAAATGAAGCGAAGCTGAGCTGTTTTGATGCTTGAGGGTATTGTTTCTTGTGTTAAGCATGCGGCATCTCTGAGCGAAAACTCCTACTGGATAACAAGCCTCTCAAAGGAGAGGCCGCAAATCCAGGAGCTAAAGAGCTCGATAGTTCTGCACCTGGGAGATCTGGTGAAAGGGGAGGTTGTAGAGGGCAAGATAGAGTCTGCAATAATCTCTGAGGATCCAAATGCCCTTGAATCATCGCGGACTAGTGCTGCGGCATACGCATCCAAGCTTATTCTCCCATTTGGCAAAACAGGAAAGGGCGAGATCGACTCAGTGACGATAAAGATGAAGCAAAGGCTTGATGAATCGGCGGCATTATTTCTCCAGAAGATACTCCTGGGAGCTCCGATAATTGTCAGGTTCCACAACGATGCCGACGGGCTCACCGGCGCCTACGGCATTTACCTTTCGATAGTGAATGTGGCGAATAAAATCTCTGCAACCGGCCTTCCAAGGATTTTCTGGAAGATGCAAAGGGGAGTTGCGTACTCCAACAGCGATGCGAAGGAGGACATCCTGACCGTGGGCAACTACGATTCAAACGAGAAGCCGCTGCTTCTCATCACCGATTTCGGCACAACCGAGGAGAGCGTAATGGGCGCCCAGACTGCGGGCGAGAAGTTCGACATAATCTGGCTCGACCACCACCCTCCAGTCGAGGAGCTGACAAAGTTGGTCCCCCTCTATACCAATCCGTGGAATTTCGAGGGAAACTCAAACTACACTGCAGGATTTCTTGCATGCGAGTTCGGCAGAAGGTTTGCAGATATTGACCTGTCTTTGATTCAAAGCGCCTCGCTCATAGGAGACTACAGCGGATATGCGCAGGACGACGAAAAGGGAAGAGAACTTGCGCTGCTACTCGACATGCTTACCAGCGACAAAAAGATTGCAATTGCATCTGGATCAAACGACATAACCCCATCTGAGATTGACCAGATACTTGGAGACGAGAAGAGAAGAACCGAGCTCACAAAGTATGCCAAGGCGAGGATTGAGGAGGCGATCGATTCGGGAATCGAGGGCATAAAGCAGTACAGGACCTCGGATTCAAACATCTACCTTCTCGACTTCGAGAACGTGCGAAAGGACGCCATGACAAAGTATCCGCTTCCCGGACGCTACGCCTCAAAGCTTCTCGAGCGCATCGAGAAGATGAGCGACAAGCCCCCAATACTCCTCCTTCACTTCGGCCACTTCATCTCGATAAGGGTGAGCGCGCCTCTTGTCGAGAAGACAAACATACTCAAGACGATCGGCGAACTAAAGCTCGGGTACTCCTATATCGAGGGCGCAGGGGGCCACAACAGCGCCGCAAGCATCAAGCTCAGAAACGACCAGAACAAGAAGGAGCTAATCAACGCCCTGCTCCGCAGCCTTGGCTGCGCAATACAATGAGCGGTGCACCCACAGTATAAATTCCTTGCACTTCCATACTCAAATGGGTAATACCATGGCAAACAAATACGAACTACCGCAGCTTCCTTACGCATACAACGCTCTTGAGCCTTTCATATCCGAGAAGATAATGCAGCTACACCACGACAAGCACCACCTCGCATACGTCAACGGGGCAAATGCGGCCCTCGAGAAGCTCGAGAAGGCAAGGGCAGGTGAGATTCAGATTGACACAAGGGCTGTTCTGAGGGATTTTAGTTTCAACCTCGGTGGACACACGCTTCATAGCATCTTCTGGCAGAACATGGCGCCAGATGGAAAGCGTGGCGGATCGCCAACTGATCCGGTTGCAGTCAAGATAAAGGAGGACTTCGGATCCTTCGAGGCGTTCAAGGCTCAGTTTTCCGACGCCGCAAAGACCGTCGAGGGAAGCGGATGGGCGCTCTTGCTCTACGACAAGAGCATAGACAAGCTCGTGCTGACGCAGATCGAAAAACAGAACATGATGCACCTCCCGCAGCTCGAGATACTTCTTTCACTCGACGTCTGGGAGCACGCATACTATCTCCAGTACCTAAACGACAGGGCAAAGTACGTGGAAAGCTGGTGGAACGTGGTCAACTGGGGCGACGTCAACGACCGCTTTGTCAAGGCGAAGGGATAATCTACTACCTTCCGAGTATCCCTTCAATCTGCTTCCAGTTCTTTGCAATCTTAACCAGCTTCTCATTTTTCACAAGTCCGTGGTGCCTTTTGTTCCAGGGCTGCTCAAGAAGTATCAGGCGGATGTTGCTCTTTATGAAAAGCTCGCTTATCTCAAAGCAGTCGTCAACATGCACGTCCACCTTCGAGTCGACCTTGTGCACCTGTCCCTTGAACTTCTGGATCTTATTGTATGGTATCCTGTTTGCGGAAAGCCAGCCCTTTAGGTCCTGCTCCCTTGCGTTGGTGGCGGTAACTATGTGTATCTCAAACCTATCCCCAAGGCGCTTTAGCACCTCTGGAGCGTTTGCGTCTTCAAGCTTGATCTTCGGGTGCTCCTCCCATACCCTTTTCCAGATCCCATGGACCTCCTTTTTGGAGAGAGGGACGTGCTTTGTCATCTCATAGCTGACAATCTCCTCTCTGTCGACTTCTATCTGATGGTTCTTCTTCAGGTACTCAAGGAATACATCAACAGTGTTTGCTAGTGTTCCATCTACGTCTACCCCGAGCTTCATCTTTGTCATGGAACCAGCAATTCTATTTGCAGTGCAAAAGTTTTATATCAGTTGTCCAACAATATCCTTTTGGGAATCTGATGCCAAAACTCACCACCGCGATCTTCCTATTGCGATGCAATGACTCCTGCCATGGCGGCGATGAGAAACTCTCCCAGGCTTTGGAGAGACGAAACGGAGTCGTTGAGACGAGCCGAGTTCCAGGGCTTATGGTGAAGGATAAGGAGTACTGCATGATGGTTAGAACGGTTGGAACCCAAAGTCAGGTCGACAGGCTCGAGTACAGCCTCAAAAAGCGAGACGACCTAAAGAAGGTTGCAAGGCTGACTGCAAAAAGGGAGTAGGCACATCTCGGCCCTCAAAATGTAACTATTATAAACTTTCTCAGCCAATACAATCTGTTACTAAAGGCGTGTTTTATGGCAAGAATTAGACCAGGGCGAGCTGTAAGAAAGATTAACAGCCAGGCATGGAGCAGATACTCGGTGAAGAAGCCAAGGAAGAACTTTGTCAAGGCCCTTCCACACACAAGCCTGCTTGTGTTCAACATGGGCACAAGGAAGGACGACTTCGACATAATCATGAGGCTGGTCTGCCAAGACAACGTCCAGCTAAGGTCAAACTCTCTTGAGGCAGCACGTCAGGTCTCAAACAAGTACCTCGACAGAGAGATCGGCGTACAGATGTACCAGTACAAGATCATTCCTTATCCACACAACGTACTTCGAGAGAAGAAGTTCGCGACCGGGGCGGGAGCAGACAGAATCTCCCAGGGAATGACTCTCTCGTTCGGAAGGCCTACCGCAGTCGCGGCAAGGATCTTCTCAGGCTCAACGGTCTTCGAGCTCAAGACTTACGCTTCGCACAAGAAAGTAGGGCAGGTTGCCTTGCATAGGGCGTCAGACAAGCTCTCGGGCCACTACAAGATAGAGGTCGAGGAGATCAAGAAGCCTGCCTCAGCGCCTGCGGCCCCTTCAAAGAAGGAGAAGGCAGCAGCAGTAGTCGCATAAAATCTCATTTTGATGCTATGAAACTTTTATTGCAGTTTCCTGAAGGGCTCAAGCAGTTCGCGCTTGCGCATGCAAAACGTCTCGAAGCCGAGGGCAACGAGGTATTCGTTTCAGCGACGCCCAACTTCGGGGCATGCGACCTTGCAATAGAGGAGGCGAAGTCCATCGGAGCGGAGAAGCTCATACACTTCGGGCACGCTGAGTTCACAAAGGTGGACTTCCCTGTCGAGTACATCTTCTACACGATCGATGCAAGCCTCGAGGGCCTTGAGCCATCGCTACCGGAGCTTGCAAAGTTCAACACGATTGGGCTCGTCACAACGATCCAGCACATCCACCAGATAGAGGTGGTGAAGAAGTTCTTTGAGGATCACGGGAAGACCGTGATCATCGGGAAGCCCTACGGATTTGCAAAGCATAGCGGGCAGATACTGGGCTGCGACATCGGCAGCGCGGCATCCCTAGACAGAAAGGTGGAGTGCTTTGTCTATTTTGGAGGAGGCCTATTCCACCCTCTCGGCGCAGTATACTCAACGACAAAACCATTCCTTGCGATCGACCCTTTCATAAAAAAGCACCTCTGGCTCGATGACTATCGGGTGATGCACAAGAAGAGGGAGCGCGGCAAGATCATGCGGAGCATAGACGCGAAGAAGTTCGGGATACTCGTGAGCACCAAGAACGGCCAGACCAACATGAACCTCGCCAAGATGCTAAAGAAGAGGGTCGAGATGGCGGGATGCGACGCGGCGATACTTGTCGCAAACACCTTTGACTTCGACTACCTAAACAACATGATGGAGTTCGATGCGTTCGTGAACACCGCATGCCCGAGGCTCACGACCGACGACAACGAGAGGCTTAGAAAGCCGCTGCTGAGCGCAAACAACCTAATCGAGTTGCTAACACTTCGGGCAAGCGCGCAGACTGCAAATGTGGAAAAAGCTCAAGCCTGATCAAATGAGAAAATACTCAAAGCTGATAAGAAAGGGGATATTCGAGCCGCTTCCCAACGTCCAGTTCCACGGCAAGGCGCCTCTGAAAAGATTCCTGCTTTTAGATTCAAAACTTGCGCCCAATTCGAACATGAGGGTCGCCGCCCACATAATCACAAAGCTCCCAAAGAGGATTCCGAAGTACTGCCAGCTCCACTACCACAAGTTTGACGAGATAAACCTGATACTCTCGGAGAAGGGAAAGCTAAAGTACCGGGTCTGCCTTGAGGACGAGGAGTACACTGTCTCATCCCCTGCGACCGTCTACATCCCGAAAGGGATGAGGCACTCCCAAGAGGTGATCTCCGGCCATGGAATATTTGTCGTAATCCTGATGGCGAAGAAGTACAAGGCGCTAATCTAAGCCCTAGCGCATTTTTCTGCTTATCTCTATGGCGTCGTATATCTTATCAGAGAACTCGAACTTTGTGTCCACTGTTTTCGATGAGTATTTTCCGGAGTGCTTGACGTATTTGAGGTACTCGGACACATTCTCTTTGAACACGCCCACATTATCCGCAATCACAATCCCCCCTACCGGAATGCGCTTCTCTATGAGCCTTAGGTAATCAAGGTACTGGTCCTTTCTCGCGTCTATGAATACAATGTCAAATGTGCCCCTTAATTTGGGCAAGATCTCCAGTGCATTCCCTCTCTTTATCGTGATTTTGCCGGAAAAACCCGCCATCCTAACCACTCTTGAGGCCAGCTTTGCGTTCTCCTTGCTTTGCTCCAGAGTTATTATTTTGCACCCTTTCGGTACAAGCCTTGCAAAGAGCACGGCGGAATAACCAAAGAGCGTGCCGATTTCAAGCAGATTATTTGGGGAGCTTTTCTGTATCACGTCCCTAATTATTTTGCTCTTAACCGGACCCAAGGAGGGCATGAACTCGGAGTTCTGCCCTATCCTATTTAGCATCCTAAGAATAAGCTTTGCTTTTCCCTTCTTCAATGCTGCGGCAGGCAGCTTGTCTAAAGCATGCGAGATGGAATCTCGAGCTTGCACATAGACGTCCCTTTTTCTCTTTGTATCCTTAAGTCCCCTGCTTTTCATGTTGTATCCCGATTAATGCTATCGGTTGAATCTAACCAAGAAGAGAAATAAAAAAGAAAAAGAAGTGAAGGCAACCTTTATGTTACCTTCAGAGATACAGAAGCGATCTTCTGCGAAAGCACAGGGTTCGATCCGGATATCACGCCGCTGCTTAGGGTGTAGTTCATCCAGAGCCCTCCGCTAAATGTGGCTCCAATCGGCTGCCCCCTTAGCGAATTTGCGTTCGTACCAAAGCATGTGAGGCCAGTTACGGAAACCGTCTGTGCGCTTCCTAGAGTTAGCAATCCGTTGTTTGCCCCGTTTGAGCTTATCGGCGTCGTTGCCCCTGCGGAAGTGAGGTAAACAATCGAGTTCGCCCCTCCTGCATTAGGCAGTCCTGTCGTTCCCGCTGCGGCAGCGCATCCCAGTGCCACATTGTAGAATGTGGATCCGGTGCTCTGGCCGATGGTAACGCTCAGGTTGTTGCTGACCACGTTGCTGATGAACGGGTTCTGGCACAAGAAGCCCGGCGCAGCCACGCAGCTTGTTCCAAGCAGCGATCCGCTGTTGAAGATACCTAGGCTAAATAGTGCCCCAAGCACCACTGCTATGATTAAGATGGCCCATCCGTAGGTCATCAGATACTCCATTGCGCTTTGAATTTTTAACGATTTCATTCACTCACTTTTCGGTAATAACTAACACGCTATCTATTTAAACCTTATCGCGAGTCCGCCTTAAGCCTGAGCAGCTCGCTTCCCGTGCTCTCGAGCTGTATCCTCGCCACGTCCTGCTTGCGCCTAAAGTTAGGGAGAATCGAGTTTGCGAACCTTATGTGCAGGGTCGTGTCATAGATCCCCTGCATTATCCTAAAGTACCCCTGCGCCTTATTTATGTTGCCAGAGCGCATCTCCTCAAAGCACTCGCGCTTGAGCTCCCCCATGGTGTCCATCACGCCGAGCATGTAGTTCACGCTGTTCTCCCCCATCTCCTTTGGCCCGGGCACAGTGCCGTTTGCGATAATGCTGTAGAGCATCGCCGCCTCCACGTACTCCTGGTGCGACTGCATTGAGTAGTACTCGAATCCCTCCTCGATCTTCCGCATCTCCCCTATCATCGCCTTGAGCCTGGCTAGCTGCCTTTTGGCCTCGGCATGCCTCTTTGCGTGCATATTCGAGATGGACTCTCCCGCAAGGCGGACTATCGCCCTAGAGAGGCTCATCACCTTGTCCTGCCTTGCCTGCAGCGTCTCGAGGCTCTTTGTTATCTTCTTTATTTCCGGTATCATGAAATCATCATTTGATCTTGAGGCTCCTGCCGGCCCAGAAGATATACTGCTGGGCTATCCCCTGGTTTCCAGGCCACCTTTCATCCGCGAATCTGTGTATGCTTTTGATGCTCTGCTTTCTTCCGTTGAAGTAAACCCTCTCAACAATCCTCTTTATCCAGGTGTCGACAGGGAATGCCTCTGGCTTCTTGTAGCCCATCAGCAGTATGCAATCCGCAACCTTGTCTCCGATTCCGGGAAGGGTCATGAGCTCCTCCTTTGCAATATGGTATTTCTTGTTGTATAACCTATATAAGTCGAACGAATCGCTGCACGCCTCCGCGACTCCCTTGATGTATTTCCCCCTAAATCCCGTTCCGCACTTCATTAGCCCCTTCACGCTTTGCTGCGCAAGAACCTCTGGGGTTGGAAAGGACTTTATCGCAAAATTCTTTCCCCCGACTTCAACATTATTTTCTTCCCCGTAAGTTTCTATGAGCTTCCTTATGATTAGCCTTATCCTCTTCACATTGTTGAATTGCGAGATTACAAAGCAGACTGTGGTCTCCCACGGGTCGTTCTCGGTCACCCTCATTCCCGGATATTTCTCAATGGAGTCCGCGATGAACTTGTCGGTTGCGATGCTTTCGTAGATTTTTTGCATATCCTCCCTGAGTGCAAACCTTCTCTCTATCTCCCTTTTCAGTTTTGCTGCGCTAAGGTTTGGAACCGATCCGTATCTGAGCAACTCCCCCTCTTGTTTTACATTGATGTGGCTAGAATCAGAAACGTACCCCACATGCCTGCCGTCATTTAAGATCTCCGCAAGGAACGTGAGCGGCTGCGCGCTCTCCACCGTGTACTTGAGGTCAAAATCGCTGACCTTCATCTTGCCGCTGAATTGGTTCATCAGGGATATGCAATCTCCTTCTCAACGTAAGAGGCGATCTCGGATATCTTGATCCTCTCCTGGGACATCGCATCCCTCTTTCTGATTGTGACCGTCTCGTCCTCAAGCGTCTGGTAATCGATCGTCACAGCAAGGGGCGCGCCGATTTCGTCAAGCCTCCTGTAGCGCTTTCCTATCGATCCGGATACATCGAAGAAGACGTCGTACTTCCTCCGCAGTCCGTTGAATATCAGGTGCGCCTGCTCATAGAGCCCGTCCTTCTTCATGAGAGGCAAAATCCCAAGGTGCACCGGGGCGAGGTATGGCTTTATCGAGAGAACAACCCGCTCGTTCTCCTTCTCGTCGCGTATGCAGTGCTCGATTATCGTGTAGAGACTCCTGTCGATCCCCATCGAGATCTCAAAGACGTGTGGAAGCACCTTTGCCTCCCCGTCCATTACCTCAAAGTTCGCGCCGCTCATCTTCGCGTGAGCCGTAAGATCGTAATCGGATCTGTAGTTGCAGGCTACAAGCTCGAGCCATCCGATGCTCGTCTCCACCTCGAAGTCGAATGCTACAGAGGCATAGAACGCCTTCTCCTTTGCGCCTAGCTTTCTGAAGCGGCTCTTGCTAACGTCTATTCCGCTCTTTTGGTAGAACTCCACAAGAAGGCCAAGGTAGTATGCGACCAGCTTGTTTGGCACAATGCCGGATTCGACCGCCTTCTTGCAGGTCATCGTCTGGATTGTCTTTTCATCAACCATCAAGTTCAGCTCCGTGTCCTCGATTTCAGCGAATCCCTCAATCTCATTGACCGTGCTTGGGTTCAGGAAGACCTCGATCTCAGCCTGGTAGAACTCCCTCATCCTTATCAGGCTCTGCCTAGGCGAGATCTCGTTCCTGAAGCTCTTTCCGATCTGCGCCATTCCGACAGGGAGCTTTCCGCGCATCGTCTTGAAAACTCTTGGGAAGTCAACGAAAATCGACTGGCAGGTCTCCGGCCTCAGATAGGACGGGACCGCCTCAGGTCCTATTCCCACCTCGAACATCATGTTGAACTTCCTTGCCTTTCCAAGCTTTCCCCCGCACTTTGTGCAGAGTATGTTCTTCTCTGCGATTATCTTGTCGAACTCCTCAAGGTCCGCGTTCTCGGGTATTATTATGTTTGCGACCTCCGCAATCATCTTGTCTATCCTATAAATCGACTTGCACTTCGTGCACTGCGCGACCGGGTCAGCAAAGCTTGCAAGGTGGCCCGATGCCTCAAAGACCGACTTAGACATTATCTGCGATCCGTCAATCTCGAGCATCGCGTCCCTTCTGACCATCTCCCTCCTCCAAAGCTCGATGAAGCGGTTCTTTAGGCTCAGTCCCGTAGGCCCGTACTCCCAGAACCCTGCCTGCGCATCGCTGTACACCTCGCAGCTTGGGAAGTAGAAGCCGCGCTCAAGAGCGACCTTCATTATCTGCTCGTAATTCATCCTTGAACCTTCCATCAAAAATCACCGGCTGCCCGAACTATAATTCTTCTGTCACAAATTAATATATCTGTTTGTTTACATAATACTCAGTGCCAATTGATTATCATGAGGAAGGAGACCGTATTCGAAAAGAGGCAGCGACTCATGGAGGTCGCGAAGGCGAGCCTAAGCGACGCCTACGCCGGCGACGAGCACGCAGTCAAACAGGCGATAAGCTCTTATCTTGAGGTCGAGAAGGTCCGAAACCAGATATTCGAGAGGCTCGAGGAGTGGTACAGCATATACTTCCCGGAACTAAGGTCACCATCACCCACATCACTTGCCAAGTTCGTGATAGCATTCGGTCTAAACAAGAAGAAGGCGACGGTCGAGGAGCTGAGGAAGGCGATCGGCGAGGGAGCAGAGAAGATGCGCATGCAGATCGAGAACAGCATCGGAAGGGAGCCGAGCGAGGAGGAGTACAGCACCATCAAGTCCCTTGCTGACATCGAGCTAAGCCTTCTTGCAACCGAGAACAAGATCGACGAGTATCTCGCTGTCGCGGTGAAGAAGCTGATGCCTAACATCTCATACATAATAGACTACAAGATCGCCGCAGAGCTTCTTGGGAAGGCAGGGTCGCTTGAGCGACTTGGGATGATGCCGTCAAGCACGATCCAGCTTCTGGGCGCTGAGAAGGCGCTATTCAAGCACATCAAGTTCGGCACAAAACCGCCGAAGTACGGAATACTATTCAAGCTGCCGCAGATAGTCTCGGCCAACAAGAAGATGAAGGGGAGGCTGGCAAGGATGTACGCAAACAAGATTGCGATTGCAGCAAAGGCGGACGCGTTCTCGCACAACTTCATCGGGGACAAGCTCAAGAAGGACCTGGAGCGCCTCTCGACAAAGGGCAAGCAGCACTAATTATACAAACAGCGTGCCATACTTTTTAAACCGGGCTCGCTTATCTATTTTTGCAGGCTGACTCGATGAGCACCATCTCGATTAAAAAACAAATCCTCTCAGAGGGAGCAACGGTGGGGGATGCGCTCGGTATCAATGAAAAGAAGCTTTCAAGGCGGGATCTTCTAGCGATTAGGCGGGGCTTCGAATCAAATGCGCGACTCTCTGACCACCTCGCAATGAAGAGGGGATTTGAGAGCCGCGTGGATCGCCAGCGAAGCGGTGTGGCAAAGAGGGGCTTCAAGAGCCCCATAGAATATCTGGATCATCTCGCAGTCAAAAGGGGTTTCAAGAGCCGCAAGGAGTATCTTGACAAGCGCGCAATTCAAAACGGCTTCAAGAGTCACTCTCACTACATGAAGCACCTCTCTGTCAGGAAGGGCTTTGTGAACTATACTGCCTATCTCAATAGCCTGGCAGTAAAGAAGGGCTTCAAGAACCACTCCGAATACCGCAACTCTCTAGAGCGCCAAAACGCCAAGTGATCCCGTGAAAACTGTAGAAGTCAAATCCCCTCAAGAATTCGAAGGGCGCACAGTCGGTGAGGCAATCCAAATTTCCTCAAAAAAACTTACAAGGAAAGATCTGCTTGCACTCAAAAGAGGATTTTCCTCCGATATGGATTATAGAAATAAATTCGCAATCAGAAATGGGTTTGATTCCTACCTAGACTACCAAAACAACTGGGCGATCAAAAAAGGTTTCGGCTCAAAATACGAGTACGAAATGGATCTTCTATCTAAAATGGGCTTCGGCTCAAAGTTTGAATACGAGAAAGATCGGGTAACCAAAAAAGGGTTCGCCTCACTTTTCGATTACCGCAACGATATCGCAATCAAGAAAGGGTTCAAATCTTACTCCGATTACAAAAAAGATATCGCAATCAAAAAGGGCTTCAGGTCATATTCTGATTACCAAAATGCCCTTGCAATCAAAAAAGGCTTCAAATCTTACTCTGATTCCCTAAACGATCACGCAATCAAAAAAGGGTTCAAGTCGTACTATGATTACCAAAACGCCCTTGCAGTCAGAAAAGGCTTCAAATCCATGGCGGATTACCATAATCATCTACTCAATGAAAAGATGGGGATGCTTTCAGTAGCGGTGAGATATCTGCTCGAAACAGGAAAAAATGGGGCTGCATTCGAGGAAATCGCCTATGTGATAAGCCAAGTTAAAGACGTAATTTTTCTGGAGGGCGACGCCAAAAAACTATTCAAGTGTGCCTTTAAGTCTCAAGAATGGGCAAACATTAGCGAGGACGGTTCTTCCTTCAAGATCACAAACTTCAAGCATCCATTTTTGGTTTTCTATTTCTTAAAGAATAGATAGCCCCTCAGAGTACTCAATTCCATTTTAATGGTAAATTCCTTCATAAAAAGCTTTAAATACGTGACTTGCCTATAACAGAGTGATAATATGTCAGGTTCTTGTGGATGCGGAGGGCACGGGGAAGAGCAGGCGGGGGCTTGCGGATGCGGAAAGATGGAAGGCGCATGCGGATGCGGCAGGTCTGAATCTGCAGGTTCATGCGGCTGCGGAAACCACGGCGCAGAGGGCAAGCACGAGCACTCACATTCTCATTCTCACGAGGTAAAGAAGGCGGCAGAGGCAACTCCGGCCCATCAGATTAACATTCCAACATCTTCAGGAACAATAACAACCCAGGTCGCAAAGCCTGCGGCTGCAGCAGCCCCAATAACCGAGGCGCCTCACCTTGCAGTCTACCACAAGGACATCAAGGAGATAGAGAAGATGCCGGTTATCGAGAGGACAAAGACAGTCTGCCCAGAGTGCAAGCTAATCGTCGAGGGAATAATATACCGCGACGGAGACTTTGTCATGATCAGAAAGCACTGCGAGGACCACGGATGGACAATAGAGAAGTACTGGGAAGACTACGACATGTACACAAAGATGAGGGACTACAACTACTACGGAAGGGGATTCGACAACCCTAATTACATTTCAGACACGAAGGGAGCAAACTGCCCGTTCGACTGCGGAATGTGCGAGCGTCACAAGTCTCACACGGGACTTGCCAATGTCGTCATAACAAACAGGTGCCACCTCTCGTGCTGGTACTGCTTCTTCTACGCAAAGGAGGGAGAGCCAATCTATGAGCCAACGCTAGATGAGCTAAAGAAGATTTTCGTCAACCTAAGAAACCAAAAGCCAATTCCTGCAAACGCGCTGCAGATAACCGGAGGGGAGCCGCTCATGCACCCTAAGGTCGTCGATGTGGTCAAGATTGCAAAGGAGGCAGGATTCGACCAGATACAGATGAACACAACAGGCATCATACTAGCAGAGCAGCCTGAGCTTGCCTACAAGATAAAGCACGCGGGAGTCGGAACGCTATACATGAGCTTTGACGGAGTTAGCAAGAGGGCGAACCCTAAGAACCACTGGGAGGTCCCTCAGACGCTTGACGTGGTAAGAAAGGCGGGAATCAACGTGGTTCTTGTGCCAACGGTAATCAGGACCGTCAACGACCATGAAATGGGAGCAATGATTAACTTCGCACTAAACAATGCGGACATAATCAGGGCAGTCAACTTCCAGCCGGTTTCGCTTGTGGGAAGGATGCCTTCAAGGCTCAGGGAGAAGCAGAGGATAACAATCCCTGGTGCAATAAAGCTAATCGAGGAGCAGACTCACGGGGTGATCCGAAAGGAGCACTGGTTCTCGGTCCCATATGTCGGCGGAATAAACAAGTTCATCGAGGCGCTCTCAGGGGAGTACAAGTACGACCTCTCAATCCACTTCGCATGCGGAGCAGGGTCATACATCTTCCTAGACAGCGACAACAAGATCATCCCGCTAACAGAGTTCGTGGACGCACCGGGACTGCTTGAGCACTTGCAGGGAGCGGTAAATGAGATGGACGGAAAGGGCAAGATCGCAAGAAGGCTAATCGCCGTCAAGGCGCTCCTTGGCCTCAAGAAGTTCGTCGACTCAAGCAAGCAGCCAAAGTCTGTCAACTTCACCAAGCTGCTCACATCATTGTTCCTAAAGAAGGACTTTGCGACCCTGGGCAAGTTCCAGATGAAGAGCGTCTTCCTCGGAATGATGCACTTCCAGGACGAGTACTCATACGACATCAAGAGGGTCGAGAAGTGCGACATCCACTATGCGATGCCAAACGGAGAGGTTCTGCCTTTCTGCACATTCAACGTCTTCCCTGAGGTCTACAGAGACAAGATCCAGAAGCAGTACTCGATACCTTCAAAGGAGTGGCAGAGCACGCACGAGGACTGGGCATACAACAAGGACAAGTACCTGCGAAACATCAAGGCTCTTGAGTCCCACCCATCATACATCAAGCACTACACAAAGATGATCGACTACTTCGCGCTTCCGGTCAACGGAGGCCAGCCGGTGATGAACTTCGCAAACGAGAAGGTTGCGGAGCCGTCAGTGGCAACGAAGGTCTAATCTTTCTGCTTGACTAAAAGCGGGGGCTTTGCATGGACAGGAGAGAAGAGACGCAGCACGAGACAAATCAATATGCAGCCGAGCTCAAGCAGCAGGAGAAGCTAGGCGACCGAGAGCTCGAGAACCAGTACATGCTAATCGACGGCGTCAAGTTCAGGATCCCATACAGGATAATTAGGAAGGTCACTTTCTCAAACATCAGCAAGGAGCAGCTGCGCGACATCGAGCACGCATCTAGGCTGCAGTACAGGCTGATGCTCAAGGATGCGGTCCTAAAGGCAACAGTCAACTTCATAAAGGGGACAATCAACATAACCTACAACCAGCTCGAGTCTGACAACCTAAAGGACAAGATCAGCCAGCAGGAGCTCATCGCCTTCATCGAGGCCGAGGGAGTGAGGATAGACAGAAACCACATAACCGAGCGAGACTACGACTACGTCAAGGAGTTCTACACCTACGCGTTCAACCCTGCAAGAATCCGCGAGCACCCGCCTTATAGCTACACAAAGGAGCAGTGGAAGAAGATGAAGCCGGAGTGGGAGGCAAAGCAGGTCGAGTACGAGATAAAGAAGAGGCAGAAGTTCAAGGAGTGGCAGGAGCAGTACGAGAGAGAGTACATACTGGGCATAAAGCCGGAGGAGATGCAAAAGCAGTCGCTGGTCGACAAGATCCTGGGCAGAAAGCCAAAGCCGGCCGACAAGGACAAAGGAAAAGGATTCTGGTTCCACGGCGTCTGATTTTAGTAAAGAGATTATTTTCCAAAACGAACCCCTAGCGAAAGCTTTTAAATTCCGCATTATTATGTAAGATTGGGGATAGGGGTTACATGAAAATATTCAAGAGCAAGGGCAAGACCGTCTTGGTCGCTTCAGGACTTGGAAGCAAGTGCCCGCGCATGGTTGCAAACGGTCCAAAGGCGAATTTTAGGGACGACTACAAGGGTTCGATAATGGCAAGCAAGAAACTCACAAGAAAGCTTTTTTCCTAAGAGTACTCCGAATTCTCAAGTGACATCCCTTCGCTCTCCCCTGCCTTCATGCTGTCATAGTAGTTGTCTATCTCCTTAGGGACGAATCTAGGGACCTTCTTGTTGCTTTCAAGCAGCTTGTAGAGGTCGGAGTATCTCATATCAAAGTCCCTAATGCCGAGTTGGCCTACAAGTATCTCCTTCATAGGTATGTACTTTAGCTCAACACCACCGTTTGCCCTAGTTATCTCTCTGAAGGCCTTCTTCGCCCTTGCCCTGTCCGCAAAGCTTGAGAATATCAGGATTCCGTGGGGGTTTGAGACGTCGCACATGTAGACGTACTCGTTGTGGCGCTTCTCGTTGTTTTTGATCATCTCCATAAACCAGTTCTCTCTCTTTGCGAAGAACTTGGCGTAGTTTGTTACCTTCATCTGTATGATCGCATTGACTGTGCTCTTCTGCTTGCCCTCAAAGTAGGTTACTCGCCTGAGTATCTCGGTTCGCTTGAGCCTGTCCATCGCATAGACCATCCCCTGCTGCTCTTTCTTGTACTTCTTTGCTATGCTGATGAACTCCTGCCTTCCGTCCTCGTTGAGCCCCATCAAAAGTGCAAGGTAAGTCTCCGATATGTTGAACTTTTCAAGCAGCTCTTTTTTGAGCGGGAAGTAGCCGAGGTTTGCGTTTATCCTGTTGAGCTCCACCATCGTGTCTCCCTTGAGCTTCTTTGCGAACTCGACCACGAAGCTGTTTATATCGTTGTATCTCCTTGCGACCGCGTACATTATCAGCCCGTATTCGCCGCCCAGCCTCGCGACGAACTGTGGCATGTAGGAGTTGCCCATCGCCTTCCGTATCTCCTCGTCGCTTGGCTGCTTTCCCTTGAACTTGAAAAGTGCCATATACTCCTGGAACCCCGCCTCAGGTATCTCCTCGATTGCCTCGTCTAGTATCTCCTTCTTTGTCCTCATTCTGGCGAGCTTGATGAACTCATACTTCCATATCTTTTCGATGTCGATCTCAGGAATGAAGTGGAGGTCATACTCCTTTATCGTCTCAAGAAACAGATGGTAGGCGCTGGGTTTCGTTATCCCCAGGTTCTTCCCAAGATCGCCTATGCTCCTCCTTCCGTTGGTGCTTAGCAGCTTGAGCATCTTTGCCTTGAGTTCCTCTCTCCTTCCAACTTCAATGACTCTTGGCATATCATCATTCGGCCTTCGAAACGCAAATTTCGAGAGAACCAAGATAACATACGAATAGCAGTTTAAAAAGATTATCAGTAAAATTACCATACTATTTAAATATATATCTAAATATATAAAATATACTAAAGTATAAGGTAATACCATGAACCTAGGAAAAACAAAAAAGCGGATTTTTGATTTTGTCGGCAAGGGCCCCCTAAAGCTAATCCCTATCCTTGCGCTTCTCGCCTTTGGAAATGCAAACGCCCAGAGCCTCTTTGCATTTGATATTGTCGGCACACTGAACTCGCTCCAGCAGATACTTGCGCAGATAGGCCCTGTTCTAAGCGCGGTGCTTTTCATAGTCGCTGGCGTATTCTACGCTGTCGGACAGATGCTGCCCCCAGACAAGAAGGCGAACTTCCACACAACCTCGGTCAACATAATAATCGGCGCCATAATGGTTGCGGTCCTCTCGGTGGCATCAAGCGGCTTCGCCATTGCCTCGACCCATCTGCTGACGAACATGAGCTCGAATGTGGTGTAGATGGATGCGCTTCCCTTCGGCCAATACGGATTCGGGATAGCCGTCGGGATAATCGCCATAATGCTGTCCATAAGCGGGATCTGCCTTGGGCTGGGATATGCGCTTGACGACAAGAGGCTCAAGGAGTTTGGAAAAGGCGAGATCTACCAGTCGATTGTCAGCGGCGCCTTGGTAGGATTCATGATCGCGCTCTTTGCAAGCAACGGGCTCATCACAGGCGTTGTAAACTCAATAACTTTAGGAAGCACCTCCTCCTTTTCCTGCCCCTCATACATGAACGACAACGCTGCTCTGTGCTTCTCGTACAGCTACCTGATGGGTCTTGCGCCCTACAGCATCTCCGGAAATCAATACAGCTCGCTTTTTGTGACAGTCTCCGGACTTCTGGTCTCTCTGCTTGCCTTAGGCACAGTCTTAGGGACGATCGCTGCCTTCAAGCTAAACCTCCTGATAGTCTCAATCTCATTCTCATCTATACTCTCCCCGATAATAGGCGAGATACAGTACGTCCTAAACATCGTTACAACCCTTGCTCTTGGGATAACTGTGCAGGCGGCTCTCCTTTCCTTTGTTTCCGTTACTGCGATAACCGTCATTCTTCCGGCGGGGCTGATACTGCGCTCGCTGTATGCTACAAGGAAGATCGGAGGATTCCTGATTGCTGTTGCCATTGGCACTTACGTGGTATTGCCGATGAGCTATCTGCTCAATGCAACCATGGTCAACACTTACAGCTCCGTCAACTCCACGGACATAATACAGATAACCGGCTCCGCCAGCTCCATAAGCGGACAGCTCAATTCGGCCGCCAGCCTCTCAAGCAACCAGATAAGCTCTGGAATCTTCTCCTCCCTCGCGGATGGGGTAACCCAGATCACAGCCCAGCTAAACCAGCTGCTTAGCGACCTGCTCTTTGGGATATCAAAACTGATAATGCAGATCTTCATACTGCCTGCCTTCAGCCTGATCGTGACTGGCATCTCGATAAAGGAGCTCTCCACCCTTTTGGGCTCAGAGGCATCATTTGGGAAGTTCAGGATTGTTTAGTGGTAAAATGGACCCGATTGACCTTATCGAAAGGAATTCTGCATATCTCACTTACGGGCTCTTCGCAGTCACTCTGCTGCTTTCAATTGTTCTGCTAAGCCCGATTGCTCTTGCAATCTCGGCAGTCTCATTGCTGGCTGCCATCGTCTACTCGCGCTCCTCCCACATAATAAATCCGATACTTGCCCGCAGGCACGGTATAGTGCTTGTGGGCCAGGGCTATAGGCTAAGCGAGAACCCAAAGGTGGCAATGCGAAATGAAGGGGCGCTCTACAAGGGAGTGTGCGTCGCCCATCTGCTTCCAAGTTCGAGAATCACAAACTCGGAAGAGAAATTCGAGGAGATAGTAGCCAAGTGCAGGTTCCCCTTTGAATTCAGCATGCAGGTCGTGGAGAACGACCTCAAGGGCGTTCTTGACGCACTTGAGACAAGGAGACGTATAAAGGAGATTGAGATCTCAAGGACAAGGCCCTCAAAGTCAGATGAGGTCAGCAGGCTGAGGAGGGAGCTTGCAATAGTAGAATCGGAGATTTCGGAGATAGCAAAGGGCAAAAGGCCCACCGGGGTGGTGCTCAAGGTCAGGAGCGGCTCCTGCGCGCCAACCGAGAGCGCGGCCGCAAACTCCGCGCTCTCGCAGCTTGAGCAGCTCTGTGGCCTATTTTCCGCTACCTACAATCTTGGGCACAGGGTGCTCTCTGGCGAGGAGCTTCTCTCAAATATGGTGAACTGATGGTGATAAAACCGAGCATAGTCTCATCGAGTGAAATCTCAAAACTTGCGCATATGCACTATTCCGATGAGCCCTTTCCCTCCCTGACCCAGAACTCGCTCATTTACATAGGAAACACGCGCAGCGACTCCTCCCCATTCTTCTTGGACCCAAGCTGCCTGATAAATCCTCATATCTTTGTATTCGGGATGAGCGGAAGCGGCAAGAGTTACCTGATCAAGAGCATGATGGTGCGCATGTCGGTGTTTGCAAGCTCAAGGGTTCTTCTGATAGACTTCACGGGCGAGTATCGGGAATTCGTGGAGCATCTCTTCTACAAGGAAACGGAGATTGAGTCCCTTGACGACGCGCTGGAGACCGGCGGGATCTGCTACTTCAACCTGATGAGGTTAGGGGAGCAGCAAAAGCAGCTATCCGCAAAGCGCATCCTTGAGAGGGTCCTTGAAGGCGCACGCATTCGCGGTCCAAGAACCGATTACAACCTATTTGTTGTGCTAGATGAGGCGTGGAAGCTGCTGCTAAACCACGACACGCTGGGCGTTCTGATAAGGGAGGGAAGAAAGTACGGGATAGGCCTGATTCTTGCCTCCCAGCTGCTAGGCGACATAAGCGAGGCCTTCCTCTCAAACGTTGCAACAATCTTCGCATTTAGGATACAGGACGGCCAGAGCATAGGCGCGCTTTCAAGAAGCTACGAGCTTGATTCGGAGAAGGCAAACGCGATCCAGAACCTTGACGTAGGAAGCTGCCTTGTCCTCCAGATATACAAGGGCCAGTCAAAGGGCTCATTTTTCATAGACCGCGTTAAGGGTGTGCAGCTGGCAAGGTCATTTTCGCTAAAATCAGGTGATAAGATGAGAATCGAGATAGAGGATGCAAGGTTCACGCGTTTTTTAAAGGGGCTTTCGCTTAGCGAGTCGCAGATTAGCGTGGTGAAATCCTTCTTCGCAGGGGACTATTCCGTGGAGCTCAGCAGGCTCATCTCGGAGCTGATCTCCCTCGGCGCAGATCGGCGCGAGATACTAAGGGGCCTAAGGGGGATTGGTTTTGGGGAAGACGAGATCGCGGATGCCTTCGCAGATGCAGTTTCGTGAGTTGATTGTATGAGGATCGGCAAAACAAGGCAGATAGGTGGAGGCAGGGAGTGCATCTCGATGAAGATCCCCCTTCGCGCCGAACTTAGAGGCAGCATTGCGGAACTCGCCGAGACGCTGGCCGGCTACCCAAATCTGCATCTGTACTCAAAGGGAACCGAGCTGAAATACGCAATTGACTGCGGCGCCAACTTCTACCTCTTCACATTCGGCAGAAGCCACATCATCGGGGAGGTGTACTCGGCGGATTCCCCACTCTACCATCTGCGGGATGCGCTTCTTAGGATGCTGAGTGTCATCGCCTATCTGGGCGATTTTTATGCGGTGTGTATCGAGAGCATCTTCCCATACCTAATCGCGGCCCTTCGAGAAAGGCAGACGGAATTTCAGACTCCGAAGGCGCAGGGCCGGCTTGGATCTGACTTGATCCTCGCAAAGAGGATAGTGGGCCTAACGACCCTCTTAGACGAGCAAAAGAGGCGAAATGAGCTTCTCGATCAGCATGGTGCAAGGCTGCTTTTCCATCTGATCCTATCCGAATCTGCAAAGGGCCCATTTAGCAAGCAATCAATCTCAAAGAGGTATGATGCTGATGAGGTCAGCATCAACCGCGCTCTCGCCTTGGCCCCAAGCCTGGGCTACCGGATAATCCAGCAAGATCTGCAGAGGCTCAGATTGGTGATAGAATGAGCTCCTACGGCCAAGATATTCTTTTGGAGCAGCTCCCTCTCATGCTGGGCCTTGCGCTTTTCGTATTGCTAATGAAATTCAATCCCTACTCTAGGCATTTTGTGATCCAGCACAACATAGCTCCGACCGCCAAATCCCAAATTGCCAAGGATGCGGAAAAAGGGGCGAGGGCAGGTAATTACTTAAGCGACCAGCTAATCATAAACGGAATTCGCGCCGGCAGAGGCGACTCTGACAATCTGCGCTCACGTGCCTTTCACTCCCTTGGCCTAGTGGAGACTCCGCTAGCGGGCTCTTACCTGCTCAAATGCCGGGACAGGCCGGACCGGATAAGCTTGCTCTCTTCAAACCCCGCGCATCTGACAAATCTGCTAACAGAGAAGTCAAGCCTCTCAGGACTTCTTCTCGCGTACCTGCTCGATTCAAAATTGGAGGAGATCGTGGTCTGATGATCGTGATACTTACTGAGTTTTTTGATTTCGCGGCAAAGTTAAGCGGAATAGCCTTTTGCATCCTGTTAAATCTCTCAACTGCGCGAACAATGCTACTCAAATCCAGGGAGAGGGAGCCGCTTCTCCAAAAGTCCACTGCCTCATTCCTCTCCATCTTCATATTTGCTCTGATACTGCACCTGGTGGTCACATGATCGCGCTGAGAAACATATACAAGAGAATTTCCGCAAGATACCACTACGCGTCATACCTGCTTTTAGGGGCAAACATTGCCCTTTCGATGCTCGTCTGCGCTGCAATCTTGGATGTTACGATCCCTTTCTCGTATCTGCTGATCGCATTTCCAATACTTGCAGTCCTTGTCGGTGGCCAAAGGAGAGATGCAAGCTCCGAGACCCATCTCAGGGCATCTTACCTGCAGGTTCTAAACTGTCTGGTGCTGCTGTGTGTCATGTTTTTGGCGTAGCGGGCAAGTGCTATAAAATCCTTTCCCACGATAATATGTTGTAGCCCCTTCATCTAGTGGCCAAGGATAGCGGGCTTTGGACCCGCACACATCGGTTCGAATCCGATAGGGGCTATTGCATTCTAATTCTAGTCGTGGCTGTGCCAGAGGTAGAGCGCGGCGATCGATCCATAAGGGCGCCAGACCCTGCTTATCCCCTCCAGCTTCTTTTTGTCCGGAAGGTCCCTGAGCCCATAGACCTCCTTGACGGCCTTTCTTATCCCAAGGTCGTCCATGGGGAAGACATCGGTCCGTCCGAGGCTGAATATGAGGAACATCTCAGCAGTCCACCTGCCTATCCCCTTCACCTCGTCTAGCTCCTCGATTATCATCTCGTTGGGCATCCTGTGGAATTTTTTGAGCTCAAGCGCCCCATTCTCGATCCTCTCGCACAGGTCCTTTAGGTAGAGACATTTCTGCGGAGAGATGCCAGCCCCTCTCAATTTTTCATTCTTTGTTTTGAGATACTCCTTTGGCGTAGGCATCCTTCCTTTGTACATCTGCCTGAATCGCCGGAGTATCGAGTTTGCTGCGGCCCACGAGATCTGCTGCGAGACTATCGAGACTATCAGGGAGCTGTAGTGGTTCTCGTGCACCTCAAAGTTTGGATATCCAACTCTCCTTATTATCCGTCCAAGCACCTTGTCCCTTCTTGCAAGGTGCGCCGTGCCCCTCCTCCAGACCCCCTTGTCGAGCAAAGATTCAAATTCTTGTTTTTCCACACTATCAATCTCCAAATAATGTATTTAATTGTGCCCAGGGCATATGGTGATTATATGATCGAGTGGTATTACCTGGTTCTCATCTCCTCAGTGCTGATGGCGGCGGCGACAATACTCGAGAAGAGGACCCTCAAGTCGGAGCACGCGACCCAGTACAGCGCCGCCTTCTCATGGATTATAGCGATCGTCTCGCTTGTTTTCCTGCCGCTGGCCAACATAAGCCAGATAAGCCCGCTGCAATGGCTCCTCCTGGTCGTGGGAAGCGTTCTCACATCAGCATCGTATCTTATCTCCGCAAGGGTGTTCAAGCACGGGAGCCTATCGGTCGCAACCCCTGTCTCAAGCTCCCTCCCGCTTTTCTTCATCGTGCTCTTCGCCTACACCTACCTCTCCGAGCGCCTGAGCCTGATCCAATACGGGGCAATCGCCGGGCTCATAGTTGCGACATACATTCTGCTTTTCAACAGGCCCAAATCCGGAAAAAAGAAGGATTTCGAGAGCACCAAGTACAAGTATTTCCTTGTAATCAGCGCGATACTCACCGCGGTAACAACGATAATCGGAAGGTACCAGCTTCTCGACATAGGCGTCTTCTCATTTTTGGTGATAATGCAGATCCTTATGGCCTTCGAGTTTGCGATATTCATAACCCTAAAGTACAACGGCATCAGGGAGATCGCGCAGACTGCGATCACCTACCGATATACCCTTATCGCAATCGTCCTGCTGACAATAGCCTACCGGCTAACATACTACAATGTGCTCTCGCTGCCATTGGTTTCGGTGAGCATCGCAAGCACCGTGCGAAACTCGCTCTTTGTGGTCATAACCGTCTTCTTTGCCGGATCGATGTTCAAGGAGCAGGGAATAAAGCGCAAGATGCTGCTTGGCATTATAATGGTCCTGCTCTCATACGTCCTGATCGCATAGTCCCGAGAAAGGAATATAAGGATGGTCAGCCAATTCTATTTTGATGATGATACGAGGTAATTCTGACTAGTGATGATATTACGCATCTGAAAAAATCAGTATGACTTGGCGAAATTCGCCATTGTCTTCGCCTTCTTCTTGCAGTAGACGCATTTCGCGTCCACCTTCCCCTGCCCCAGCGGCATGTTGGTGATCTTAGCCCCAGTCTCCGCCTTTATCTTCTCCTCGCACTCTTGGTCCTCGCACCAAGGCGCACTGACCAGCCCTCCCTTTTCCTTGAGGATCTTCTTTAGCGAGTCGTAGTCCTTTGCTGTGTGCACATTGTCGTGAAGGAACTTCTCCGCCTTCAGGTAGAGCGCCTTGTGTATCTCATTGAGAAGCAAATTTACCTTCTCTGATAGGTTTCCCAGGTCCGTCTCGCTCTTTGCGCCCGTGTCCCTTCTGACGAGCACAACCTGCCTTTTCTCCACGTCCTTCGGCCCAATCTCGATTCTGATTGGCACCCCTTTCATCTCCCACTCATTGAACTTGAATCCCGGCGAGTATCCCTCCCTGTCGTCAAGCCTGACCCTGACTTCCTCCCCTAGGAGCTTGACCGCCTTGCCTGCGAACTCCATCACCGTCTCCTTGTTCTCGTTCTTGTAGATCGGGACTACCACCACCTGTATGTGCGCGAGCTTTGGGGGTATAACAAGCCCCTTGTCATCCCCGTGGGTCGCTACCATCACACCAAGCTCCCTTGTGCTTATCGCATAGGTGTTCTGCCATGCGTATGAGCTCTTGCCCTCCGCGTCAAGGAACTTTATCTCAAATGACCTGGCGAACTTCTGGCCGTCGAAGTGGAACGCCGGTCCCTGGACCCCGTACCCATCAGGCATGACATGCTCTATCGAGTAGCTCTCAACCGCCCCTGCAAACTTCTCCTTCTCCGTCTTCCTACCGACTATCCCTGGAAGCGCAAGGTACTCCTTTAGTATCCGAACATAAAGATTGAGTATCTGGTCCCTCTCTCCCCTTGCCTCCCCCTCGGTTGCAAACACGCTGTGTCCCTCGTTCCAGAGGAACTCTCGGGTCCTAAGGAATGGCGTCGGGTCCTTGAACTCCCATCTAAGCACGCTGTTCCACTGGTTGTATCGCATCGGCAGATCCCTCCAGGACCTGATCCACTTCGCAAACGTCGGGTACATCATAGCCTCCGAGGTTGGACGCACCGCAAGCCTCTCCCCCAGCTTCGTGTCGCCGGCATGGGTTACCCAGGCGACCTCTGCCGCAAAGCCCTCGATGTGGTCCTTCTCCACGCTGAGGAACTTCTCCGGTATGAGCACCGGGAAATACACATTCTCGACCCCTAGCTTTCTAAGCTCAGGGTCAACAGCATCGTATATCTTCTGCCACGCGGCATAGGCTGCTGGGCGGAATATGTAGCATCCGGAGACGTCGCTGTAGTCGAGGAACTCGGAGCGGATGATCGCCTGGACGTACCACTCTGAGAAGTTCTCGGCCTTCCTGGCCGTTATCCCCTTTTCATCGATTTTCTCCTTAGCCAATTAAGCACCTATTGCTGGAATATGGACCTCACAAGTAACATTGCATGCCCCTCCTCTTTAAGCCTGCGCAGCGAGTAGGCAAACCACTCCTCCCCGAACGGAAGATATATCTGCACCTCCTCACCGCTATTAGAGAGTCTGTCCGCGAGCCTTCCGCGTATCCCCTTGAGCATGCCAAACATTACCCTTCTCCTATACTTCTTTTCGAGCGAAACTGCTTTATATATTAAATAGTCATCGTGGGTCGCTACCATAAGCCTTGCCCCAATCGCAAAGAGCCTCTCCATTATCTTTTCGTAGTTGCCTGTTATCTCATCCGGTCTCACATATGCCTTTTCCGCAGGTTCTGCATAGGCACCCTTCACCAGCCTTATCATTCCACCTGCCTTTGCAATCCCCTCTGCGTCCCCCATGCTTCTTCTCAGCCTTGTCTGTATTGCGACTCCTGTATTCTTGTATCTCTTAAGGACCAGAAGGGCAATCTTTTGTGTCCTTTCAATGTACTCGTACTCCTCGGCATCGACCCAAACAATCAGCCCGAGCTTCTTTGCATATGCCACTATCTTCAGATAGTTGCGGTAGAACTCATCGTCCCCGACCATTATGCCGAGCTGAGAGGGCTTAACCGACACACTTGCCCCTATCTTCTGTTTTTTTATCTGCCCAAGAAGTTCAAGGTAAATCTTGACGCTCTTCTCAATTTGTCCCTTGTCCGTGAAGTTTTCCCCTAGATAGTTGAGTATGACCCCCTTTCCGCCAAAGTTTATCTCCTTTGCAACGCGCAGCGCATCGGAGGCGTTTGTGCCCGCTATCCACTGCCTTGCAAACAGGACACCAATTTCGCCTAGTATTGACATGAATTAACCTACGCAATCCCCAGTTTCTTCAGCCTTGCCAGAAGATCCTTCCTATTTCGAAATAGGAGTGACTTTATTCCCACGCTTCTTGCGCCGAGCACATTCTCCCATTTATTGTCTATGAAAACGACCTCATCGGCCCTCAGTTTCATCTTCCTTAGCACGTACCTATAAACTTCCGGATCGGGCTTCTTTTTCCTTATATAGCACGATGCGAAATCGTAATCAAACCACTTAAGGTCAAGAAGCCTGAGGGCTATGTCATACCTGCTGAAATCTATGTCGGATAGGAAAGCCACGGTGTAGTTCTTTCTGAGCTTCTTAGCAAGCGTAATCATATCTTTATTCAGCCTGACCCTTTTTTCATAGAACTCCACCCACTGCACCTGGCTTTTGTCTATCCCGAATATCTTCGCGATTCTCTGCTCGAAGAACTTGATGTGTATCATGCCAAGAAAAAGCCTCCTCCACCAAAACTCAACCATCTTCTCGGTTTTCCTCTTGTTATTGCCGCTTACCTTTGCAAGGTATCCCAGGTACTCCTCATCTGAGAATTCGACGAGCACTCCGCCTAGGTCAAAAAGGATGCATTTTATCATGGTCTCACTTCTTGGCTATGTAATTCTTCCAGTAGAGGTACCCGCAGATGGTCTTGTGGTCGCGTATTCTCCCTCTTTTTATCATACTCTCAAGCCTTTTTGGCGCAATTTTCATCAGCTGTATCTCCTCAGAATCATCAAAATGGGTCTTGCCCTTCACGAACCTGTCCGCAAAGAAGTAGTGAAACATCCTTTTGCTAACAGACGGATTGCTGAAATCGCTGAACATGAATTTGATTCTTACAGGTTTGTATGCGGTCTCCTCCTCAAGTTCCCTTTTTGCCGCGCTAAGCGGCTTCTCTCCTTTGTCGATGAGCCCTGCTGGAAACTCGATGTTGTATGCGTCAAGCCCGTGGCGGTACTGCTTTTCGAGAAGGAATCTGCCTCCCTTAAGCAGCGGGACAACAACTGCCACATCCGCATTAGTGAACTGGGTGGTCACGATCCTCTTTCCCCTGACCCTAACCACCTTTTCCTCAATTTTGGTGTACTTGTCCTTGTAGAGCACTCTTCCCATAAAAACAGACTAGTAGCACATAAGCTAAATAAATATCTTACCATCTATCTAGATAGGAGCGGGGTTGTTGCGTAACCTGGCAGCGCGGCTGGCTCCAGATATTGAAAATTATGAGCCCATTGCGATGACCTGAATTTGGAACTATGATATGTGAATAGGTGCCACCAGCAAGTCCGAGTTCAAATCTCGGCAACCCCAATCCCTTTTAAGGCTTATAGGATTTTGGACAAATATCGATAAAGTGGGCGTAACGAAATGAAGGGGCACAAGCAAAATTTAATTATTTTAATTACTATTGTCATTTCACTAATTCTAGGATTTTGGTTCTTGAATAATCTTCAAACTAATCCCATAACACTTGATTTTTTAAACTTAGGTCTTGCTCTTGGAGCAAATAGTAGTACCTTTCCAATTCTACATTCTTTGATTGGCAATAATTTAGTCGTTTTTACAACTTACGCCAATGGTGCCATCCAAATTTCAGAAGTTATTGCTGCCACATTGATAGGTCTATATGGGCTTGTTTTTATTGAGATTTTAAAAGTAGTTAATGATGGTACAAAAGATAATACCGAATATGCTAAACTAAAGAGATACACTTTAATGATATTCGCAGTATTACCGTTCGTTTTTCTTTTTGTATCAATTATAAATCTATTTGCCATATTCAAGATTTATACAAATATCCTGTGGGCCGCTACTGATTACCTTGTTTATAGTAATACTTCTAACTTTGCAATATACAATGGTATCTCTAATAATGTCACAATACCTAGTACCGCTAGTCTAATACCGCCTAATCAATTGTTTCATGATATGACTACCTTTCCAAATTTATTTATTCAAGATGTTTATCCTGAATTGGAATTAGGAATAGGCTTTGTGGTAGTTAATCTCTTCCTATATTGGATATTCAAAGCAAGGAAAAATAATTGAGTAATAATCGAAGTTCTATAATCATCAATCTAATCCCCAACCCAACGTATAAATTATATCATTTCCAATCCATTAATATGAGAAATGGTGGAGTTGAGCAATTTAAGAAGTATGCTGGTATCATAATAATGCTTGCAGCCGCAGAGCTTGTCTTTTTCGTGCTCCTTGCCCAGCATTTTTATCCTAACTACAGCCTAAACAACAA
>JAGWGN010000012.1 GCA_028867335.1 Microcaldota archaeon | reverse complement strand
AACATTTTGACCTCTTTGTCGAGGGACATTTATTTTCTTAAATCATCTTCTAAGTCCTCTATTATCTCATTGAGCTTCTCCTGCTTCCCAAGCTCCTCTCTTTGCCTTCTTGCTTTACTTAGTGACCGGTCATACTGCTCAAAGAGCCTCTCTATCGCTTTTGTACTGACGTACTGCAGGTAGTTTCGGGGATCCGCCCCGGCCTGGAGAAGCGCCTTGACGGAGTTGGAATTTTCTGAGTGGATAGCGTGCTTTAGTGCAGTCCAGCCAAGCTCGTCCTCGAACTCAAGCTCTGCTCCATTCGAAATCGCTCTTTTTACTCCCCACGTATGTCCTTTTCGCGCTGCGCTAAACAATTCATGGTTCCAATAGATCCTATCCTCAGTTGATTTATTTTTAATCATCTTGCTTTGCCTCATCCGCAACGTCTCCATTTAGATCGCTTATTATATCCTCAACGCTCTCCTTTCTTCGAAGGTTTAGCTCCTGCCTTTCTTTCTCAGGACGTATCTTCCATTCTGAAATCAGATTGATGATTCTAATCATCTCCTCGTCTGTTGTATTCTCCTGCCCCTCTCTAGCGAGAGTAAGGGCATCCCTGCCATGCACATCAACTATCCTGATGTTTGCGCCCGCTTCCAAAAGCAGCTTTATGGTGTCCTCATTAGCATACATTATAGCCCACATCAGAGCCGTCCATCCATTTTTGTCTGCATGATCTATTGCAGCCCCTTTTTCAATTAGCAGCTTGATTACCCCTAGATTTCCTCCCCTTGCTGCATAGATGAGTGGCGTTTGTCTAGAGTTGCCCCAAATATTCACTCTAGCGCCTTCTTCCAAAAGAAGTTTTATTATATCTACTCCTCTCTCTTCTGCGGCATGCATGAGTATGGTGCATCCCTCACTATCCTTTGCATCTATCTTTGCACCGTTTTTCATGAGCAAGTTCCTAACCTTGCCATCCTTTTTCTCTATTGCCAACATAAGCGCAGTTTTTCCTTCCTCTCCAAATGCGTTTATGTTTGCGCCGTCCTTAAGGGCCCTTATAATCATGTAAGTGTTTCCCGCCTTAGAAGCATCGCGCAGAATCTGGTTTGCCTTCTGCTCTCTATCTGTGTCTCTTCTTGCTTCGTCCACCGCACTTTTTTTGAATAATCCCATCAAATATCCCCTCTTGGATCAGTGTCGCTGTTCAAATCCTTTATTATTTCATTTAAAACTTCTTTTCTACCAAGCACATCTTTCTGTTCTTGCAGTTTCAAAAACAACGGATCCGATTTGTCAAGCAATACTTTTACTTCCTCAGAACACGCATAATCCCTGGCTGTTTTCCCATTTTTATTTTTATCTTTGGCCTGAGCGCCGTTCCTAAGCAGAAGCCTAAGAATCTCCAATCGATCACCGTTTATGCAGGCATTTGATGCTGCACAGTTGAGCGCTGTTGTGCCGTTACTGGTTTCCACCTCCATAACTGCAGCTGCGCCCCATTCTAGCAGACTCTTCACTGTCTCCAACTTGCCAAATTGTATTGCACCCATAAGCGCAGTATATCCTGATCCTTCTTCCCTTGCCCCCCAAATGTTGGCCCCGTCTCTAATCGCTTTTATTACACCTTTTGTGTCCCCTACTTTTGCGGAATTAATAAGCTCCTTATCCATATACGGGCCTGGTGCGTATGTATTTTTGTTCATTTTACAACCCCCTCATGAAATCTCTTATCTCGGATCAGTGTCATTATGGATTTTCTCGTATATAAAGAAAATCAAAATTAGCAGAATATTGACGCTTTATTGCGTTTTTGCACCAGGTCCTACTCGACTATCCCAATCCCGGCAAACTTCTTGTCACTGTATAAAACAAACCTTCCCAGCTCCTTAACTGAGCCAAAGCTCTCCACAGGTATCTTGGTGCCAAGCTCAAGCCTCGCGCCTATCGCCTCAAGCTCCTTCGCCCTTTTCTCAGGGCTCTCCATGCCTGTTGTAGTGTCAAGGTACCTTAAGATCTCAAGGCGCTTGCATTTGACGTCGTTGCTGTTTATCTTTATGGACAGGTTCTTCTTTATCGGCCCTGTAACAAATATCAGACTCTCTATGGTGCTTGTCATTTTCGGCTTCTCGTTCTTGTTTGCTATTACCGCGCCCCTCACATTCTCCCTGATCTGCTTGTCGAATGTTAGCGCAATGTCATCGTTTACTTGGGCCTTTTTGGTTTTCTTCCCCTTTACAGTGATGGATGTTATCTTTGCCTGAGCTGCAAATGGGAGTATGCTCACCTCCTCTCCGATGCTGACCTTACCGCTCACCACCTTGCCGACCAGTGTCTGCTGCTTTGCGTCTATTGCCCCCTGAACGGTTATCCTAAGCGGAGCATTCTGCTTCTCCTTGTCCTCAATCTTCGCGTTCACATAGAGCAGGTCTATCAGGCTCTTTCCCTTGTACCACTTCATGTTTGCGCTCTTCTTCAGCAAATTTTCCGCCTTGTATGCCGAAGTAGGGACAAAGTAGACTTCGGATCCCCCGAACCCTATTCGCTGTATGAATCCCCTAAGATCGTTTGTTATCTGCTCGAATCTTTGCTGGTTGTATCCAACCATGTCCATCTTGTTTACCGCGACAATCAGCTTCTTTATTCCAAGCATCCTTGCGATGAATATGTGTCTCTTTGTCTGATCTCTTATTCCCTCGTCCGCCTTTGCGGAGACCAAAAGCAGCGCTATCTCTGCGTAGGATGCGCCGCTGATCATGTTCTTTATGAGCTCCTCATGCCCTGGCACGTCTATGAATGCGAATGCGAGGTCCCTATGGACCATCTCCGCCCTTGTGGTGTCGATCGTCATCTCCTGCTCTCGCTCCTCAGAGAAGCTGTCTAGGATGTAGCCTGGCTCGAACTTTCTGCCAAATTTTTTAGCTATCTTTTTTGCCTCATTTATCCTCGCTTCCGTAACAGATTTTGTTTGAATAAGTAAGCTGCCTATTAAAGTCGATTTACCATGGTCTTTGTGTCCCAATAGAGTTATGTTTTTTACAATCATTTTATACACCTATTTTCATCATTGAAATTGTAGCGCGCGCAGCCGAAACATTGCAGTTCATACATAATATTCTAAAACCCGGTGGATAATTTCTTTTTGCAAGATATCTGTAGTATTCTGTACCCTTCAAACCAAGCTTTTGTTGCTCAATGTGTCCACCTCCTTTAATGTGGTCTAAGGTAAGCAAGTCTAGCCTTTCTTCGCCACATTGTGAGCACCTAACTTTTTTATCTTTGTCTACGTAGTGCGATAGAAGGTCTATTTTTATTTTTTTACTGTACTTAGAGCGTGTAGTTTCTTTATTGTTGTACCTCTTTAACCAGTTGCAATTGTAACAGAGTACTTGATATCCAGAGGGGTAGTCTCTTCTTTTTAACCAAATGTAAAATTCGATCCCCCCCTTTTTCCCTAACGCTCTTCGTTCTTTTGCTCCATTTTCATTTATGTGGTCTATCGTCAACAATAAACGATTTTTTTCTCCACACTCCTTACATTTTGGTACGATGCTATTAGAATAGTGGGACAAAATATCTTGTCTTATCCCCTCTTTGTAGATTTTTCTTTGCAAAACAATCTTCGCAGAATTTTTTATCTTGTAATCTCTAATTTTTGCCCTGTTTTTCCAATAGTAAGTTCTATCGCGTTTCTTAAGCGTTTCCAAATTTTTAATTCTGTAGTTTTTATTGTACCTTTTTCTATTTTCTTTGTTTTTGGAATAATATAACTTGGCCTTTTCTAAGATCTCAAGTTTATTTTTTCTATAATGGATGCGCTTGTTTTCTAAAATTTCCTCTCTATTTTTTTTGTAATAGATTCCCGAATTTTCCTTCCCGTATTTTATGTAATACTTTTTGTATTTCAAGTAATTCTCATGGTGTTTACTGTTTTTTGATTTTTTAATCGACGGCACTGTATCACTACATATAACCCAAACTTCTCAATTTTTGCATAACATATTCTTTTTCCTTGTCCTGCTCCCTTCCGGCCCTCTCCTCGATTTTTGTTGTCGAGAGCTCCTTGATTATGCCGTTGATGTTCTTCACGTTCGACTTGAGAGGGACTGTGCAGTGTGTGCATCCAAGGCTCCTGTACCTATAGCCGTCCCTTGCAAAGTAGAGCGGGTTTACAGGTATCTTGTTCTTCAGCGTGAGGTTCCAGATGTCGATCTCGTTGAAGTCGAGCAGCGGGTGGATCCTCACGTGCCCCTTGTTGTCGAGCTTTGAGGAGTAGTCGTCCCAGAGCTCGGCAGGCTGGTCCTTGTAGTTCCACTTGAACTTCTCGTTTCTCGGCGAGAAGTACCTCTCCTTTGCGCGGATTCCGTGCTCGTCCCTTCTAATCGAGACGATCAGCGCGTCGAATCCGTACTGCTTCATCACCTTCTTCAGTTCGACCGTCTTGTTTGCACCGCAGCATGCGAATCCGGATAGTTCCGGCTTTATCTTGCTCTTTGCGACAATCAGGTCAAGCCCCCACTTCTTTGTGAGCTCTTCCCTGAACTGATACGTCTCGGGGAAATCGATCCCGTTGTCAATGTGTATCACCGGGAACGGAACCTTTCCAAGGAATGCCTTCCTTGCAAGCCCGAGCATCGCGGTCGAGTCCTTTCCCATGCTCCAAAGCGCGGCGATCTTAGAGAACTTTATCTTCGCCTCCCTGATCACGTATATGCTCTTCTCCTCCAAACTCTTCAGGTCTTGTTTTATCATAATATCACTCTCTGTTGTTCACCATCAGCCCCTTGAGGTATATCGTCGCCCCCTCCATTCCAGCCTTTCCCTTCTTGAAGATCGGCACCTTCGCCACGCTTCTGTACTTTGGGTCGTAGAGCTCTGCGTAGGACTTTCGCAGGTCCTCGATCTTGTTCAGCTTGCTCTTCTTCTCGAAGAACACCTTGTAGTACTTCACGTTCCCCTTCTTGAGGGATGAGGCGAGCGCCTTCCAGTTCGCCTCGCTCTGGTCCTTCCAGAGCCTCTCTGCAACACTCTTGAAATCATCGTTTGTCTTCATGAAACCACTTAAACGTAACCTAGCGATCTGAGCTTCTTTATTATCTCGTCCTCATCAGGCTTGCCCTTCCCCCTGTTTGCCTTTGCGTCGTTGAGCTTTGCGGTAGTCTCCCTGAGTATGTATGTAACGTAGTCCGAGACCGATGAGAAGCCGGTTCCCTTTATGCTCTGCGTCATCTTCTCAAAGAGCGGGGCAGGTATAGTGATGGTCGTGTACTTTCTCTTTACAGCCCCCCTCTTGCCCGCCAATCACTCACTTGTTGTATAATGTTATAACATTATAATACATTAAGATGATATAAAAAGGTTTCCACTGGCCTATTTTCCGTCCGAGAATCAGCTGAAGAACGATCTGAAGAGGGCGATCACCTGCTTCGATGAGGCTTTCGACTCCCCGGCGGTCCTGATGTGGAATGTGTATGGCACCTCTGCGATTTTCACCGAGCCGCTTCTGAGGCACTTCAACAGGTCGAATAGCGCCTTGTATCCTTCCCCAACGAATCTGCTCTTGTTGCTCTGGTAAATCTTCTTGAAGAAAGCTGTCTCTATCCCGAAATAACCTGAGAAGATGTCCCTGCATCTGCTCCCGTTTTTGATCACAAGCACACCATAAGCGATCTTTATCAGTGATTTCGATACGATCCACCTAAAGAGCGCCCATCCCGGCACCTCCGCCCTGTACGCCACAACGATCTTGTTTCTCCTTCCAAGTGCCTCTTTTATGTCCGCAATCTTTTCGGCGGGGTGCTGCAGGTCCGCGTCCATGACTATCGCGTACTTTGTCTTGGCGAGAAGCAGCCCATCCACTATGCTGTTTGTGAGTCCCCTCTCCAGCTCCTCCTCTGATCTGTCAAAGAGTTTTACATTTTTGTAGAGCTTTGATATCTTCCTTGCGACCTCGCGCGTCATGTCCTTTGAGCCGTCGTCAACCACAAGCACGCTGATGTTTGGGTAAGACTTTAGCAGCATGCCGATTAGCTTGCCGATGTTCTTGCCTTCGTTGTATGTCGGGAGGACTATTGTGGTGTCATCGTATTTCAAGTGATCAACTCTTTGCGTCAAGGAGCCTTATGAAGAACCCTGCGTACCGGTCCAGGTGGATTATGGCACTGCTCACGATCGGTATGTTATTTATGAGGTGGATCAGCTCATCAAACGTGTCCTTGTCCACCGCCCTAAACAGCACAAGTAGCGGTGGATAGATTAGCACAATGGCAACAAATCCCGCGGCCAGCTCGAGCACATTCCCGGGTATGGCGAGCAGGCCCGAGACGATCGCTCCGAGCACCAGACTAGCCACGAAGATCTCAAGCAGCTTTCTGTATTCCATTCTTATCTCGAAATCCTTTCTCAGTCCTCTGACAAACAGCAGGAATGTGATAGTGTTACCTATTATATAAAGCGCGACCAGAGCGCCCACCGCAGTGAAGTTTGGAACCAGCAGCAGCAAGCTCGCCACCTGCGCAATGACCGACATCAACGATATCCTCATCAGCTTCTTCACCTTTCCGGATGCGATGAAAAAGCTGGATGTGAACGAGTTTATTATCGTAAGCGAGGTGCCTATTGCGATTATTAGCAGGTAAAATGGGGCGAGGGAGTAGTTCGATCCGAGGAAGAGGTACACCAGTGGCTTTGCAAAAACCCCCACAAAGACGACCACTGGAAGATTGAGGAGGAGCGAGTAAGCTATTGTCTTGTTATAGGTCTCCTCGATCCTCTTGCGGTTTTTGGTCACCGATATGATCGTCGAGAATGACTGTATGAGGACTATCGCAAGCGTGCCGTAAATGACGTTCATCATCCCCAATCCCTTCAGCGCGGTGCCGTAGTTGCCCAGTATGTAGCTTGGGGCATATGCGCTTAGGATGAGGGTCCCGAAGCTGACTCCTCCTATCAACAAAAAGTTGTTTGAGGCGACAGGGAGCGCGAATTTCAGGGTGCTTTTTATCTCATCGAAATTGGGGAAGGAGAGCTTTAGGTTGCCATATTCCTCAAATGCGACGTAGATGTAATAAGTTGTGAGCAAAAACCCAACAGCGTCTCCGATTAGGAGCCCCGCTATAGCACCATTCACCCCATATCCCGCGTAAATAAGCGCGATTCCAAGCACAAGTTGCACTAGGCCAAGCAAGACCAAAGATATCGAGGCGAGCTTGCCCCTCCCAAATCCTATCAGCGCGGAGAAGGACGCCCCCCATATTGTGCTAAACAGCAAATCGATCGAGACGAGAACCAGGGTGAAGGCCTCGATGTGCGCGTTCTGGAGCAGGTTATTTGCAACATATCCGCTCAGCGCAATTCCTATTGCCGCGAGGATGATCGAAACGGGCACGACTATCGCGTATCCGTTTGCCAGCACCTTCGAGATTCCCCTGCCGTCTCGTTTGTAGCTCAGCGACGCAATGTTTTTATCAAAATAGGATGCAATCCCGAAGATGCTCACGCCGCCTATCAAGGTCGCGTACCCTATGGCGACCGTGTATATCCCGTAGTTGCTAGGGCCTAGGAGCCTTGCGATGGCCACAAACGCGACGATTGTTATGAAAACGGCCACGAACTTCCCGACGACGCTTGCAAAGAATGTCCTTGTAGCGCGCCTGCCTATCGATTCCTGTTTGGTCTTCATGGAACTGCCTTGTAATCGGGTTTAAATATTTTTATTTCGCAGTTAATCTGTTAAGTTGCAATTCTATAAAGCACTTGGTGTTTAAAGAACTATTTATTGAATATACCTTAACTTACTGATCATCATGGAAGAAAAAAACTCTAAGGCCTCATTCGGCGAGCAGCTCGTCGCCGGCGCAAGGCAGTACCTTCCCATACTTCTGATTTATCTTGCGATAGCGCTTGTAGTCTTCTGGCCGATCACCGTGCATATCGCAAGCACAACAGTGAACGGCGCAGGCGATCTCTACCAGAACCTCTGGAACATGTGGTGGGTCAACTACGCGACATTCACCCTTCACACCTCAATCTACTTCACGCCGATGCTCTACTATCCGGTCGGGGCCAGTCTTGTCACCCAGACCCTCTCGCCAATCTCAGCGTACCTGAGCTTCCCGTTCCAGCTAGGCGGCCTTCTCTTCTCATACAACGTTATCTTCTTCCTCGCATTCATGCTCTCCGGATTCTTCATGTACCTGCTCGCCGACTACCTTGTGCAAAACAAGTACGCCGCATTCATCGCAGGAATAATCTTCGCGTTCAGCCCAATGCACCTTGCGCAGGCGTTCGGCGGCCACATCAACTGGACCAACATCGAGTTCCTTCCGCTCTTCATACTTTTCTTCCTAAAAATGATACATGAAAAGACCCCTGATTCCTTAGGTGATGCAGTACGTTCTGCAGCGATGATGAAAGGGGAAAAGGTACTCGGAATGATAAATCAGAAGAAATTGATCTACTCTCTCGCCGCAGCGGTGAGTTTTGTATTTCTTCTCTTCATGGGGGATCCAGAGCAGGGAATAATAACTGCATTATTTGTTATAATGCTCTTGGCAATATATGCGATAAGCAAGAGCAGACGTTCTTTAATATTAAACAAAGAGTTCGCAATTTCATTCGTAGTGATGGGAATATTAGTACTAATATTGGGCTCACCGTTTTTGATCCCAATCTCCGGCGCATTCACAAATGGGGTGCTTAGCTCCGCAGGCTCGGCGCTAAACGACGCAGGCCACAACATGCTCTGGAGCGACCCTGTCGCATCGTTCCTTTTGCCAAGCCCCTACAACAACCTCTTCTCGTGGCTATCGGGATCATACAGCTCAATATACTCCATCGATCCGATTGAGAGAATCTCATACCTTGGATACGCGGCGATGATACTTGCAGCACTAGGAATCTGGTATGAGAAAAAGAAGAACAAGCTCGCAAACACCCTCCCTTGGATTGCGGCGCTTGTGCTCTTTGGGCTCCTCTCTCTTGGTCCATACATCCAGCTCGGCAGCCTGCCCGCTTCCGCATCAACGGCGGCGCCTTCGGGAATCCCTTCAATATATCTTATCTACAAGGCGATACCATTCTTCAACATAATAAGGGAGCCCGCAAGGTTCGACATGATATTCACCGTGGCGCTTGCAATCCTTGCGGCATACGGATTTAGGGAGGTCCTTGACCTTGCGAAGGCGAAGCGGCCCCAGATGCTTGGAATAGAGCGGAAGTACGCTGCAGTGATTGCGCTCATAATTCTTATCGAGTACGCAGGCATACCTCTCTCAGGCCAGTTCATAGGCGCCGCATTTGCGACACCTACTATCCCCCACGCTTACTATGAGATCGGCCAGATACCTGGAAACTACAGTGTCGTCATGATCCCTGCGATACAGAGCAGCAGCAACTACTTCCCTGAGCTCTACCTAGGACTCTCTATGTACTACCAGACCGCAACCCACAAGCCGATAATAAGCGGGTACACCTCAAGGGTGAATGAGACCGAGCTGCTTCCGTCTCTCACGATGCCGCTCACAGTGGGCGCAAGCTATCTGCAGAGTGGCCAGGGCTTTGTCTACCCTTCACCCATACTTGAGAACTACAGCAACGTCACGCTCTTCTGGCTGATCAACTACAACTCCGCGTTCATCTCCATAATAAGACAGGCGTACAACACCTCAGAGCTGACAACGCTGGGCAGCTACCTCGTCTCGGTGTTCGGGTTGCCTTCATACCAGGACAACACGACTATTGTGTTCTCCACCAAGAATGCGACAAGCCACTTCCACCCGCAGATAGTATCCTATACCGCAGGCACATGGGCCGCAGGATACACGCTGTGCGCAAACCAGTTCACATGCAACTCAACATTCGGCTCGCTTTGGTGGGGCCCAAACGTGAGGGCAATTGACATATACTCCACGAACGACACCAAGGTAAAGATGAACTTCACCGCTGCCTCGTATCTGGGCTCCTCAGCCCCGCTGATCTTCTACCTCAACTCCCCTACAAACCAGGTTGCCTCATTCACGCTCTCCACAGCCCCAAGCCAGTACAACACGACGCTCTCGCTTAGCAAGGGGATAAACCAGCTCTTTTTGGTGACCGCAAACAACACTGCTGCGGTGCAGGGGAACCCTTACCTTAACTTCGGGGTAAGAAACGTGACCTTCCAGAGATAGCTTTTGTTGCAGTCTGCCGCGCGCCTTTGAGTGATGATTGAATGTCAAAACTAATAACACGGCTCACAAACTATCTCGGTTACTACCTGCTCCCAAGCCTCATTTTGCTTCGCGGCAAGATAAGGCGAAGGGGCGACGAGCTGCTCCTAAAATGTGGCGGCAGGCAGCTTAGGTTCAAGTACATAAACTGGGCCCCCTTCCCCCTAAACGAGGTGTTTGTCAAGGAGGTGTACAAAAAGCTGGACGTGAAGGGGAAGGTGGTGGTGGACGTTGGGGCAAGCATAGGCGACACCGCAACATACTTCTCGGTCAGGGGCGCAAGGCACATCTACGGCTTCGAGGTGGACGCGGGGCGCTGGAAGATCAGCAAGGAAAACCTGAAAAGGAACGGGATAAAGAATGCGACGCTCTATCTGAGCGGATACAAGCCTTCGCTTGTGGGGCAAAAGGCCACGGTCCTAAAGGTTGACTGCGAGGGCTGCGAATACTCCCTATTCAAAAATCTGGGCCAGTCACTCAAAAAATTCGACCAGATAATAATAGAGTACCACCATGGGAGTAGTGTCCTTGAAAAGCAGCTCACCTCCCTAGGTTTCAAAATCGAGTTCCTTACGCCCCAAAACGGCGAGCTAGGAGTGCTGTACGCAAAAAAGATGGGCAAGTAATATCGTCTGGACAGCATTGCAAATCCACAATACTTCCTCATTATTCTGCAATTTTGTGGACTGTTTATATATGAAAAATTCTGAAATAGTATCGTTAGTGTTGATGATGAATAAGATTGCTAATAAAAGGCCTGTAAACGTCTTAAACCAAGAATTGCGCAAGTGGGCGCAATCAGGTTTGCTTTCGCAGGTCAAGGACGTTCTTTCGCAAGGAGCAGACATAAATAGTACCGGAATGTACGGTTGGACTCCCCTGATGGTGGCAGTGATGGGCGGGCATATAGAGGTAGTCAGGTTTCTGCTCGAGCAGGGCGCGAATCCAAGTTTGCAAAGCTCAAGTGACCGCACCGCGATGGATTATTGCCTAAGCCTTAAGGGCCCAAAAAACAAAAAGATGGCCAAAGAGATTAAACTGCTTATTGATTCATACTTTAACCGCATCTCTTCCGCTCCTGGCGATCTGGAAAAAGCCAAATCCGTTCTTGAGAAGGCGGTTCGCAAAGATAACATCCAGGACATAATAAACGGACTAGAAAGCGACGTTGAGAAAAGTTGTGGATAGTTATGGCAATAAAGCTGATGAAGAAATCAATGAACGAACAGCTGCTTAGCGCAGTGAGTGTCGGAAGCCTAGACCGTGTTAAACTTGCAATTAGCAAAGGGGCTGATATGAATCACCAAGATGGCTTCGGCATGACCGCTCTTATGGCCTGTGCAAGTAGCGGCCATATTCAAATTGCAAAGTCGCTTTTGGATAACGGTGCAATTACAGAAATAAGGAAAAAAGGCGGCTGGACCGCGCTTATGATGGCCGCAAATCATGGCCATCTTAATATCGTACAGATGCTCTTAGAACGCGGTGCAAATCCTAAAGTACGCTCCGAATCAGGATTTACTGCCTTAATGGCAGCTACAGTGGAAGAATATATTCCTGTAATAAAAGAGCTTTTGGAGCACAATGCAGATATAAACGAAAGCGACAATTATGGGCATACTCCGCTTATTTTAGCTGTGATTAATTCCAATACCAATGTTGTCAAATTTCTTCTTGATAATGGTGCAGATGCGCAAATAAAGGACACCCATGGAAAGCGTGCAGTGGACTACAGCAATAGCGAGATTAAGTACCTAATTAACAGTTTCAGCGCAACAAAAAAGCAAAACATTCAAACAGAAAGAGCACAGAAAATCGATGACATAGTCCGGGATTTGGAGAGTGACACGGTCGGAAAGGTCTTACGCGAATAAGTGCCTTCGTCATTTGACATTCTTGCACACCAGCTTTAAATACTCCCCTCGTTTATCTCCATTTGGAAAGCGCACTTGGGGCCTGGGGCCTATAGTGTGCGAAATGGGAGTGGATAAACATGGAAGAGAACCTGAACGAAGGGGAGACATACGATGTGAAGGTGGCGGCAAAGAACCCGCACGGCGAAGGCATAGGCAAGGTAAACAACTTGATTGTCTTCATCAAGAACACCAAGACCAGGATTGGCAAGAGCTATCGCGTGAAGATCACGAAAGTGTACCGCACATTCGCGTACGCCGAGTCGATTGACGGCAAGCCTTTTATAGGTAATGGTAGTTTAATAATTTAAAGGGAGTTTAATTTTTACATTTTTTACTTATTTTAGTATAATCTAGGCGAATCCATATGGACTATAAGGACTATTCAGAGAAGATTTTGAAGGGCACTACTACCGTAGGCATTGTCTGCAGCGACGGGATACTTCTCGGAGCTGACTCAAGGGCCAGCGCGGACACGTTCCTCGCAAGCTCTGAGGCGGTCAAGGTCAACAGGATAGACGAGGGCCTGGGAATGACGATTGCAGGAGGGGTCGGAGACGCACAGTACATTGTAAAGATGCTAAGGGCGCAAAACGAGCTCTTCAAGATGAACGAGGGAAGGCCGCTCTCACCAACGGCAGCGACATCGCTTCTCTCTCTTGTGCTTCAGGAGAACAAGATGATGCCGTTCTTCGTGCAGCTTTTGCTGGGCGGAATGAACAACGGAACGCCTGAGCTATTCAGCCTAGATCTGATGGGCGGATACATCGCAGAGTCGAAGTTCACATCGACCGGAAGCGGATCGCCTGTGGCGCTAGGATACCTGGAGGATGTTTATAAGCCTGGAAAGACGACCCAGGAGATGTCAAAGCACGCCGTCAAGGCGCTGAAGATCGCAATGAAGAGGGACACAGCAACCGGCGACAGGATCCACGTGATTGCGATAACAAAGGCGGGCTACAAGGAGTACTCCAAGGAGGAAGTAGATGAGATGGCAAAGTAAGCTGCCCACTCGAACACAGGGAACCAAATGGCTTTTTTGAGCATAGTTGAAAATACGATAATGACAGGTTCGAGAAAAACCCACGGCAAGGATAGATTATGATTTTTCGGATTTTAGTGATTCTTTGAGCGAGGAACAAAAGGAAAAACAGGACAATGCAAAGAACATCCTTCAGACAATAGAGGAGCTTATCCCGAAGGATGCAGGATTCATCAAGGCAGAGTACGAGGGGCCTGACATTGCGATATACGTGCGCGACATAGCATACATCTTCAGCGACGAGAACATAGTGAAGAGCATCAGCGCGACCGTAAAGAAGAAGCTGATAATCAGAAGCGAGAACACAAAGCTGATGGACCCAGAGACCGCAAAGCAGAAGATCATAGAGATTGTTCCGAAGGAGGCGGTGCTAAACGAGGAGGGAATAAGGTTTGTCCCTGAGTTCAGCGAGGTCTTCCTCGAGGCCCTAAAGCCAGGGCTTGTCATCGGAAAGGGGGGAATGACGCTAAAGAGAATTGTGATTGAGACTAAGTGGGTGCCGAGGGTGTTTAGGACCCCTACGATGAACAGCGACATAATCAAGGGGGTTAGGCAGATGCTGCTCCAGGAAAGCCCTTTCAGAAAGAAGTTCTTGACCGCCGTCGGGAAGAAGATAAACAAGCCCATAATGAAGAGCGAGTGGATAAAGGCAACAGCGCTCGGGGGATTTAGGGAGGTGGGGAGAAGCTCGCTTCTGCTTGAGACCAACCACTCGAAGATACTAATCGACTGCGGCCTGAGCCCGGAGCCGTCGGTCAAGGGGTCGGATGCGAACAAGGACAACGGGGACCAGAACAAGGCGTTCCCATATCTTGCCCAGGCAAACATCACGATAAACGACATAGACGCGATAATACTCACGCATGCGCACATGGACCACAGCGGATTCGTCCCATACCTCTTCAAGTTCGGATACGAGGGCCCGGTCTACTGCACGCCCCCAACAAGGGACATAATCGCGCTGCTCCACTTCGACTACCTAAAGCTGGTGCAGAGAAGCGGCGGGACGCCTCTCTACGATGAGAAGGACGTCCGCAAGATGCTCTCGCATATGATAACAAGGGACTACCACGAGGTCACAAACGTAACTGACGAGATCAAGCTCACATACCACAACGCCGGCCACATACTCGGCAGCGCAACGGTGCATCTCCACATAGGCGAGGGAATGTACAACATCGTCCACAGCGGCGACCTCAAGTTCGGCTTCACAAGGCTCCTCGACCCTGCAGACACCAAGTACCCGAGGATAGACTCGCTCTTCCTTGAGAGTACAAACGGCCTGCAGAGCGACATCTCGGTCAACAGGCAGGATGCGGAGGTCAATTTGGTCAACACGATCAAGAGGGCGGTGGACAGCGGAGGGAAGGTTCTGATCCCGCTCTTTGCAATCGGAAGATCGCAGGAGATAATGCTCGTGCTAGAGGCCTTCTTTGCAAACAACCCAAAGTACAAGCTGGACGCCCCGGTATATCTGGACGGAATGCTCCTTGAGGCGAGCGCGATCCACACCGCATACCCTGAGTACCTAAAGCTAAACCTCCAGCACAGAATACTTAGCAACAGATCGCCGTTTGAGAGCGAGATCTTCGAGGTCGCCAAGGGGGAGAGGTCCGAGATAGTGGACAAGGGCCCGGCAGTCATACTTGCCAGCGGAGGAATGATGAACGGGGGAGTGAGCGTCGAGTACTTCAAGGCGCTATGCGACGACGCAAGGAACACCCTTCTGTTCGTCGGTTACAACAGCGCAGCATCACTTGGAAGAAGGCTCCAGTCAGGGCTAAAGGAGATACCCCTTCCTGACGAGAACGGCAAGCTGCACAACTTCAAGGTCGACATGCAGGTCCAAAACATCGAGGGATTCTCGGGGCACAGCGACAGAAGGCAGCTGATGAGCTTCGCCGAGAACATAAGGCCTACGCCGAAGAAGGTGTTCACGATGCACGGCGAGGAGTCGAAGTGCGAGGATCTGGCAAGGTCAATCGGCCAGAGGCTGCACATCGAGGGCAGGGCCCCGATGAACCTAGACACGATAAGGTTCAAGTAAAAATAGTCTTCTCGTTTACCTTATCAAATCCACAAATGTGCTATCTTCGCTTTTTTGCACAGAAGACACTGCTCTCCATCTGTCCATCTCAAGCTTCTTTACGAGCTCCTTGACCTTATTTCTGGAGTTGCTTATTTCCATCATCTGGGCCAGCTCCGCGACCTTTGTCCTGTCTATTGTCAGCTTCTTTCCGGTTGAATCGAATTCCACCAAAAGTCCCCTGTTCCTCCTCTGGTGGGACATGAGCGTCGCAAATACGATCCTGTTCTTTGTCGAGTCTATCTCAAGCAGATGGAACTGGTCATTTGTCGCAGAAACAGTCGGGAATCTTTTTATGACCACTATCTTGTTCTTCTTTGTAATTCTCAGTATCTCCTGAACACTGGCCGATATCGGCTCTCTCAGATCCTTGGTTTTAACGTTTGTCCTTAGCAGTTCAGCCACCTTGTGGGTGAGCTCGTTATTCACGTCTGCCAATCTTGCTTCAATTGGCCTTTGCTGTTTCACAGTTTCTTGTGTTACCATTGTCATATTTATTTACCCTTTCTTGGTAGCGTGAGATATACTCTGCATCCTGGCATTCAAATACATCATATATGGTTTTGTTTTTTTCATTTTCCGCCCTTTCAAAATTAGAATGTCTCTATCCTAGGCCAGTCTATGTCCGGGGCCACTATGTCCGTCGCGTACGATGTTGTCGTGGAACTCACCCTTCCGTATGCCAGGAAGATGATCGTCGTGAGGGCTACTAGGCTGACGACAAGCAGGTAAGGCAAATAGCTGTTTAGGTACTCGAAGCTCGCCCCGACAAGTATGAGGGTCCCTACAAGTCCGCTTAAGAATATTCCCCTCTCTTCGGCAAGTATAACGAGTATCCCTGCGAGGAACCCGAAGATGCTGATCGTCAAATTGAAGATCGGTATCCCGTACGCGGAATCGAAGGTGCCGAGAATATTGCTTGGACCTATGCTGCCAAGGTAGTTGAAGATGAAGCTGAGCTGCGGTATTATCGAGTAGAAGAGGAGTATCGAGTTGACCATGAATAGCACGCTTGCGATTTTTATGAAGCTGTTTGCGGGCTTCTTTGTCCTTGGCGCCTTTCCTGCGACGTTGTCGATGTGCTCTAAGTCGTAAAACTTGTTGTCGTATTCTACCAGATCCGCGTAGCAGAACGGCCTGTCGCAGTAGTCGCACACCCCGTATGCCGGCCTCCATGGGTGGTTAATGCACGTGAGTCCCTTTGCCGCCTCCATGCTCTCCGCCTCGGTTCTGCCGCCCTTCTTCCTCGCTATCTCAAGCCCAGATGGCCTTGACTCGTCGTTAAATGTCTGCTTCTTGAAGACGCTCTCGACCATCTGCTGCTCCACCTCCTCCCTTGCCATTTTCTGGACTACTGGCTTTTCTGGGGCGGACTGGGTAGACGAAAACAATCCTCCGAGAACCGGCCTCTTCGCCTCCTCCTTGGTTGCCTCTGCAGGTTTTTGGGTCGGCGCAGGCTTTGGCGTGGCTATGGGGGTTGGCTTTGGAGCAAAAATGGGCTTTGGCTGCTGGACCTGCGGCCTTGGCTGCTCGATGGCCTTAGTCTCCTGCGGTTTCTCTGCCTTCTTGCCCATTCCCCTGAGCTTGAAGATCAAAAGTTCGTCAGGATTCGTCGCCATGTCTCAACCATTCAGTCGTATTTGTGCGCAGCGCGCTCCGCCTGCTCCTTCTTCTTCTCGAATATTCCCTTGTGCTTTGCGCAGCTTATGCAGTAGTACACCTTTCTGCTCGTAAGAAATCTGACGTCGTTTGCATTGTGGAGCTCCGTTCCGAAGCTGATCCTCTTCTCGTATGCAACGGCCTTAACGCTTGGTACTCTCCTTCCGCACTGGTCACAGTTTACTAATGTGTCTGATCCTCTCAAAATAACACCTTTATCTGTTATTGATAGGTAATAATATATTAATAAACTAATCGCTGGCTGGCGGTGGAACCAATTCCCAACTGCTATGTAGAATATTTAAATCAATCATGCGTATAGATTCTCATGAGTCTGCAGGAGGAGGGAGAGCTGTTCTTCGGGAAGGCGCACGTGCACTACCATCACCATTCGATCTACAGGCGCGCATTCTTCGCGTTTTTGCTCGTCTTTGGGATAATGTTCTTCGGGACTATCGCGTTCCACTATGTCGAGGGATACTCCTACATAGATTCCTTCTACTTCATGAGTATGCTCGCAACCGCAGAGGGCCCAACAACCATTCCTGTGACAGTTCTAGGCAAGCTGCTTGCGTCGGTCCTGGCGTTCGTCTCAATCGGCGCGGTAATCTTCGCACTGGGTTTCATATTCGGCCCGTTTTTCGGAAGGCTGGTCCGCTCAGGGGAGAGGGAGCTGGTGAAGGAGGAGAAGATCATAAAGAAGGACCTCAAGAGGGTAGAGAAGAAGCTGTAGGAGCATTTACTGCTGCCCCTTGCCGTAGTTGTAGTACCCCAGTAGCCTTTCAATTCCCTCATCAAGGGTAACCTTTGCCTTGAACCCGAGCACCCTCTCCGACTTTGTGGTGTCTGCAAGAGTTCCTGTCACGTAGTTCTTGATCGGGGTCTCTATGTACTTCGGAGCGATGTTCTTGCCCATCGCCGCATTGAGCTTTGAGACCAGCTCGTTCATCGTGTAGTTCTTCGAGGTTCCCGCATTGAAGACGTCGTATCCGCTCTGCCTTGTTGCGAGCAGGAAGGCGTCGACTATGTCGTCAACGTACGTGAAGTCCCTTGTCTGCGTCCCGTCGCCGTAGACGATCGGTGGCTTGTCCTCAAGAAGCGACCACATGAACTGGCTTACCAGATTTGCAAATGTCTTCTTGGCGCGCTCGTGGGGCCCGTATACTGCAAAGAGCCTCAGGCCGATTGCGTCAAGCCCCTCCATGTTATGGTAGAGCTCCGCGATTCGCTCGGCAAAATATCGCGCCTCTGTGTAAAAATCTGTCACAAATGGAAAAGACTCCTCCCTGTACGGCATCTTGTGGCCGTTGTAGATTGACGAGGAGGAGGCGAAGACCACCTTTACCTTTTTATCCGCGGCATATCTAAAGAGTCTCACAGAGTCCTCTACGACCTCTGCCACCCTCATGTTGTCCTCCCTGTACATCGGAGTGGAGGAGTACATCCCGAGATGAAAGATTAGATCAGGCGCCTTGGCGAATTTTTCGATTTCCCCTGCCCTTGCCTTGATGAAAGTGACCTTGTCCTTGATTGCCTCTAGGTTCTCAAGCGAGCCGCTGTGGAGAGTGTCGATTATCGTCACGTTGTTCTCCTTAGAAAGGCGCTCTGCCAGATTGCTGCCTATGAATCCTGCTCCCCCCGTAACGACAACGTTCAGTCCACTGAGTTCCGGCATAAACTTACCAATCTTATTCTTCACGAATTACTATAAAAACTTTTAGAAGCGAGTGAATATATTATGAAAATAAATGTACGTGTAACCCCAAATTCACGAGCTTCCATCCTCACAAAATTGGACGAGGGAAACTATGCCGTGAAGGTAGCTGCACCAGCAACCAAGGATAAGGCAAACAAGATGCTTATCGAGATTCTTGCAGAGCATTTCGGTATTGCCAAGTCAAAGATAAGAATTCTACAGGGTGCTAAAGGGCGAGATAAACTTGTGGAGGTAATGCAATAGGACAAAACGCTCGATGAATCAAGAATTTAAATTCCAAAAACGGAATATTGTTTGTGGGAAAATGAAGAATAAGCAAAACACAGAAAAGTCAGAAGTCCAAATTTTGGCGTACGGCTCAAAGCAGCAGGGAATGCTATTTGATGAATCGGATCTTAAACACATAGATTCTGCGAAGTTTGCTCTTAAAAAACTGCAGAAGAGGGGCGACGTCCAAAACCTTGGCGAGATAACGGGATCTGAGGTCTCAACGACGTACAAGATAACCCAAAGCGGGATTGCGACCCTCGTAGCTCCTTTAAGGACATGATTTTTATTAATTAGTGACTGCCTAGCAATCCTCTTAAATGCGATTCCTATCGGGATGTAAACCAATAACGAGCTGGTTGACTACCAAATCAAAAGGGCGGCAGGTCCCGCAAACAGCGAGCATAAGATCTAGCTCTGGCAGGTTGTGTAGTTCATCGATTCCTTGCAGTTTGGGCAGTCGCAGCTGTTGGTGTCCGAATCAACCCCTCCAATATATCCGCAATCAGTGCAATAGATCCCATAGCATTCGCTGCACACCCAGCAGTACCCGTCCTTCTCGATCTGCTTACCGCAGCTAGCACATTCACACGCCATAGTACTATCCCCTAGAGTTTCTCGTATTTAAAATGAAGTGGCTTTCGGGGAGTGCTTTTATGTGCTTTAAGATCCCTCCTCTACTTTTTGGACAAGATGAGATCCATTCCGCATTCTGGACATTTCCCCCTTTTCTTGGAGTGGACTTTGGGATGCATGGGACAGGTGTAATCCTCCATAAAATCGCCAAACAATATTCATTATTTGAGCTTCAATGCCCAATTGTACACAAAGCCGATAATTGCCCCGACAACTGCTCCAACAATTCCAAGCGTTATCAGGTACAGAACCGCGTAGCCGGAAGAGCCCATCATATAGTATCCCATCATGCCGCCATTTAAGAATCCGTACATTGGCATGCCGCTAAAACCTATTCCTGCGCCCAAAAGCCAGCACAGCAATCCTACAGCTGCCCCGGTTATTGCCGCAGCCTTTACATTTATCTGGGAGAATGCAGCCATTTGCTCACATTGGACTTGCAACCTTTACGTTTAAATATCTTCATTTTGCCCTTGCCAGAAGCAGCGAATTTGCAACCACTGTCACAGAGCTAAAGGCCATAGCGAGCGCGGCAAGCAGCGGCAGAAAGTTGTAGACACTCGTGGTGAAAATAGGTATGAGCGCTCCTGCCGCCACCGGAATAAGTATTATGTTGTACCCAAAAGCCCAGAATAGGTTCTGCTTTATCTTGCTCATCGTCATTTTTCCCAGCTCCAGTGCAACAACGGCATCGTAGACCCTGTTCCTCACCAGTATTATCCCCCCGGCCTGTATTGCCACTTCGGTGCCCGCACCTATCGCTATGCCTATGTCCGCTCTCGTCAGGGCAGGTGCATCGTTTACCCCGTCGCCTATCATGGCTACCCTCTTGCCCTGCTTTTGCAGCTCGCTTATCTTCCTCATTTTGTCCTTGGGCTTTGTGTGCGCCATTACATTTTTTATGCCAAGCTGCATTGCAATAGCATTTGCGACCCTCTCATTGTCCCCGGTAATGAGCCATATCTCTTTGCCCATGCTTTTCAAAGCGGCTATCGCCCTCCTGCTGTCCTCCTTGAGCACATCCGCAAGCGCTATGATCCCAATCACCTCTTTGCCAACTCCAACAATAAGCACTGTCTTGCCCTGCAATTCCATCTTTTGGGCCTCTTTCTCCAAATGCTCCAATTGCCCTTTACCAAACAGGTCCCTGTTGCCTACCGTTATCTTCCTGCCCGCTCTGTCCAAAGCGATTACACCACTGCCCTGCTTGTAAGTGAACTTTTTTGGAAATTCAAACCTGATTTTATCTTTACTCGCCTTCTCGATTATCGCCTTTCCAATAACGTGCTCCGAGTTTGTTTCTGCAATGGCTGCAAATCTCAATATCTTCCGTGTACTATCTCCCGATACTGAAATTATGTCCGTAACCTCAGGTTTTCCTTTTGTGAGCGTTCCGGTCTTATCAAGAACCACAACATCAACCATGCTTGCCCTCTGCAGGCTTTCACCGCTTTTCACCAGTATTCCCTCCCTCGCCGCCCTGCCGGATGCCACCAGCAAGGCCGCCGGCGTGGCTATCCCAAGTGCGCAGGGGCATGCGATGATCAGCACGCTTACAAATATGAGCGTCGCGAAGTTTAATCCCACCCCACCTATCAGATACCATGCCAATGAGGAGACTATCCCGATGAACACAACAAGCGGCACAAAGTACGAGGATATTTTGTCCGCAAGCTTCTGTATTGGCACTTTGCTTGATGCCGCGTCTTCAACTATCTTTATTATCTGGGAAAGTGCCGTATCCTCCCCGACCTTCGCGGCTTTTATCCTAAGAGGTCCTGTCGCATTCATTGTCCCCCCTATTACGCTGTCCCCCGCCCTCTTGGTAATCGGCATGCTCTCCCCCGTGATCATCGATTCGTCAACCGAGCTGCTGCCATATACTACAACCGAATCCGTGGGTATCTTCTCGCCCGTCTTGACAAGCAGCAAATCCCCTGCCCTTATCTGCTCAATCGGCCTGTCCACTATTTTGCCAAGGACTATTGTATGGACGACCTTTGGCTGCAGGGCCATTAACGCAGACACCGCGCTGGAGGCCCTGGCTTCTGCAAGCCTTTGCAGGTATGTCCCTGTCAGTATAAGAGAGATTATGATTGTTGAAGTATCAAAGTACACTCCCCCGCTTGCAAAAGCGCCTGGCGCGAAAGTCACCGCCGTGCTATACAGCCAAGCTGCGCTAGTACCGATTGCTATGAGCGTGTCCATATTTGCCGATCTGTTTTTTATAGCATCGATAATTCCCGCGTAGAAGCGCTGGCCCGCATAAAACTGTATTATGCTGGCTAGCACAAACATCAGGTAGTTCCCATACGCAAGTGAAATTATGTACGTTAGTACCGCAACAACTGCTGTCAGGGGCCAGGAGATTTGCAGGGCGGTTTTCAGGCTTTTTAGCTCTCTTTCAGGCTTTTCAAACTGAATCTTGCAGGTTGTGCTGCAGAAATAGTACCTCCTCCCAGACCTCTCTGAGACAAGCTTCGACTCAGCCTCATTGACCTGCATTCCGCATACAGGGTCTGTTGCCATAATCCTATTTGGCAACAACTATCTTATTGGTTTTGTGGGGTGGCTAAAAAAACCTCAGGAGGGGGCGTGATGCGGGTTAAAAAGCCCTAGAAACGTTCATTGAATTAGTCTTTTAAATGAAAAACGCCCAAATAACTATGAAAAGATGGAGATTAAAAACAGAGTTCAGTGGGAGGAGAGGCCGTACGGTAGAAAGCACGTAGTTACTCAGTTAGATAACGAAAGTGTTGCAATAATTCAAATCGATCCTAAAAAGAATACCGCTATCGGAGCTGATTTAAAGGATCTCGATAAGAGCGGACTTAGAGCACATCCTGGAACCCTGTGTGAAACAATAAAAGTCCTTACGGGGGACGCGAAATCATTAAAATATACGGCTAGAGATAAAAACGGAACTGAAATTAGCACCAAATTTTTTAGTCCTGGTGAGGAATTTGATTCTGTGGCTGCCAATGAGATAGGATACTGGCACAATCTTGAAAATGTTTCTAAAACAATGTTGGCAACTCTTGAAGTGACAACCGTCAAGCAGATACTTTCCAAACTGGGCCGAGAATAGCATGTTGATATTATGAAACTAGTAAGCGAACTCAAATCACTGCTCCACAGAGGGCAAAATTCAATGCTGCCGAACGCGAGCGACGGGCTCAATATTCTTGGGCAGGTCACGGAGCAGGAGTGGGACAAGATAATGAGTATCCAGATATACATAGAGGCCGCCGAATACGGCCCGAACCTATATGCGAGCGGGGGCCAGGGGGTGGATATGGCAGATACTGTAAGGGATCTGGTCGAATATCAGAGGAAGGGGCTTAATGAGCTCTACGATGCAACATTGAAAAAATATGGGTTCTCAAAGGACACCCATCGCATCATAGAGGATCGAAAAATAGTCACAATAGAGGATTACAGCAAGTTTATTGCTGCCAGAGACAAGATTAGAGAAGCAAGAAGTGGATTGGTGGAAAAGAAGCATAATAAGAACAAGTGAAAATATGCCCGATTGGGCTGTGAATCCGCGACTTACTAGATAATTATTACCTCGCCGTCTCTAAGCGTTTTAAACGGGATGCCATTTTTTTTGCAATATTCAAGTTCTTTATCTATCTCTTCTGATTCAGGATGGTCTGATTTGTAGTGTGGCAAAAACGCGTAGTCAATTAATCCTAATCCTTTCCAAATCACTTTTTTTGTGCGGTAAGGGGTAATAGTCGGATCATCTACGTTTTGTAAATACTCAAGGTCGGGACTTAAAACGCATCCCCCTGCACTATAACCTGCATAGAGAAAATCTTCCCGCTTCATATTTTTAAGTATTTTATCTAAGCCACTCAATCTCATTGCTTGCCGTAAAACAAATGTGTTTCCTCCCCTTACCCAAATTCCTCCAAGATCGTATATTTTCTTCTTTAATTCTTTTTCCTTCCCAAAATATCTGCGAAGGTCCAGCATCTTAACACTTATTCCAATGTCGGTCAATTCTTTCATAGTTTTTTGGTTACGCTCTCTTCTTATCTCAAGTTTTACATAATCTAAGGCATTTGGAATAAGCCCAATACTCGTTCCTTTCGGAATCATTTTCTTTAACTTGTCTGCCTTGTTTCCAATTTTATACGATGATAAATAATATCTCATCACACTTAGTTTAAGATTAAGACCTATAAAACTTTTCCCTATAGAACTAGTAGGAAGCCCCAGGAGGGAATTGAACCCCCGACTTCTTGTTTACAAAACAAGCGCTCTACCACTGAGCTACTGAGGCATAAGAAGCAGTTTCTGATGCAGATTAATTTGCCCGTTAAACTTTTTAAATGTGCCCTTAGTAAGCAACATCCTTCCTGATGTAGCTAACATATATCAAAACCGCAAGCGAGAGTGCAACCGCCGCACCACCAACCGTTGTTATGACAAGCAGGGGCAGAGCGCCTGCCGAGCTCGCAACGTACTGCAGCATGCTCTGTGAGCCGAATATGCTTGGGTAATTCGCAATGCCTAGCAGGTTTATCGACATAATAAGCCAGAGTATGGAGAGATGGTTTGCGTACCTGTTTTTCCTAAGCTGCAGCACCAACGTGACTGCAAGTATCGCTAGCGATATTGCTAGGAGATAGATGTTTGCGATTATTCCTGCAAAGAGCGAAGGCGCGTATTGGGAGATTCCAAGCAGTATTGTCGCTATCGCCGCAAATACAGCGGGTGTCCCATACTTCATGCGCCCCCCAACCTCAAAGTAATTGATCGAGAGGAATGCGGCTATTAGAACCATCCCAAGGAACAGCAGCAAGTTGAATGGGCTGAGAATCAGAGGGAGTAGCTCTGCGGAATTTGCTGCCACATTGATTCCAATTCCGCTAAGGCCTGATCCGAGCACTGAGATTGCAAAGAAAGACATCACAAGTGTGCAGACCGCATACAGCCTCATGTATTTCTGCTCTGACTCCCCAGCGCCTATCACCTCTGCGTATACAAGGAAGACGCTTCTTAGTATGAATGCTGCACCTGCAAGAAGCAGCGGAAGCACATATATGGTTCCAGCAAGTCCCAAAAGTGTCGGGTAGGTTGCCTCAAAGTTGACTAGGTAGAATGCAGCGAAAGTCCCATTTACCTCCCATATTGGCAGAAGGTATCGCCTAAGCTTTTCCCTATAGTTTGAGTAGGAGAGAAGCGCAAGCAGGGCAGCACCAATCTCCATTATGAGCAGTGTGAAAAATATCGAGAATATCAGATAGTTTGCAATGTATAGCGGATTCATGCTTTCAACTCTTCCTCAAGTGGCCTGTTCCTGAATATTCTCCTTAGCAGAACTATTGTTAGCGGTATCGCGATTACATAGAACAGCAGTATCAGGCCGGTTATCGGAATCACGGAAGTGGAATAGTTTGCTGCGTCGCTCACTCTCATTACGTTGTAGATTATCCAGGGCTGCCTTCCAAGCTCTGCCATCACCCATCCTATCTCAAGTATCAGCACCGCAAGTGCCCCTGCAATTATCATCAGCCAGAGCATTAATCTGTTTACGTAGGGATTTCTTTTGAGGAGTATCAGGAGCACAAAGAGTGCAAGTATCCCAGCAACTAGGAATCCTGAACCAACCATTATGTCAAACATAAGGTGCACAATCAGAGGGGGCCAGGTATCTACAGGATAGCTGCTGAGCCCAGGAACCATCCCTGAGGGGCTTCCCGTTGCAAGTATGCTCTGCAGCTCCGGTATGGGGATGAAATACTGCAATGTGTTCCCGACCGGTATCCCGCCAATTCTCTCCGGAGCGAAGGTTTGTGGATAGAGATTCCCTTCGATTGCCGCGTACTTCTCGGGCTGCAGATTGACCAGAGTTGCAATTGATACGATTCCGGTTACAAGCGCAAGAACTGTGAAGACCGCGCCAACTACAATCAGCAGGTTGAGTCCCTTTATGTAGTAGTTTCGCTTCTGCTCATCCTGAGTCCTAAGCAGCCTGTACGCCATGTATGCGATGAAGATGAAGATTGCAGCAAAGCACGATGTTGTGAGGACATGAGCGAGCTCAATTAGGGCGGATGGGCTTGTGAAGACGGCAAGCGGCTGTATGTTTGTAACCGCTCCGCTTGAAATATACGCCTGTATGTCAAATCCTACCGGAGTGTTCATGAAGGCGTTGATCATCGTTATCAGCGCGCCGGAGAGGAATCCCCCCACGACGACTGGAATTACGCTGATTAGGTGCACATAAGGATTCTTGAACTTGCCCCAGGAGTAGATGTAGATGCTGAGGAAGATCGTCTCCATGAAAAATGCGAATGTCTCAAGGTAGAATGGCAGTATCGCGACCTGCGCGACAAGCTGCATGAACTTTGGCCATAGGAGCAAGATGTTTAGCGCAATTAGCATCCCTGATGCGGTCCCTATCGCAAAGAGCACGACAAGCGCAAGGGAGAGCCTCTTTGCAAGCACCATGAAATTCCTGTCAGCATACCTTATCCCGAGGTACTCGGCGAGCATCACAATCAGCGGCAGGGCGATCCCGATGCTTGCAAGCGGTATGTGAACACCAAGTGAGAACCCCATCAGGAACCTGTCAAAGTCGACAACCAGCAAATCCACACCTAGCGTCTGAAGTCGTAGAAGCCCATCCACAGCAAGAGCATGCCTGCGAACTCAGCGTAATAGAGAAATGATGGAAATGAAGCAATATAAAGCGTTCCCGCCACGCTCACCACCACCACTCCCGCGATTATGCTGACCATCTTGAGGCTGCGGGTCCTCCTGTATCCCATCGCAGCAACAATCACCAAGACAGTGGCGGCAGGGAACGTCGCAAGTGAGGATGCATAGATGACAATGTCGGGCGGAAGCGCCGCAACGACACCCTGCATCAAAAGGTTGCCCACATTCCCTACCGCAACCGAGTATGCCGTGGCAGCGGCGCCGATTGCAGCCAGCGCATAGTATGCGTTTTTGATCAGCCTGTTTTTTATTAGTTGTATGGATCCTAGCGCCAAAAGCTCGACAAGCAGAGCCACCAGGAAGAGATATGCGTCTATCAGCGCGCTTGTGTATATGCCGATGGCAAAGACTGCCTCAAGCAGCACGGTAAATGCAAAGACCCAGATCCCAAGGCTCCAAAACAGCAGGCTCGGGCGCCTCTTCTCCATGTATTTTCTGCTCAAGGCGATCGCCAGCCCAACTGTGAGCAGAAGAGTGAGGACTGTAGCCACTAAAGCAGCAAGTTGGTCGCTTTGCATGGATAACTATCGGAGGTATAATATAAAAACTTTTTACGATACGAAGGGCTGGATAATGCTTAAATATCTCGGTGCGAGGATATAATCAGGTATCAAGATGGCAGGTTTGTTTTCAAAGGAGGAATCAAAGGTCGCAAAGCAGATCTCGCTTGCCAAAAAGGAGATCAAGGAATATCTCAATGCGGGGGAGGGCCTCAAGAGGTGGGAGTACTTCATAAAGTGCGTCTCCAGGGCCCCTTGCGAGTCATCGGAGTACCGCACAGCGTATCTAAAGGACGATCTGCAGAAAATGGTCCGCTTCGAGCCGGGCAGATACAAGATCCTGGGGCGGATACTTGACAAGTACGGGATGAAGGCGTTCACTCTTGCCTCGGTAAGCCTCTTCATGGAGAACAGGGAGTACCCATACTTCAAGGAGAAATATGGGATCAAGGTACTGATAAGGGCCTAAACCCGCCCCCTCAATCCCTAGTTGTCGCCTAAATACCTGGCTATAAGCAAAACACCCCTAGTTATAAAAGCTTGAAAAGGCAAAATGGAGAAGGACTTACTTTCTTTTGGGATAGAGATGAAATTCGAGATTAAATCGCCATACAAGACCTCCCCCGGCCAGAGGGAGGCGATAGCAAAGATAGTCTCGGGATTCTCCAAATTCCAAAAGCAGACCCTGCTGGGCATCACGGGCAGCGGAAAGACCTTTGTGATGGCAAACGTGATCGAGGAGCTGCAGAAGCCGACCCTGATCATTGCGCACAACAAGACTCTTGCATCCCAGCTCTACACCGAGCTCAAGGAGCTCTTCCCGCAAAACCGGGTGGAATACTTTGTCTCCTACTACGATTACTACCAGCCGGAGTCTTACATCCCGACAACGGACACCTACATAGAGAAGGACTCTGCAGTCAACGAGCAGATCGAGAAGATGAGGCTGCACGCGGTCTCAAGCCTGGTGAGCAGAAAGGACACGATAGTTGTCGCGAGCATCAGCTGCATCTACGGAATCGGAAATCCCCAAGACTTCAACAGCATGTCGGTGAGGCTAAGGGAGGGGCTCAAGGCCACAAGGCAAAAGCTGCTGCACTCGCTCATCCAGATACAGTACGAGCGAAACGACCAGAACTTAGAACCGGGGAAGTTCAGGGTCAGGGGGGACACAATCGACGTCATACCGGCATACGAAGACAACATAATCCGAATCGAGCTGCAGGATGGAGAGGTCTCAACCATAAAGGAGATCCACCCGCTCACAGGGGACGTCATCAGCCGTATCGATGATACGGTGATCTATCCGGCGAGGCAGTACGTGGTGCCTGTCGAAAAGCAGCAGGGCGCGCTTGACGGAATAAGGGCGGAGCTCTTCCACCAGCTCCCAAAGCTCCCGATGCTCGAGGCGCAGAGGCTCGAGAAGAGGGTGAAGTACGACCTCGAGATGATAAAGGAGATGGGATACTGCAGCGGGATCGAGAACTACAGCAGGCACTTTGACGGGAGGAAGGAGGGGGAGCCGCCGTACGTCTTGCTAGATTACTTCCCGAAGGATTTCCTTCTGATAATAGACGAGAGCCACCAGACGATCCCGCAGTCGAGGGCGATGTACAACGGGGACTACATGAGGAAGAAGAACCTCGTCGACTTCGGGTTCAGGCTGCCGAGCGCATTCGACAACAGGCCGCTGAAGTTCGAGGAGTTCGAGAAGAAGATGGGCACGACCCTCTTCGTCTCCGCGACACCTGCGGAATACGAGCTTCAGCACAGCAAGCAGGAGGTTGAACTCATCACTAGGCCAACCGGGCTGCTCGACCCGATTGTCGAGGTGAGGCCTATCGAGGGGCAGATGAGGTATCTGATGGAGCAGGCGAAGGCGACAATCGCGATGGGGAACAGGATACTTGTCACGACCCTCACAAAGAAGATGGCCGAGGACCTCACGGACTTTTTGGCAAAGGAGGGATTCAAGGTGAGATACCTTCACAGCGAGATCGCAAATCTCGAGCGGATCGAACTGGTAAGGCAGCTGAGGTCAAAGGAGTTCGACATACTGGTCGGCATAAATCTGCTCAGGGAAGGGCTTGACCTGCCTGAGGTAGGAACGATTTTCATACTCGATGCGGACAAGGAGGGATTCCTAAGGGATGCGCGAAGCCTCATCCAGACAATGGGGAGGGCCGCAAGGAACGTTGACGGGAAGGTGGTCCTCTTCGCCGACAAGAGGACGCAGTCGATAGACGAGGCGGTCAGGATAACCGAGGCGAGAAGAAAGGCGCAGATCGAGTACAACAAGAAGTACAAGATAACCCCGAAGACGATAATCAAGAAGATCGAGGAAAAGAAGCGCACAATAAGCGGGATAAAGCACCTCGGAAAGTCTGACATACAAAAGGAGCTCATCAGGATGGATGCGGACATGAAGCGCTTTGCCGAGGAGCTGCAGTTCGAGAAGGCTATCGAGATGAGGGACAGGATAGAAGAGATGAAGAAACTAGTAGAGAGGAGAGAGAGATGAGAGATAGCATATTTGTGAAGGGGGCAAGGGAGCACAACCTAAAGAACATAGACGTCGAACTGCCGCGAAACAAGCTGATAGTCATAACAGGGCTCTCAGGTTCTGGAAAGTCGACGCTCGCGTTCGACACGATCTATGCGGAGGGTCAGCGAAGGTATGTCGAGAGCCTCTCCGCATACGCAAGGCAGTTCCTTGGCCTAATGGACAAGCCTGATGTTGACAGCATTGACGGCCTCTCCCCGGCAATAAGCATAGAGCAGAAGACAACAAGCAAGAACCCAAGGTCAACAGTCGGCACGGTCACCGAGATCTACGATTACCTAAGGCTTCTCTATGCGAGGATCGGCACGCACCACTGCCCAAAGTGCAACAGCTCGATCAAGCCGCAGAGTGCGGAGAACATAACAAGCATGGTGATGGAGCCGGTGGGCAAGACGCTGGTCTTCCTCGCCCCGATAATCAGGGGCGTGAAGGGGACGCACGAGCAGGTGATCGAGGACCTAAGAAAGCAGGGATTCACAAAGATTAGGATCGACCAGAAGATCTACTCCTCTGACACGGTAAGGGAGGAGGCGAAGCTTGCAAGGTACGAGAAGCACTGGATCGAGGCCGTGATAGACAGCGTCAAGATAGACGAGGAGGAAAGGTCAAGAATCGCAGAGGCGGTCGAGCAGGCGCTTCTTGTCGGCAAGGGGAAGATGATTGTGATTGCAAGCAGGGGCGGCAGCAAGGACCAGAAAAAGGAGCTTGACAGATTCGCAGATGAGATCGCATACAGCACATTCGGCGCATGCCCAAACCACCCAGAAATCGTTTTTGAGAGTTTGGAGCCTAGGATGTTCTCATTCAACAGCCCTTTCGGCGCCTGCCCTACATGCCACGGGCTTGGCGAGATAACCGAGATATCCGTTGATCTTCTAATACCCGACAGGACCAAGTCGGTAATGGATGGGGCAATCGAGGTGTACGGAAAGATGGAGCTTGCCTGGAGGGCGGAGCAGATCGCATCGGCAGGAAGACGGCACGGATTCGATGTCTGGAAGCCGATCGAGAGATTTAGCGAGAAGCAGCTTAATGTTTTGTTATATGGGGATCGGGAGGAACCATCAGGAAGATGGAATCCTGGAAAGCTGATGAGGCGCAGCAGCGGATTCGAGGGAGTAATCCCGCAGACGATGAGGCTCTACAAGGACACAAAGAGCGAATGGAGAAAGGAGGAGATAGAGAAGTACATGAAGGCGGAGCCGTGCAAGACCTGCCTTGGCAAGAGGCTGCAGCCCGTTGTCCTCGCGGTGAAGATAGATGGCAAGAGCATAATAGATGCGACGGACATGAGCATCGAGCAGTCCGTCGATTTCTTCGGCGGCCTAATGGCAAAGCTCCCCGAGAAGGAGCTTGCGATAGCGACCCAGGTCCTAAAGGAGATAAATGAGAGGCTGGGATTCCTAAAGAACGTAGGGCTCGGATACCTCTCGCTCTCAAGGGCGGCGAAGACGCTCTCGGGCGGGGAGGCGCAGCGAATAAGGCTTGCAACGCAGATAGGAAGCAATCTTATGGGGGTCCTATACATTCTTGACGAGCCAAGCATCGGGCTTCACCAAAGGGATAATGAGAAGCTGATCGCAACGCTCCAGAGGCTCAGAAACATCGGTAACACGCTAATAGTGGTCGAACACGATCTCGATACGATTCTTGCCGCGGATTACATCGTGGATATCGGCCCTGGTGCAGGAGTACACGGGGGGCACATAACGGCGCAGGGAACTCCGAAGGAGATAATGTCAAACAAGAAGAGCCTCACAGGAAAGTATCTATCTGGCGAGCTCAAGATTGAGGTTCCAAAAACGAGAAGGACGCCAAAGGATTACATTACGATAAGCGGCGCAAAGGAGAATAACCTCAAGAGCGTGACTGTGAAGCTTCCTCTGGGAGTTCTGTGCGGGATAACCGGGGTCTCGGGCTCTGGAAAGAGCACGCTGATGAATCAGACGGTCATGCCACTACTAAAGAAGAAGTTCGGCGAGCAGACAGACAGAATCGGCAGATATGAATCATTCGATGTTCCAAGGCTTGTCCAGAACGTCATCATAATAGACCAGGACCCGATCGGCAGAACGCCAAGGAGCAATCCTGCAACATACACGAAGCTCTTTGATGAGATAAGAAAGCTTTTTGCATCCACAAGGGAGGCGCAGGTCAGGGGATACCAGGAGGGAAGGTTCTCCTTCAACGTGAAGGGCGGGCGGTGCGAAACCTGCGAGGGGGACGGGGTCCTAAAGATCGAGATGAACTTCCTGCCTGACGTTTACGTCGAGTGCAGCGAGTGCCACGGAAAGAGATACAACAAGGAGACGCTCGGGATCCTCTACAAGGGGAAGAACATCTCGGAGGTTCTCAACATGGAGGTGGGGGAGGCGTACGCATTCTTTGAGAACCTGCCTCCGATCGCAAGGAAGCTCAAAACGCTAGTTGAGGTCGGGCTGGGCTACATAAAGATGGGGCAGAGCGCAACAACCCTATCGGGAGGGGAGAGCCAGAGGATCAAGATTGCAAGGGAGCTAAGCAAGCACAAGCAGGGGCACGTTGTCTACATGCTCGACGAGCCTACAACAGGTCTGCATTTCGAAGACACAAATAGGCTGATTGGCGTTCTAAACAACCTTGTCGCAAAGGGAAACACGGTGTTCGTGATCGAGCACAATCTTGACGTGGTAAAAAGCTGCGACTATGTGATTGACCTTGGCCCAGAAGGAGGAATGGCGGGGGGCGAGATACTCGCAAAGGGGACCCCGGAGGAAATTGCGGCAGCGAAGTTGTCCCACACGGGCAGGTTCCTCAGGCAGACTCTTGGTTAGGTGAGCAAAACATGATGAAAATAGGCAAACCCTCCGATTTCGATGGCAAGCAGGTGCCGACCAATCCGGGAGTTTACCTTTTCAGGGACGAAACCAACACGATTCTCTACTGCGGAAAGGCAAAGAACCTGAGGAACCGTGTCTCGAACTATTTCTCGAACCCGGAAGCACTTGCAATAAAGACAAGGCAGCTTGTAACCAAGATCAGAGACATCGACTGGATAGTGGTTCGAAACGAGGTCGAGGCGCTTCTGCTTGAGAACAAGCTGATAAAGCAGCACTCGCCAAAGTACAACATCAGCCTAAAGGACGCAAAGACGTTCGCCTACATCGCATTCACAAGGGACAAGTTCCCGAGGATACTTAGCAGCAGAAAGACCAGCCCAAAGCTGGAATCCTTCGGCCCGTACACTGATGGGATGCAGAGAAGGGAATTGCAGAAGCTGATAGTCTCGATATTCAAGCTCAGGACCTGCGCAACCCTCCCAAAGAGGGAGTGCCTAAACTATCACATCGGGATCTGCACCGCCCCGTGCATCGGAAAGGTCGATGGGACGCAGTACCAAACACAGGTTGACAGCGCAAGGGAGTTCCTAAAGGGCGCAAGCGAGAAGACCGTTATCGCGCTTAAGAACCAGATGGCACAGGCCTCAAGAGACCTGAAGTATGAGCGGGCTCTTGAGATACGAAACCAGCTCGCAAGCATCGAGCTGCTCTCAAAGAAGCAGATAGTCGACCATGAGAGGGACTTCGACCAGGACGTCGTCGCATTCAAGAGGGTTGAGGAGAAGGTGATTGTTGTCCAGATGGGAATTCGAAGGGGCGTGCTGCTTGGCAAGAAGGACTTCAACGCGGACTACCAGGAGAACTTTGAGCGGGAGTTCCTCAGGGCATTCTACACCTCGAATCAGATTCCAAGGGAGATAATACTAAACAATTCCTGCTGGGCAGACGGGGAAGAAAAGGAGGCCCTTCAGAAGTTCTTCTCGGATCTAAGGGGCGCGCCAGTAAGCCTCACAATCCCTATAAAGGGGGAGAAGAAGGCGCTCCTTGGGCTGGCCGAGAAGAACATCGAGGTGAACATGGAGCACGACAGCGCGCTTGTTGATCTGCAGAATTCGCTAAACCTCCCTTCGCTGCCTCTTGTCATAGAGTCCTTTGACATCTCAAACACAGGGGACGAGCACATCGTTTCCGGGATGGTCAGATTTGTCGATGCAAAGCCGGACAAGAGCGGATACCGCAAGTTCAAGATGAAGACCGTGGATAGCGCAAATGACTTTGCAAGCATGAAGGAGGCGGTCTACAGAAGGTACAAGAGGCTGCTTGAGGAGGGCGCGAAGATGCCTGATCTGATACTAATAGACGGGGGAAGCGAGCAGCTCGGCTCCGCAAGGGACGCGCTGAGCTCTCTCGGGCTGAGCCTGCCTGTGATCGGACTTGCAAAGAAGCTGGAGGAGATATATCTGCCCGAGGAGATCTTCCCGAGGAGATTTGACAACAACAGCAAGATGATGCTTCTGCTCCGGCGGATCAGGGATGCGACTCACGACTTCTCGCTCGGGTACAACAGGAAGCGCAGGCAGATGAAGATGCGGGACCAGTTCGGCGGAAAGTAATGCTAGCCAAGCAAATGATAAAAAAGGCGAAGGAATTCAAAAGGGTCGCATAGCGGCTACCTTCGTAGCTCCACCTCAACCCTCCTGTCAGGGCCTGAGGTGTAGGCCTTCTCCACCTTTACCGCAAAGAACTGGAACTCTGAGGCGCCGGTATAGTCCTCAGGGTTGTACCTATCGAAAGGCGAGATATCCGAGCGGGGGAAGAGCTTCTTGCAGTAGAGCGTTATGACCTTCTTGATATCCGCCTTCTTCGCAACCGAGAGCTTCCCCTCCACCTGCACGCTATCCGAAGTGCCAAGAGGCTGGTTCGAATCGAATATGACCAAGGAGACGCTGGGGTTCTCTGTCGCATTCTTGATATGGATGGAGTCGACAGCGGAGAGGAAATAGAAATTCCCCTCGTAGTCATACACATAGAAGACTGCCGCCGCCCAAGGCTTGCCCTTCTTGCCGCTTGTCGCAACGACCATGTACTTGTTGACCTCGATTATGCTCTCAGCCTTGGCCTCGTAGGATTGGAACGGCGAGTTCATAATTCAAGTAGGCTTCCTCAATTTATAAATCCTCCTACGAGCTATTTTTGGCAGGCCCCCATAGGCTGTTCATCAGTCCGAGCAGAATAAATATGATCATGTAGGGTTCGTCGCTGATCTCCGCAGTGTTCCATTCAACGAAAAGTGCGAGTATCTCTGCCGCTAGCATTATGGCGAAGAGGAGAATCAGAAACCTGTTTGTCCTCCCAATCTCGCTTGCCAAAGCCTCCCTCTTCCAGGATAGCCACAGCAAAAAGAAAGCCAGCAGTGTGGCGGCGAGTATGACCGCCTCATCGTATGCGCTCGGCGGGAAAACTATCTGGGCGAAGTTTACGTATTCAAGTATATCGGCGATGTTGAATATGAAGATGGCGACCAGCGCAACCAGTGCCGCCCTCCTCTGCGATATCCGGCTCGTCAGCTCTCTTGCCACTCTCCTTGTCCTTATCTTTCCCATGCACTAAAATCAGGAATGTTGATTATTAAATCTTTTGGGTCTATCAAGGATATATTTGCGGGGAGTTCGGCGGCCAATTTAGATACATACTCACCGCCCAAGACGCCGCGGTTATCGCAACAACCTTCAGCAGATTGCGGGCTACAACTACCAGTAAGGCGTAAATATTATCTTTGCATTCGCCATCTTCCTGAAAAACTCTCTGTCCGCAGTCTCATCGCGGGATTTGAACAGTAACCTATCCAACCCGGTCCATATCGAGTACCAGCTCACTATTGTGAAGACTATGCCGACAGTGTTGTCTCCTATCATTCCTAGATTCGCAAAGGAGATGAGCAGCGCAGCCGCAAGCCCGACAATCAAGCCAAAGGCCATAAGTGCAATGGCGAATCTGTTCTTCCTTGAAAACTCCTCGTTTATCCTTCTATGCTGCCTCTTGAAATGGTCCTTCAACCGGTTCGTTATCAGTGCCTCGCTTGTTGCATCCCTGACTTTGCCAGGTATAAGGAAATGGAGTTCTATGCCCATTTTCTTGTCCCTGACCCTTTTTCTGGCCTCTATCAGGAAGTCTTCGGAAAGCGCCCGCTCGCTGTATGGCCTTGGGTCGAAATCGGAGAAGATGTCCTCGTATGTGTCAAGTATTATGCTTATCTCTGCCTTGTCGATTGCCTGCTTTATCTCACTCTTCACAGGTGCATCCATGATCTGGATTGGAATTAGCATCTTATAAATATAAGCGTAATTCCGCCAAACTCATAGCCTGCCGGCGCAAATTGGAAATGGAGAGTGTCCAAACCTGCGACTTCGAGCACCATGCATTTTCGATGGTAATTGCCTGTAAGTACCTTAGGAAGTATACAAATATCTAGGCAGACCTAAAAACTCTTAAAACAAAGGAAAACTTAGGTATGATATGTTCAATACTCACCATAATAGCGTAAAGAAACTTATATTGCAAATAAAATGCTTCAACGTAGAGATGCCAAATGGATCGATAGAGAAATTCTTTACCGATTCTGTTTCAAATTTAGATAACGATACGCAAAATAAACTTATAGAAGACTTGTTAAAAGATAAAAATCTGCTAAAGATAAGTGATGGGGAAGGCAGTACAGTTGCTCATGCCTTAGGACGATCAGGAAATGAAACTGTCCAAATGGACTTAATCCAATATGGCAACGAAATATTGAAGCTTGTTAATAAAAACGGGTGGTCGGTGGCACATGAGATTGGAGCTTCAAGTATTGCAAATGTTAGAGTTTCGCTGTTGGAATTCGCCTTAATGAATGATATTAAGCTCTTAGCCTTGGCTGATAAAAACGGACTTACGGTAGCGCATAGACTGGCAAACGGAGAATGTAGTGATAGAATAGGCATGGAGATTTTGCAGCATAAGGACATACTAAAATTAAGGACTAATTATGGACCGGCTATTGAGTACAACGATATGTGTGTTGCAGACGAATTGGCGGTCTGGGGCGGATATGGGGTGCTTGCCGCATTATTGGACGATAAAGAAGCGTTGAGGCTTGCTAGTGATGACGGCTTTAGTGTTGCCCACAGGCTTGGGAATAGGCTGGCTGGGGAATTCGGATCAAGAATAGAAATTCCTGACCAACTGCATAATTTACAAATGAAGTTGCTACAAGACAGGGAGCTACTAAAACTAGCTGATAAGGATGGTCTTACCATTGCACATGAGTTGGCAGAGGGAGGGGATGAAAATATTCTAATCTGGCTGCTAAAAGACAAGGAACTACTAAAAATTGCGGATAAGGAGGGAAAGAGCGTGCTCGACAGCTTAACGCAAAATTGGAACAGCGATACTGATAAATTGAAAGAACTCCTAGAAAATGCCAAGAGGGAGTCCGGGGTTTAAGTCTCCCCATCAATGTTAGATTATCTCTCTAGCCACATATGTATTAATAATTACGTTGATACATGTGCTTGAAGTTCAATGGGGAGTCCGAACCTGCGACGTCAAGCACCATGTATTTTCACCAGTAAACGCCAGTAAATGCCATTATCCTGTGTTGTTGAAGTAATTGATTGCCATTGTGGTGGCTTTACCGCCCATTTCTCCAAGTATCTTCGCAATAGCTGGGGATACTAACGCGTCTAATGCTGTCATCGCATTTCTTATGAATGGATATGATTGCTTACTACTATATTCAGAAAACTCCTGTTTAACCTGATCTTCTACTTCATTGCTACTTGCTGCTTCAACACCACTCG
>JAGWGN010000011.1:9885-37384 GCA_028867335.1 Microcaldota archaeon | reverse complement strand
ATTTGTCGTTCTTTGGTTGGCTTTACTTCTTAGGAATCTGGGCCTTGAGCTCCTGCATCTCCTCCTGGACCTGCTCGATTGCCTTTAGGACAAGAGGCTTTGCGCTCTTGCTCGACTTGACGATGAGCTGCGGCCATCCCTGCTCAGGGTGCGGCTTGTTTGCGCTGACAAAGTCGACGTCCTTCATCTCCTGAAGCTTCGTCTTTATCAATTCCGGGATTGCCCTGTCCATGCCCTCGAACTCAACGATGAGGCTCTTAGGCTCATCCTCTATTATTTTGATCTTCATTAGAATCACAATTAGATAAGATAGTTGAGTATGACAACAAATATATATTTAATGCTCCTCATAATAATCACTGTCAGTCTGTTAATTCTTTAACGACTCACTTTTATTTAACTGAAAAAACCAAAGGTTGTTTTGAATGGCAAATGTTCTAGACGTAGATGGCTCTTCGCTCATAAAGAAGGCGAGCGAGAAGCTCAAGGGCGAGGGAGTAGTGGCTCCGGATTATGTTACTTTCGTTAAGAGCGGACCTAGCAGGGAGAGGGTCCCAAGCGATCCTGATTTCTACTTCGTTAGGTGCGCATCACTTTTGCGACAGGTATACCTCAACGGACCGATAGGAATATCGAGGATGAGGACAAAGTACGGAACAAGAAAGCTCCACACAATACACCGCCACCACCACAAGAGGGCAGGGGGTAGCGTGATAAAGGACGCATTCGATTCACTTGAGAAGCTCAAGTACATCAAGACAACTCCGAAGGGAAGAGTAATCACACCGACGGGGAAGTCATTCATGGACAAGGTAAGCAACGAACTAATCAAGTCCGGTGTTTAATTGGCTGAAGGCAACGAGAACGACGCCCAAAGAAAAGCTCTCCAGAAAAGGATGCAGGAGCAGCAACTTGAGCAGCAGAAGAGGGACATACTTAAGAGGTTTCTGACAACAGAGGCCTATGAAAGAACGGCAAACGTTCGGATCGCAAATCCGGAGGTTTACAACAAGCTCATCGAGGTAATCATCTCGATGTACCAGAGCAACAGGCTGCCTGGAAAGATAAATGAGGAGCAGCTAAAGGATCTGCTCGCAAGGCTCACCACAAAAGAGGAGCCAAAGATTGAGTTCAAACATAAGTGATATGATGAGCAAGAAAACATTGTCGCAGAAGCGTTCACTCGGGAAGAGCCTCAAGAGGAACAGGAGGATCCCGGTTCTCGCAATACTAAGGACGCACAGAAAGGTGCAGCACAACAGGTTCCAGAGGGAATGGAGGCACAGAAAGCTCAGGACACCAAAGTGATTATATGGCAGACACAACAGCAACGATAAGCTTGAGAAAGAGACTGGTCAAGATCCACGAGCCAAGGAGAAGGAAGATGGCAATCAAGTACCTAAGGGAGGCGGTATCAAAGATCTCAAAGGTAACAGCAGAAAACGTAAGGATCGACCAGACGCTCGCGCAGTTCATGATGATCAACACTGGAATAAGGATGAGCAAGCTTGAGATAAAGATAACAAAGGACGCAAACAAGGCGACCGTCTCATTGCAAAACCCTCCAAAGGTCACAGTGAAGCCAGTTGAGGCAAAGAAGTCCGCAGCGCCTGCCACAAAGAAGGCAGAGGCAAAGACCGAGGCCAAGCCTGCAGCAGCGGCGCCAAAGCCAAAGAAGGCTGCTGCTCCAAAGAAGGAAGGAGAGGCCAAAGAGGCTAAATAAACCTAATTCTTAAGTTATACTTGAAGCGTGAGTTACTATGGGCATTGAAAGTCTAGCTATAGAAGGGAACAGCTACATCGGAGCATTCGGGCTCGCCACTGACAAGTTCGCGATTGTCGGGAGCAATGCCGCCCATAAGAAGATCGAGCTCATGGAGGAGGTCCTTGGAGTCAAGGTGGTGAAGGGAACAATCGACAACTCACACCTTCTCGGTATATACGCCTCGGCAAACTCCAACGGCGTGCTGCTTCCATTCACGTCCTATCACACGGAGGTCGAGCACATAAAGAAGGAGCTCAAGGAGTTTAATGTTGATGTCTTCAAGACGGACATGAACGCGCTGAGAAACAACATCCTGGCAAACGACAAGATTGCGATCATAAACCCCTACTACAGCCAAAAGGACGAGCGGGAGATCGCCGACGTGCTTGGCGTGGAGACAATCAGGAGGTCGATTGCGGGATTTAGCACGGTAGGAGCAAACAACATACTCACAAACAAGGGAGCCGTTTTAAACAACAGGGTAACCGAGGAGGAGAAGAAGGAGCTTGAGGGAATCCTCAAGATGGAGGCCGAGCAGTCCACGGCAAACACCGGCTCCCTAAACATCGGCCTGTGCACGATCGCAAACTCAAACGGCATACTCGTAGGGGCGCAGTCGACCGGATTCGAGATGGCGAGGATGGCCCAGGCTCTAGGATTCTAGCTCTTTGATCCGAAGTTTTTCTAATTCTGCAAAAGCAAGGTATAAATAAAACCCGACGCAAATAGATTTGATGATTATATGGCAAGCAAGCAAGAGGAGTTCGAGCAGCTAAAGTACCTATATGATGCCTACACTCGCGAGTACGAGACGGTCGTCGGGGAGATCTCAAACTACATGATGGCATCCGCCGCATTCGACAGGAACCTTCAGGTGTTTGACAACATAGGGACGGTACAGAACGCAAATATGCTTGTGGGGCTTGAGGGGGGAACGTACCTGCAGACAACGACAAAGGAGATAAAGGGCGTGATAACAAGCGTGGGCGCAGGCTATCTTGTCGAGAAAAGCGTCGCGGACGCAAAGCAGGTAGTCTCCGCAAACTACGAGAAGCTACAGAAGAACATGAAGCAGCTGATCGAGCAGAGAAACAAGCTCGAGAAGGAGATAATGGACATCACCTTCAAGATAAACTCAATGCAGCAGAGCCAGTGAATCGATATGTTTGAGGGCCTAAAGAAGAAATTCTCCGACCTTGTAGGGTCGATAGTCAAGAAGGAGGAGTCTAAGGCCGAGGCTGAGGAGATTGCGCCTCCAAAAAGCGAGCCCGAGCACGCATTTCCTCCCCACAAGGAGGAAGTCGAGATGGCGCTTCCCAAAAAGGAGCAGGAAGAGGAGAAGGCGATTAGCGCCCCGAAGCCCGCAGAGCAAAAAGCTGAATCCCCTAAGCAAGTAGCCCCATCAATTCCTAAACCGATTCCGCAAAAGACGGAGGTTCCCCAACAAAAAGTAGAGATTCCAAAACCAGCAGCACAAATTCCTCAACCAAAGCCGCCTGAGATAAGGGAAGAGAGAAAGAACATCCTCACCGATAAGCCAAAGTTCTCGGTGATCTCGAAGATAAAGAGCGTCATAATCGGGAAGGTCACGATCAAGGAGCAGGACGTAGACGAGCTGCTCGAGAACTTCAAGCTCTCGCTTGTCGAGGCGGACGTGAACTACGAGGTCGCCGAGAGGCTTGTTGAGGGCATAAAGCAGAGGCTTGTCGGAGCAACCGTTGAAACGAAAGGAATAACGCCACACATAAACGGCGTAGTCAAGGACTCGCTCTACGGAATACTGGACAAGGGATCGAGCACAGATCTTCTAAAGATGGCACTTGAGAAGAAGGCAAAGGACCAGACGCCATTCAAGATCCTGTTCATCGGGCCAAACGGCGCGGGAAAGACCACCACAATGGCAAAGATCGCAAACCTTGTTCTCTCAAACGGACTCACCTGCGTTCTATCAGCAAGCGACACCTTCAGGGCAGCGGCAGTCGAGCAGACAGTTTACCATGCCGAGAAGCTTGGAATAAAGGCGATCAAGGGAACATACGGCGCAGATCCTGCAAGCGTGGCATTCGATTCGATAGAGTACGCAAAGGCGCACAGGATAGACGTCGTTTTGATCGACAGCGCAGGAAGGCAGGACACCAACAAGAGCCTAATGGACGAGATGAGAAAGATGGTGCGCGTCACATCGCCTGACATGAAGGTGTTTATAGGGGAGAGCATAACAGGAAGCGCGATAATCGATCAGGTCAGGGAGTTCAACAACGCGATAAAACTGGACGGAATAATCCTCACAAAGCTTGACTGCGATGCGAAGGGAGGCAACACAATCTCGATCCTCGGATCCTCCCCTGTGCCCATCCTTTATTTCGGGCTTGGAGAAAAATACACAGACCTGATGGCCTATAGGCCCGATTACATAGTCCAGAACATACTCCCAAGCTCCTGATTTCTTTACGGAGTTCCGTTTCCAAGTGCGTTAAATGCAATTATAACAATCCCTGAGCCTCCAGCCCCTCCGGTACCAACATATGCACCTCCCCCTCCACCTCCAAGATTGGCTGTGCCCGCAGTGCCAGTTCCGCCTCCTGTGTCATGAGTTCCCGCCCCCCCACCCCCTGTGCCTCCAGATCCTGCGCAGTTATATCCTGATCCCCCTCCCCCTCCGCCGTACGTGACTGACGAACCTGTAATGCTGGATGAAACTCCGTTCCCTCCGTAACCCTGGGCAGATTGTATACCTGTGCAACTACTTCCACTAAATCCCGCTCCACCCGCTTGTCCACCTCCCCCGCCCCCTCCCGTGTACTCCATGTTTAGACCGCCAACATTCGTGCCCCCAGCCCCTCCTGAAGTTCCTTGCCCAGCAGTTCCGGCACCCCCTGCAAATCCAGCGCCTGCTGTATTGTAACCTCCGCCTCCCCCAGATCCACCTGCCGCCCCCCCACCCCCGTTACTTGCGCCTCCAGCTCCTCCACCTATAGCAGTTATGCTTGCGAATATGCTGTTTGTTCCTGACGCGCCTGCCGCCCCCCCACCACCAACAGTCACTGAATATCCTCCTGTGGTGACTGCATAAAGCGAATTGGATACCACCCCTCCCCCACCCCCTCCTCCACCATTTCCGCCTCCTCCTCCTGCAACTACCAGAACCGTCACATTTCCGCTACCACCAGTTACCGTGAAGGTTCCGCTTGAGGTGAAAGTGTGTATCTCATTTCCTGTGGCAAAGGTAACAGTCCCTCCGGTTGCCGTAAATATTGTCGTTGTAGTTGTGGTGCTTGTTGTAGTTGTAGTTGATGTGGTCGAGGTGCTTGTGCTTGAAGTTGAAGTAGTAGATGTCACTCCTCCCCCCTGAGTCTGCAGGGCCTTCGCTGAACTACCAGTCGTAGTTATTTTTGCTGTCACTATTCCAATCCTATCAAGTATTCCGTTTTGAGTTTGCGTATTATAAATTATCCAAAGGTATCCGCTAAAAGTGGATCCGAGTGAGTCTGAGACCAATGGACAGTAAAACTGCAGTATTGTGGTAGACCCTGAGGGTGCAGTTATGCTCACCGAGTTGGTTGTGAGCGGCGTAGAAGCGTTTCTTGTGCATGCAACATTGGTTATGGTTAGCGGCCCGCTGCTAATTTGTCCGAATACAACTGCAAGAACTCCAGATGTGTTTAGAATTGGTTTATCGCACAGGAACCCGGCGTTTGTGATGCATGAGGAGACCAAATTGGACTGGTTGCCTCCAAAAATACCCAATTGGTAGAGCGCCCCTAAAACTACTGCGATGATCAAGATGGCCCAGCCGTAGGTCATCAGGTACTCCATTGCACTCTGCAACTTTTTAGCAACCATGATAAGGATTAAAGTTCAACCAATAAAAAACTATCCACCTTTATTTTTGATAGCTAATTTCTCTAAGGGGTTCCCTTACCCAGGGCGTTGTAAATTATTATGACCGTTCCCGAGCCGCCGTTTCCTCCAAGATAAGGATATGATCCGCCTCCCCCGCCTCCGCCTCCCGTATTTGCTGTAGCGGAATTACCTGTCGAGCTTCCTCCATTTGCTCCGCCGCCGTTTCCTCCGGCGCCATTAGGGGCTCCCCCGCCCCCTCCAGAATAGAATTTTGCCGATCCCGATATGCTGCTTGAAGTACCTACGCCGCCACTGCCGGAATAGCCGCCGTTTCCTGCTGCGCCAGCCCCTCCCCCACCGCCTCCGCCGGTGCCTGATCCCCCATTACCTCCATTATTGCCCTGTCCGGCTATTCCTCCTCCTGCTCCGCCACTGCAACCACCAAATCCTCCCCCACCACCAGAGCCTCCCGATGTGGCGCACGCATACTGTCCTCCGCCGCTTCCTCCTCCCCCGCCCCCAGTGGAAGTTATGCTGTTAAATGTGCTGTCCCCTCCGTTCTGACCGCTATACCCGCCTGAGGCTCCACCCGCCCCGCCTCCACCGACCGTGATGGAATATGACATTGTAGACAGAGCTAAGCTGCTTACATACTGATATCCTCCAGCCCCGCCTCCGCCTCCGTAGGTTCCGTCGCTGCTTCCTCCCCCGCCTCCCCCTGCAACCACAAGCGCCGCAACACTGCCGCTGCCGCCTGTGACCTCAAAGATTCCATTCGATGTGAAGGTGCAGATGTCGTTGCCACCTGAAACGATCAGAGTCCCTCCACATGTGGCGGAGAAAGGTATCGTTGCAACCCCTCCAAGTAGGTTGGTGACATTCCCTGTTGTGGAGACCTTTCCGCTCACAATCGCCACCCTGTCCACAATTCCGCTCTGCAGCGAGGTGCTGTAGACAAGCCAGAGGTATCCCTTGAACGTTGAGCCGATGGAGTTTGAAGCAAGAGGGCAGCTGAACGGCAGCGCGGAGGTCTGTCCTGAGAGTAGCCTGACGTTTATGCTCTGCGTCGAGCTTGGGGTCGTGGTGTTTGACGTGCACGCAACCGCTGTTATCGTAATAGAGCTTGTGCCTATCTGGCCAAAGGTGACCCCCAAATAACCCGAGGTGTTTATTATCGGGTTCTGGCAGAGAAATCCGGAGGTGGCAAGGCATGATGAGCCACCAAGGGTGCCGCTGTTGAACACGCCAAGCTGGTAGAGCGCCCCGATCACCACTGCGATGACAAGTATCGCCCATCCGTACGTCATGAGGTACTCCATCGCGCTCTGGAGCCGCCTGAAGCTATTAAACATGGTAAGAGTTTTCACTTCAACAATAAAAACCTATGTGAACAGTCTTCTCTGCGCCTGCAAATATCTTAGCACAGTGCTGTTTTTGAGCCACACGTGAATTGATATCTCCATCTTCTCCCCGACATACTGCAGCGACCGCTGCAGGGTCTCAAAGCGCATCGGCTGCCTCCTTATCGTATCACGCACATGCTCCCTCACATTCCAGACGCCCATCGGCATTATGTATCCCGGGTGCGCCTCGCGAAGTATCACGACGCTCGCCTGCTTCTGCTCCTTTTTCAGAAGCTCCGAGACTACCATCCTAGCCGCATAGTAGCACCCGCCTATCTCCGCATATGTGCTCCTTCCGTTGTAGAGTTCTGATGATGAGAATATCGCCGTGCTCTTGCCCTCCGCGTTCCAGGTTGTATTGGGATACCACGCTTCAACTAATTCGTAGCTCCACGGCCCCGGCACCATTATCACGATCCAGCGGTTGTCTAGCGCAACGCTTTCGTAAACCCGAATTCCCTCGATGTAGTCGCACTGCTTGACCGTCTTGAGGTTGTCCCTTCCTATCGCGTCATCAACCGCCGTTATGCTCCATCGCGTAGGCACGAACTTGCGGCCCTCACCAAGGCCCAATAGCCCTGCGGAGAACGCCTTCTGGATCCTAGACACCATCACCCCCTTTCGGTAGAGCTCAAGTATCCCTGTCGAGGCCTTCATGTCCGTGTCTGAGTAGGCGTCCTGCACCTGCTTGTTTGGTGTCGCGTTCCCCAGGCTCATCTCTTTGAGCGGTGCGCTTGGCCCAAATGGCTGCGAGTTTTCGTCAAAGGAGATCCCGAGCTTCGGTTTTCGCGAAAGTTTGAGGTCCGCATAGACGAATCTGTCCGCAAGCGCTATCTCCTTTAGCGCATTCTCAAACCTGCCAGACTCGATGTTTGTCACCTTTGTCCTGTGCATCCCCCTAATCAGCATCGAGCGGTACCCGACTATCTCAGGTATGCTCTTGCCAACCCAGTTTTCCGGGGTACTCATTATTGACGTGTCCCCGAACTGCGGAGGTACGAGCGGGCCGACGTATACATACGGATATCCAACCCTGCCGATGAACAAATCCGGAGGGGAGGAGCCCTGTATTTCCTCCCTATCCATAAGAGAAATCGTCTTGAACCTGTAGTAGTACTTGAGCATCGCCGGGTCGCGCATGTTCCTGTAGACAACGCTTGACCTTTGGTAGGGCCCATCGCTTTTTTGCTTCTCTGCCGCCTCCGTGACCGCACTGCCTGGCATAATAAATTTATGCTACCAATAATTATTTTAGCTGTTGGTGGGATGGAGGATACGGATCAATATAGGCTGGTCGAGGCGGACGGCGTAACGGTCGCGATAATCCACAACAAAAAAGTCCTTCTGATAAAACGCGTCAATTTTCCTTTGATCTCAAATCCGGGCATCTGGGTATTTGTGCAGGGGGGCAGGAAGAAGGGAGAGGAGCACATAGAGACGGCTTACCGCGAGGTACACGAGGAGGTCGCGATAGGAAGGGAGCATCTCGAGCTTGTTTTTGAGAAGAAGGACGTCGTACTCTTCGATGCCGTGAAGAAAAAGCACAAGTGGAGGAACGCCTTCTTCATCTTCCAGTCAAAGACGCAGGACGTGAAGACAAACTACGAGAGCCAGGGACACAGGTGGGCGCATTTCGACGAGCTGCTAGGCGAGAAGGAGTATACAAATATATTTATTGACAAAGAAGAGATGTTAGAGCACATACGGAGGGCGTTGCATGGCACAGACCACAATAAAGAATAGGCTGAAGAAGATTTTCGACAACGCCCCGAATGTGGATGTAATATTTTTGGCAAACCTGGGCTTCTACATCGACCCCAATTTTTCCTACATCACCGGCTACACAAGGAGCGTTTACGAAAGCAATCTTCTGCTTCTGACCCGGGAAGAGGCCTTTCACATAACCACCCCGCTCGACTACGGGGATGCGCTGCTGGAAAAGCATCCGGAGATAAGTGTCGTGCTTGCAAGCAAGTCTGGGGCCCACCTCAAGCTGCTCTCAAAGCTGCTAAAGGGCAAGAGGGTTGGAATAAACGGATCATTCCTGGACTACTCCCTCTACCTCACGCTCAAAAAACACTACAAGCCCAAGAGGATTGCCGATGTCACAGACGCCTTTGACATCGCAAGAGTCGTCAAGGAGCCCGAGGAGGTCGAGCACATAAGGCAGGCGGTGAGGATAACAAAGTGGGCGATGCTGCAGATACAGCGGGATTTCAAGGAGGGGGTTACGGAGAGGGAGATCGCGGCGAAATTCGAGTACATCTCCCAATCGCTTGGCTCACAGCGCACGGTCCTGCAGCCGGTGGTCTGTTTCGGGAAGAATTCCGCCCTGCCACACCACGTCCCTGATGACACAAAGCTCAAGAAGGGAGACTTTGTCCTGATAGACGCATGCGCTGCGGTGAACAACTACTATTCCGACATATCAAGGACATTTATTTTTGGCGAAGGAAGCGAGCAGCAAAAAGAGATGTACCGAATCGTCCAGGAGGCCAAGATAAAGGCGACAAGGGCGATAAAGCCCGGCGCCAATCCGAGCAAGATCTTCAAGATTGCAAAGGGGTACATAGAGAAGGCAGAGGGTGGAAAGTACAAGAAGTGGGTGTTCAACCACGGCCTCGGCCATTCCTTGGGGCTAGAGGAACACGACAGCCATCACCTAAGCTCACTCGATCCACATGTCACCAAGCCTCTTCTGGCAGGGAGCGTCGTCACTGTAGAGCCTGGGATATACATCCCGGACTTTGGTGGCGTACGAATTGAGGATGATGTATTAATAACTGAAGATGGAGAGATGATACTGTAGGGGGAGTTCGGCTAGCTTGGCAGGCTTCCAGATTCGGGTTCTGGAGACACGAGTTCAAATCTCGTACTCCCCATTGTTTTAATTAGGTAGATGTTTATTTGAAATTTTATCTACCTAACTAATTTAGGTAGATGTGTTTATATATTTCTATCTACCTAACAATCTTATGTCGTTGGTCATTAAGTGCATCAAAGGAAAGAAGTATTATTACTCATTTCTGAGCTACTTTTTGAAGGATAAACCAAAGAGCTTCAGTAAATACATTGGTTCTCAGAAACCATCAATTAGGGAATCGCTAAAAATTGAAGATTCATTCAAAGACGAATTAATACAAAAGATATCTGGAAAGGCCTACACTAGCCTTTTGGTAAGCAAAGATGATGTCATAAGGTGCCTCCTGTTTAGGGACCTGTTCCAACGCAAATACCAAAAATTGACGCCCCTCAAGAGGAGAAAATACGATATCGACAGCACAGTGAGATTTACATTGACCACTTTGACTACAGAGGAAGTTGAAGTTGACCTGACTGATGTTGAAAATGCGCTTAAAAAGTCATCTGGGCTCACCCAAAAGGAGCGGATAAGCAAAAATATGTTAGTTGCCGTTGAGCTGATAAAAGAGGGGCACAAACTCGATAAAAACTATATTCTAAGGCTACATCAGATGATAATGGCCGGTTTTGGATCGAAAGCGCCTGGAAAATTCAGGGGCAGGCAGGTATACTTATACAGAAAAGGCGCATTTGGTTCCTCAGATCGGCTTGAAATATCCTATCGCCCCCCAAATTACAAGAAAATAGAGGGGATGCTCGACGAATTCCTTGATTGGTACAACAATAGCGCTCTCAACCCGATAGAAAAAGCCGCTATGGCACATAACAATCTGTACAAAATACATCCCTTTCTTGATGGAAATAAGAGGGTCTGCAGACTGATATTTAACAAAACGTTGCTTGATAATGGTTTCCCGCTAATAAACGTGTCCGTAAATAAGGAAACTTATTTTGATGTAATCGTCGCATCAGTCGAAAAGAATGATCCAAGGCCATTTGTTGATTTTGTTCTAAAACAGTATTATAAGCAGGTAAGAGAGTTCCTGGCTGCAAAATAAATAAACGATACAATTTACCATCAAAAGAGATTATGCCTTCAAGCTCTGTATTCGTATTTCCCAAGGCTTTTCTGGGGTTATATATAGAAGCCCCCAAAGCATTTCTTCACTTCTGGCAAAGTTATTTATATCTATATGAATAATAATACATATGTAGAGTTATTCATATTGATTTGATGAAAGATGCTACAGAGATGTTCTTGGACGAGATAGGGAGCAATGGCAAGTTCAAAATGCTCAGCGCGCTACTCGACAATAGCTTATCAGTAAACGAGATTGCAAGGCAGACCGGGCTCAGCCAGACCCATGTGTCTCACAACCTAAAGTCGCTTTCGATGTGCAGGTTCGTAAACAAGAAAGTGAGCGGCAATGTGCATGAGTACAGCCTTAGCAAGGAGATGGTTCCTTGCATAAAGGGGATAGCCGCTTACATCAAGAAGTACGAGAAATTCCTCGTAAGGTGCGGTGCGATTAAAAAAGAGGAGATTGGATCATAAAATACGACCTGGTTGTAATAGGGAGCGGCGCAGGAGAGGCGGTGACCGCAGAGGCCGCAAGCCACGGAATGAAGGTGGCGGAGATCGAGAAGGGCGCCCTGGGGGGCACATGCCTGAACAGGGGCTGCATACCTTCGAAGATGCTTCTCCATAGCGCCGATGTTGTCGAGACGATAAAAAGAGCAGGCCTATTTGGGATAAGAGTGAATGGCTACAAGGTGGACTTCCCATCAATAGTGAAAAGGGTCACCGAACAAGTCGACGGCGATTCCAAAAACATAGAGAACTCATTTAAAGGCTCAAAAAATCCCGTGCTTTACCACGAAAAGTGCGAGTTCGTCGGAAAGAAGACCCTCAAGGTAGGCGACAAAGAGATAACCGCAGACAAGATACTGATAGCTGCCGGATCCAGACCGATAATCCCGGATATACCGGGGCTAAAGGGAAGTGGATTCATGACTAGCGAGGAGGCGCTGAGGCTGACAAAGCAGCCCAAGACAATGACGATAATAGGTGGCGGTTACATCGCAGCTGAGCTTGCCCATTTCTACGGTTCGCTGGGTACGAAGATAAATATTGTGCACAGAAACGGGGTGCTTATAAACCGGGAAGACAGGGACATCGCGCAGAGGCTTACCGACATATTCAGGCAAAAGTACAATCTATACACGGACTCTGAACCCACGAAGGTGTCGAAAAACGGCACAGGCTTCGAAATTGCAATAAAGGACAAGAATGGAAAGACGCAGATCCTCAAATCCGATGCGCTTTTGGTTGCGGTTGGCGTAAAGCCTTATTCAGACGTGCTTAGGCTCGAGAAGGCAGGCGTGAAGACCGACGAAAAGGGCCATATAATAGTCGACGAGTACCTTAGGACGAGTGTCGATGGGATATATGCGCTAGGAGACATAATTGGAAAGTACCAATTCAGGCACTCGGCCAACCACGAGGCAGGCTATGCGGTGGAGAACATCATCCACGGCAAACAGGTTGCGGTTGACTACACGGCAATGCCGCACGCGATCTTCACCTCGCCGCAAATAGGCTCTGTTGGCAAGACCGAAGAGCAGCTCAAGAGCGAAGGGGCGGACTATCTTGTCGGCAAGTACGAATATATTGATACCGCAATGGGCGCAGCGATAGAGGACAGGACGGGCTTCGTCAAGTTTTTGGTCGACAGGAAGACCGGGAGGATACTCGGTTGCCACATAATCGGCACCGAGGCGGCGGCATTGGTGCACGAGGCGATAGTGGCAATGAAGAGCGGCAGCGGATCGATATACAACATCATAAACTCCGTCCACATCCATCCGGCACTAAGCGAGGTTGTGTCACGGGCGGCATACAGCATAGGATAATTTTTGGTGAAAAATATGAAATGCAAAACATGCGGGCAGGAAGTTGGAATGATGGGTGCGATATCGCACATGATAGGGATGCACGGATCCGGCAGCGGTCAGCTCAAGTGCAAGGCATGCGGAATGCCTTTTGACTCCGAGAAGGAGCTGATGGCGCACCAGAAGAAAGAGCACATGTGAAAACTGCGATGCTTGGTGAAAAAATGGAAGAAAACAAATGCGAAGCATGCGGCATGGGGTTTAGGACCCATGATAAGCTGATGGCCCACAACAGGGTGGCGCACGTAGCGGGGCAGGAATTCAAGTGCAAGGCATGCGGAGCGGGGTTTGGCTCCCAAAAGGAGCTCATGGACCACAACAAGAAAGAACACAGGATGTGAGGCGTTTGGGGGCATTTGCCCTCTTTATATTTATATCAATCTTGTCAAATAAATTTAATATGGCGTGAAGATGACTGAGTGCGAACATATGAAGCAAGCGAACGCATCGGTAAAGCCTAAGACGCCAAAGGGATGCGAGGAGTGCCTTGAGGAGGGCACCAGATGGGTGCAGCTGAGGATGTGCCTTGTATGCGGGCATGTGGGATGCTGCGATTCTTCGGTGGGCAAGCATGCGACAAAGCACTTTCACGACACCGGCCACCCCGTAATGACATCTTTTCCGTCAAAGGCATGGAACTGGTGTTACGTGCACGAGGATTACATGTGACTTAGTTGGTACTATAGTGATATTGGTGTGAAAATGGTAAGAGATTTGGATGCACGGGGATGGGACGAGGCTTTGGGAGACGCAAGCAAGCCGCTTGTGGTGGAATTCTGGCACGATCAGTGCATATGGTGCAAACGCCTCGCGCCAATATACGATGAGATCGAGAAGGACTACCCTGGCGTATCATTCGCGAGGCTGAACATACTCTCGAGTGCGGAGAACTCGGCGATAGGGGAGAAGAACGGGGTAATGGGAACCCCAACGACAAAGGTCTTTTGCGAGGGCAGGGAGGTGGGCGAGATAGTGGGCTTCATGGAGAAGGGAGATTTCAAATTGCAGCTCGACGGGATACTGAAAAACAGCGGCAGATGCCTCAAGAGCACCACGCCGATTAACGGGGATAAACCGTGAAGTGAATAAAATGCCAGAAGAAAATTACGAATGCAAGGCATGCGGACTTCATTACAATACTAAAGAATTGGCCGATAAATGCTACGCTTGGTGTTCCGCGCACAAGAGCTGCAGCATGGAGATAACAAAGCATTCGATAGAGATGAGCGGCAAGAGTGCGCCTTCGAGCGTGGTGCCCTAAACATATACAGCAATATAATGCAAAGGCCGTCTCCCATTTATCTATGATCCCGTATATTGAAATAACGTGATAAAATGACCAGATACGCGTGTGAAATGTGCGGCATGGAATTTGACCTGCAAAGGGAGTTTGACGACCATAATTCCAGCATACACGGCATGCAGAAGATAGAATGCAGCGAATGCGCAATAATCTTCAATACAAAGGAGGAACTGCTAGAGCATAACAGGAAAGTCCATAAAGCGTGAAACCCCAAATAGTCGCGCGCAGCGCTCTAAGGGTTGGCATATGTTTATATTTGCATACTGGTTCATGTTCCCCGCATGCATACTTATAGCCACAATCGCAATGCTAACCGGCATAAGCGGCACTGCAATACTCACGCCTTTCATAATACTGATATTTCCCCTGCTTGGTGTACCGCACATTTCCCCTTTCGCCGCGATAGGCATGGCGCTATTCACCGAGTTCTTCGGCTTCTCTTCAGGGGTGGCGGGCTACTACAGGGCAAAGTTGATAGATTACAAAAATGGCGTCAAGATGCTCTATATAACAGTGCCTATAATAATCGTATTTTTGCTGCTCTCCTCGCTGATAAATCAAGCGTACGTAAAGGTTGTCTATGGCATCATGATGGTAATCCTTGCACTTTATCTGATGAGCGGTCCATCAAAGAGCATAAGGAACAGCACGCTGAAGTCAGTCCCAAAAGAGGCCACCGATGTGGCTGTGCTGAATAAGGCCAGCAAATACACCGTGATAACCTCGGAATACGCCGGCACTTTCAGGTACAAGGTATGCAACGTGGCGTTTGGCAGGCTCTTTGCCGCCATCGGGGCCGCGATGGAAGGGCTGACATCCGTGGGGCTAGGAGAGCTGATAATGCCAAATCTGATCAGAAGGTGCAAGATACCTGTGCCTGTGGCTGCGGCAACATCTGTCTTTGTTATAGCGATCACAGTCCTCTTCGGCTCTGTCGTCTCAATTGTCCTCCTGGCCAACAACAGCGGCGCAGAGAGCATACCGTGGAGCCTGGTGGCGTTCACTGTTCCTGGCGCGGTGATCGGCGGATTCGTAGGATCGCGCTCCCAGGGCAAGTTTTCATCAAAGGGAATGGAGACGCTCATAGCCGCTATGTTCGCATTAATCGGCGTGGCCTTCCTTTATACAACACTATTGCCATTGATGGCCGCATGATCGGCCAAAACTGGGAACTGATAAGATGATAACCGAAAACGTCTACTTCAAAAACAGCAGGGGGCTCAGGCTTGCAGGGATAATTGACAGGCCGGAGGGGGCTCAGGCCGATGCGCCGGCGATTGTGATCTGCCATGGCTTTAGCCTCTTCAAGGAGTTCAAGCCGCTGTTTGGATTGGCGCAGTCGCTGGTCGAGGCAGGGTTTGTAACGCTGAGATTCGATTTCTCGAACTGCATAGGCGCAAGCGAGGGAAGCTGCAGCGACATGACGCTGAGCCACCAGGTGAATGACCTGATTTCAGCGATAAGCTTCATCACCGAAGCCAAGGGCGTATCGCAGAGAGGGGTGGGAATCTGCGGGCATTCCCTTGGCGGGCTGACTGCGATAGTTACGGCTACTGTGGAGAAAAGGATAAGTTCAATAGTTGCGATAGCTCCCCTTGCAAAGGCAGAATGGCAGAACCTTTTCGACGAGAAAACGATGGAGAAATGGGTCGTGGAGGGCGCGATAGACTTCAATACATACAGGCAGGGGCACGTCGAGCTGCACCGGAGCTTCATCGATGACCTCAGGGAGTACGATGGCACTGAAGCTGTGAAGCGGGTGCGTGTCCCAATCCGGTTCATACACGGGGAGAATGACACCGTGGTGCCGCTCAAGAGCACGATGGCGCTGTTTGAGAACGCAAACAAGCCTAAGGACATGTTCGTGGTTCCTAGCGCAGACCACACATTCCTCAAGGAGCCGTACCTGGGCAGCATGCTGAAATCCGCCACGGAGTGGATGTCCCTTACAATGCGACAAAACTCCCCCCAAAAGTCATAGTGGGAGTGTGCATGCGAGTCTAGGACTCTCCAAACTGCACCTAGAAGTCAAATTGAGGTATCAAGGGCACATATTCGGCCCTAGCGCACCATTTACCCTCAAAAAAGAACGTTACTTTAAGCCCCCTACCCGTACTCCCCACTCATTTTTATAATCTAATTGCAGATTATTTTCGTTTGATAAGATGAAAGACAATGCCGTTTTAATTGCAATAGACGATGAAGAGCTGGCCGGGGCCATAGTCGGAGTGGTATTCATGATCCTAATGGGCTGGCTGCCTTTCATAGGGCCTATCGTTGCAGGTTTTATCTCCGGGATAAGCATCCGAACCCCAAGAAGCGGCCTCAAACTAGGAATCATAGTGGGTGCCATTGGCTCCATACTGACGAATTTTGTGCTTAAATCCGTCTTTGACTCAATCACAATATCAATTACTGCAAAAAACAGTTTCGGTATGCTCGTTAGCAACGGGTTTAGCATTTCCCAGACATTGAATCCCCTACTGCTGGTGGCTGTCTCTTTGGTATTTGCAGCAATCGGGGGCGCAATCGGAGGCGCAGTTATAGAAAAAATCTCCAGAGAGAACTATAAAAAGGGCGTGGAGGCCGAGAAGGCGCTAAAAACGATAAAGAAATAGCCGTCCAAAAGTTCAGAACGCTTATCGCTACAGATAGCCCAACATCCTGATAAGTGTAGAATGCGAAATGGGGCGTTTGATCTCATATTCGTTTCGTGACTAACTGCCGATTTGTACTCTTAAGTCCCAAAACCAGCATTTACGGCCCGCATTGGAAGCGCGCCACTTTGGCCGGGAAGGCTTGTTTGCCGTGGGGGCTTGGGCCGTTTCGCCTTCCGCAATACTATTATTGCCGGCCAGATATATACGCCTTCGTTGCAGTTTGACAGGTGTCTATGTCGCCTTTTGGTCATCTCAGTTTGTCGCGCCACTTTCGCAGCAGTATTATCTCCTCCACATCCTGGTAGTGCTTTATTGTGAGTATAGCTCCGAAGATCACAACCGATACGATGACTATGACTGTGAGTGCATAGTTGAGCAGCGTTATAAGCGCCTCGGTTATCTGCAGCTTTCCGGTGTTTAGGGTGACCAGCGTAACCACCGCTATCGCGATGTCGAAGAAAAGAGAGATGAACGCCACCTTCTCAAGGCTCTTCTTTAGCTTCTCGACCTTGATTAGCTCTTTTGGCACCTGCTTTTTCTCAAATTCCATTACTGATTATTGCCCGGATGTTATAAATAACTTTTACGACCGATGGTGTGCGATGATAACGCGGCTCTCTGGCAAGAAGATATTTCCAATAGGGTTTGGCACTTGGGGGATGGGAGGGTGGATGCTTCCTGACACGCGCGATGATAAGACCCAAATCGATGCGATAAAGTTTGCGCTTCAAAACGGAATAAACGCAATTGACACTGCTGAGCTTTACGGCAGGGGACACGCAGAGGAGCTTGTTGCCCGTGCAATCAAGGGGATGGACCGCGAATCACTCCACATAACCTCAAAGGTTTGGCCGACTCATCTTAGCAGAAACGGCATAATGAATGCTGCTACAAAAAGCCTTGAACGCCTGCAGACAAAGTACCTCGACCTATACCTCATCCACTTTCCAAATCCTCTTGCGAACATCAAGGAGGCGATCTCAACCATGGAGGATCTTGTAGATCTTGGAAAGATAAGGAGCTTTGGGGTCAGTAACTTTCTGGTCGGGGACATGCAGAAGGCGCTTGCGGCGACAAAGAAGTACGAGATAGAGGCTAATCAGATAGAGTACAATGTGCTTGACAAGGGTCCGGAGGGGGAGCTCATTCCCTTCTGCGAGAAAAACAAGGTGAAGATCATCTCATACACTCCTCTTGCGAAGGGTTTGGTTGCAAGATCCAAAGAGCTCATCGAGATGGCGGGGAGATACTCAAAGACTCCGGTTCAGCTCGCCCTAAACTATCTGACGAGGAACTCCCTCCCCATCCCAATGTCGACAAACAGGGGGCATATCGCAGAGATAATAGGTGGGGCTGGCTGGAGGCTAAAGGACTCTGACTACGAATTTCTGAGGAAGATCTAGGAGGAGCCCTTTATCGTCTTGTTGATCGACTCGAGAACCTTCTTGTTTTTCGATATCCTGGTGTTTATCGCATCGAGCCTCTTCCTTTTGCTGTTCATCTTTGACCTAAGCGAGTTTAGCCTGTTTTTCCTAAATATCCTGGTTATTATGCTTGATTCGTTGTACTTGAGTTCAAGCGCGAGCCCCTCCATCCTCTTGTTCTCCAGGCTGGCCTTCGATTCGAACTTCTTTATTCGCGAGTCGATCTGCATTATCATCATCTTGTAGTATCTGCCGATTGAGTCCAGGTTCTTTGCCTTGAATGTGAGGCCGGTGAGCAGCGTTGAGGCGAGGTCTGCGCCCAATTTTATGTTGTAGAAATACGCGAGTCCCTCGATTATCCTTATGTATCCCCTCACCTCGGCCTTGCTCATGTTCTTTGTGTTCGAGATCAGGTTGTGTATGCAGAAGATCTCGTACTCCGCATTCCCAAGCAGCCTGTGCATGTTGGATGCGTGGTCGTCTATTAGGTCCATGAGGTTTTTGTCGTGCTTGACCTTCGTCCTCCAGCTCTCCTGGACCACGTTCCTCAGCGCGATGTTCTCCATGTTCGCCGCCTTCCCGCCCATCCTCTGGCTGTCCTTGAGGATTGCGGGTCTCTCTATAATGGGTGGTTTCTCGTTTGCCTGGCTTAGTACTACCATCATTTCGCCTCTACGATCCTATAAACAGCATCTGCTTCCTGTCATCGAGCCTGAAGAATCCAACCCTCTCGAACTGGACTATCTCTCCTTGGCCTATATTTTGTGCGTAGCCCTCCGCGAATCCTTGGATTTGGGCCAGGCTGTCCTTGTTGAACTCTCCGTTGATAAGAAGCTTGCCAGGTATCACGAGTTTTGCTGCTATATAATTCCCCTCACTTACCCATTGGACTGTCCTTGTTCCTTTTTGGTCGCCTCCAATGAACTTGCAGGTGATGTCGCCCTTTAAGTTGCTTACTTCTACATTAAATAAGTCTTTAAACCTTATCTTGTCCCCGACGGAGATTGACTCCGCGTCCTTTCTGCTGATGTAGAGCACGTTTCCGACGACATACTGCCTCAGTCCGTCTTCTTTTTCCGGAAGCAAGTTCATCTTCACAGCCGTTTCCCTGCCCCCCTCTATCCGTACCTTTACGGGGTCCTCGACGAAAAAGAGCCTTTTCGCAATCCTGTCAACGACCTTCCTGTTCTCGTCAAGAAGCATGCTCACGTCTATCTTTCCGTCGGTCTTGCTCATTCCGCTCCTGAGCACAAACTTGCGTATCGCCTCTGGCGCTATCCCCCTTCTTCTCAGCGCAGAGACGGTGACAAGCCTCGGGTCGTCGTACCCCCACAGCTCCCCTTCAGCGATCAATTTGTTGAGCTCCCGCTTGTGGGTTATATTGTCTGTTATCACAAGCCTGGACTCGCTGTGTATCCTTGGGGCATCAAGCCCCAGCGCCTTAAGTATCCTCCTTGCAAGCTCGTCTCTTAGCTCGAACTCCTTTGACCTGATGACGTCAGTGACCTTGTGCATCGAGTCCATTATGGGCGTGTTGAGGTCGTATGTAGGCCATACGATGTACTTCTCCCCTTGCCTGTAGTGCATCTCCTTTTTTATCCTGAGTATCACAGGATCCCTCAGCGCCGTGTTCTGTGATTTCATCTCTCCCCTGAATCTGATTGCGACTTTCCCCTCGTCGTATTTTCCGGCCAGCATGCCCTCGAATATGCGCATATTCTCGCTGCCCGCCCTTGTCCTGTGCACGCACTCTATCCCCGCGAACCTGTTCTTGCTCACAGTCTCCGCGTCGCACTCGCAGGCGTATGCGTCTCCCTGCCCGAGCAGCTTTCTTGCATGGGCGTAAATCAGCCCCACATTGTCGCTAGCATAGTACTCGTCGTCAAAGTGTATTCCCATCCAGGAAAGATCCTCCTTCATCGCGTCAACGTACTCCTTCTTGTCCTTCTCAGGGTTCGTGTCGTCGAAGTAGAGGAATATCCTGCCCTCGTAGATCTTTGCGAACTCGCTTGCCATGAGCGCAGCCTTCGCATGTCCGATGTGCATGTACCCGTTTGGCGCAGGCGCGTACCTTGTTGCGAAGTCGCCTTTCACAGCCCCTTCAAGCACAAACTTTGGCACCGACTCCTTTGCCTTGATTCGCTGCGCCTTCTCGAATTCCTCGCGATGCGCCTCAAACTCCTTCTCGAGCGAGGCCTTGTCCAGCCGGCTGACCTCCGAGACAATCCTTGAGATCTCCTCCATCAATCCCTTCATGTCAGACTTCGTCTCGGGAAACTCCGAGATGACCTTTCCAAAAACAGATTTCTCATTTGCCTTTCCGTATTCTATTGCATTCTTCACGGAATATTTCCTTATTGCGGATAAGACCTTTTCGCCGAGCATCAGCCACCACCAAGTTGCGTAATGCTTAGGTTACCGAAGATCATCCCGTTCGAGGTGAGCAGCGCTGATATCCTGAGAGGAACCTGCGCGTTAATCGGTTTTAGGGTCGCGAAAATCCCCAGGCGCCTAAGGCTCTGCGGAATCGGAAGCTGTACCGTTTGGCCCTGCACTGCAAACGTCACGTTGCTTGGCAGCTCAAGGTCTGTCTGGCCCTTGTATGAGAGGCATGCCGAGGAGTTTGTGCCGATGTTTGTACCTATGTAGTTTGCAAGTCGGTAAGAGTCGAAATTGCCAGTGTAGACTGTGAAGGTCGTCTGGTTTGGCTGGAAAGAGTTGCTCACACTGTTGTTCGCCTCAAGCCTTGAGAGCATCAGCGAGACGTTGTATATGGTAGAGTTGGTCAGGCCTGTGGAGTCGCATTTTACAAATATCGACATTGTCGTGCCGTATCCAATGACTGTCGCGTTCGCGTTTCCGGAGCCGTAGACCGTCTGCGGGGCTATTGTGGTCGTTGACGCTCCTGAGCCCAGGTTCGACCCGTTGTTTCCGAAGGAGGCGTAGGAGGCTATGAAAATCGCAGCCACAAACACGGCACTTAAAATCTGAATCAATTTCTTAATATCCATCCAAATCACAAAGCATTTTAATCTGTTCCACTAAATAAGTATAAAGCAGTTATAGGCAGTTTGCTTATTTAAATTGTATACCCGCTATAGAAATCAATTGTGATACCATGAGCTTGAAAGACGGAGACTTTGTAAAGATCGAATACACGGCATGGAGGGCTGCGGACAAGCAGATTGTCTACACCACGGATGAGAAGAAGGCCAAGGAGAGCGGCGTCTACTACGAGAACTCGAAGTACGGCCCACAGCTCGTGGTCATCGGGAAGAGCGGGATAATCAAGGGGCTCTACGAGACCCTGAAGGGGATGAACGTCTCAGAGCTAAAGAAGGTCGAGCTCGAGCCGACGCAGACATTCGGCGAGAGGGACAACAATCTGGTTAGAGTGATGCCGATTGCCGACTTCAGGGCAAGGAACATGGAGCCGTATCCCGGAATGCAGCTAGACCTTGACGGAGTGATTGCAACGGTGAAGAGCGTCAACTCGGGAAGGGTGATGGTCGATGCGAACCACCCGCTTGCTGGAGAGAAGCTTATCTACGAAGTGAAGGTCGTCTCAAAGGTTGAGAAGGAGGAGGACAAGGTAAAGGAACTCGCGGACTCTTTCTCGCTTAGGCCAAAGGCGATCAAGATTGAAGGGAAGAACGTAATGGTCGAGATTGGGGCGGAGGTCGAAAAGAACTCCGACTACTTTGTGAACAAGTCCACGTTCGTAAACAACCTCCTGCGCGATATGGAGGGCGTCGAGAAGGTCGAGGTACGAGAGGAGTACACGAGGGAAAAGAAGGACAAGAAGGAAGAGAAGAAGGAGTAGTTTAGACCAACTGCTCCATCATCTTCGTGGAGATTTGCAGCATTTTCTTAAGCTCCTTCTCCATTATCCCTATTCCTTCCCTGCCTTTTTCGGTATACCAAGTATTTTCAGTAACAAAAATCCCCTCCTTTGTCCTGTTTATGTCCGAAACAACTTGGGGTATCAGCAATTCAAGCGTTTTGAATAGCTGGGTTTTCGGCTCTTTGTCAATATTGAATATGATCAACTTGATCTCGTCCAATTTCGCATCCGGAACATAGATTTGGTGCCCGAAGCAATCGCCGCAGACCGCATTCTCCCTCCATTCGTACTCTATCCCGCCCTGAACCACTTTGTACATTGGCTCTATTATCCAATCGTCGTTTTGCGTGACTCCGAATTTAGATTCGCCATGTTCGCGCGTAACGTGGATCTGCAGCCTTGACCCAGGAAGCCTTGCCTTGAAAGTCACCGAGACTGGCCAGTGCTTTGCATCCCTTTCCACCTCAACTGCTATCCCAAGTTTTGTGAGTTCGAAAATCTGCTCCTTAAGCTCGCTTCTCATCTCCCCCTTTATCCCCGTAGCTCCCTGCTGAAGTTTCTCTCTCATAAAACCAGATTAGTACTCTTTTTATCCCTTTAAATATCTAAGTCACTACTTTGTACCCTCTGGCCTATCTTTTGCTGAAGGTTATGTTTTTTATCCCGAAGTTGAAGTTGTCTGTCGAGTTGTTCCCGAGCCCCGGAGGCGAGTAGAAAAGTATCTGCGTTGTTCCGGGAGACAGGCTGAGAGGAACGCTGAACTTCTGGGGCGTCAGGGTCAGGTTGAAGATGTATGTTGACCCCTCTGCAGATTGGACCGTGACCGAGAGAGGCATCCTAGGGTTGTAGTAGTATGCGAGTCCGACAAAGCTCATGGTGAGGTTTGTCATGTTTTGCGGTGCGAACACCTCTATCCCCCTGACGTTGTTTCCCCACCAGTAAGTGTCAGAGTTGTTGTCGCAGAACGCCCCTCCCTTGCATCCCGGCGACCATGTCCCAACTGAGGGGTATCCTATGACCGATCTGTTTTTGCTTGCCTCTATCGCCCTTTGCGCAGAGAAGATCGCCGTAAGGTTGTCAGAGTAGTACGCAGGCCCGAATATTGCCTGCATCTTGCCCTCAAGCACGGTGAAGTTCTGTGGGCTGTATGCCTGCCTTATTATCGGTATGTAGCCCACGTTGTACTTGGCGAGCCAGTAGAGCGTAACATTCGTGTAGTTCTCAGATACAGGGGAGGTGTAGACAAAGTTCAGACCCCTCTGCAAAAAGCTTCCATAGATGGAGAGTGGGATCTCAAGGGACTGCAGCTGCTGTGTGTAGTTTACCCTTGAGGTGTAGCCCCCTATTATCGGCTTTGCGAACACGGTCTGCAGATACATTGACATTCCGGTGTAGAGCTGCGGATGGAAGACTGTCGGATTTTCCCCGATGTTCTGGATTGTGGGCAGTATCATAACGGTGAAGTTGGATGGCTGGTCCAAAAGCTGGTAGCCGTGCGAGATCTCTATGTTGAAGAAGTACGAGCTGATGAACGAGTTTGAGATTGGAATGCCGTTGTACTCTATCAGTATCAAGGCAACTATCGCAATCGCAGCGTATTTCTCAAAGTTGTCTATTTTCATCCCTCCCTGATATCTTCTGATCAGCTCCTTGAAGCCCATCGCGGCAAGTATCGCGAGGCTAAGCGTCACAATCATGTCAAAGCGCGCGGGCTCCCTCACAAGGTTTATTATCGGTATACTCTCGAGCGCCGGATATATTCCGGGTATCGAGCCCTGCCCAGGCGAGGAGTAGCTCCCCAGCTGCATGTATGGCCCCATCGAGAGATAGGCAAAGAAGAGGGTCACCACAACCCATGGCAAGACGTTTGCAAACCTGTTTCTCCTGTCCGCCAATACCGCAAGCGCGATCAAGATTAGCACCGCATACCCTATGTAAGCCACCCTCTCGGTAGGGTTGACTGTGTATATCGAGTCGTACGAGCTGCTCAGGAAGCTGAAGAAGTTGTTGTATGGGCTTGGCAAAAAGAAGGAGAGCAGCGGGTTGCTTGAGATCATGTATGACTTTAGGGAGTTGTTCTGGTTTGCCGCGTCAAGCGCTCCGTGAAATATCCCGTTTGCTATCGGCACTATGAAGGGCGAGCTTATCGCCCCAGCAACCGCAACTATAAGTACCGCATTTTTGAGGAAGGTCAGATTTGCTATCTGCGCAAGCGCCTTTCTGCCCCTTGAGATGTACAAAAGCAAAAACAGCACCAGGAAGACGAAGGCGATTATCCCCTGTTCAGGGTCCCCCCAGAAGAGGAGCAGCGCAAGCGCAATCCCCGCATAAATTGCATACCCCGATCTTTTCTCCTCTATCGTCTTGATGAGCAGGAGGACAAAGAGGGGAAGGAACTGTATTCCGTCCCAGTTGAGGTGGCCGACCCCTGCGTGCATGAGGTGGAACGGGCTGAAGGCGAATACCGCCCCGGCTATGAAGGCCGCGTACCTGTTTTTCACTATGTGGTCTGCAAGCAGGTACATGAAAAGCCCGCAGAGCGCAAAGTCGAGGAAGAAGATCACATTGTACGCGAATCCGAGCCCGAGCGCCTGCAGCGGGAATGAGAAGAGGGCGGAGATCGGCGAGAGCGTCTCCGTGACGAGATTCGCGCCGATCGGGGCATAGAGGAGGCTGGTGGCATACGGCGAGGCGTGAAGCGTGAACACTGCATAGTTGACCCACCAGAGGGTCCAAAGGTTCTGGAAGACGTCTCCGCTCCCAGTGAATATCGAGTTCGGCACTCCTCCCGCAACCACGTTTGTGATCTGCAGCGCCGCAGGCCAGAACATGACCAGCGAGATCGCAAGGTAAGCTAGCGCTATTAGTATATACGATCTGAAATTGCTCTCCCCTGCCATCCAAAACACATCAAGCTTGGAATGCCAAGAATAAGAAGGCTCACTCGCCCAGGCTTAGCGCGTATGTCCCGTTGACCTTGATGTCAAGCTTCTTTGCGATGTTCGACTTCTCTGAGTTGAGGACCACTATGTACCCGTGCCACTTTCCGGTGAGCTCTGTCGATCCGCACACTGGGCAGACATCCCCCTGGGCGATTATGAGTCTACATTTTTTGCAAGCCTTGTCCATTATCTCCTACCCTTGTTTCCCTTTCCCCTCCTGTTGTCGTCGCGCTTCTCCCTCGGCTTCTCGTTTAGCCACTCAGGCTTCCCGAGCCCCTCAGGGCGCATAGTTAGTGCGATCTTTGAATCCTTGACGCTGCTCTTTATGCTGATCGTCGAGACCTTAGCATACACAGTGTCTCCCTTCTTGAGCGTCTTCCCTGTGTTTCGCGATGTGAAGACCCCGGTCTTCCTGTCGTAGTTGATGAAGTCGCTGGTTATCTGCGAAAGGTGGACTAGTCCGTCCAGCGGGCCGATCCTGACAAAGCTTCCGAACTCAACGAGCTCCGAAACCTCCCCTATAACTACCTCCTCAACCTCAAGCGTGAATGTGAGGACGTCGAATATGACGTCGTGGTGCGTGTTCGGGTCCCCTGGAAGTATGAATCCGTCGCTTATGTCTCGCACGTTGAATACCGCCAAGATGACGCCGAGATCCTTGTCTATGACCCTCTCGTACTTGCTTCTGAGCACCTGCGCCGCCGCATCCTCCATGTCGGAGCCGAAGTAGGCCGGTGGAACGCTGAGAGTGTCTTTTATAGTGTGTACATAATACAAAGTCTCACCTAGAGTAAGTAGAACAGAATAGTATGGAAAGATTAAGAATAAATACTGATTGCTTGGGAGGGACAGGAGGCGCATTGCGTCTATACTGCCATCTGAAGGTTCAGCACCTCTGCCTCCTTAATCTTCCAGTCCAAATACCGCTCGTTTAACTCTGCAATCTGCCCTTTATCTAGATTCTCGATCTTTCCGTCCTTTAGGGTCCAGATGTCTATCGGCTCGCTGAGCCCAAATGCGCTCACTGCAATTGCATCCTTCATAATTCTGTAAGCCACCAGAACTCCTTTCTTGAGCTCAAGCTGCTTTGGCGTATAGTTCTTAAGTAGCGTATACGCAAACAGGTCGCCGTTCCCCGAAGCGGTGTATCCGACCTTCTCGAGGAACTCGTCGTTGCAGTCCTTCGCTATGTGCCATGTCCTGTAGTTGCGGTTGCTGTCCATTGTGGAGATCAGAATATTTATCGTCGGCATCCCATCCGCGGAATGGTGGTAATTCTTATGGTCCTCTGAGGCCTTCTTGAGAATCGGGAAAAGCTCGCTTTTTATGCGCTCCCTAAGCCCCGTAGTCAGGCCCTTGTCAAATTCCGCCTTGAAGCTCTGCAGAATCTCCTCGGTCCTCTGTATCAGGCTTATTGCCCCGCTTGCCCCGAAGAGGGTGTGTTTTCCTATCTTGTATATCTTCTGTATGTCGTATTTGATCGGGACGCTGTTAGAAGAGAGTGCCACAGCCTGGCTATCTGAGGCCATAACTATCCCTTCCTTGCAGTTTAGGTTTATTATTAAGGTCATTCATTCACCATTTAGCGGAAAAGGGGGCCAAACGGCCCCACAACATCTATTCTGCTGACATGCCCGTTATCTTGAGGTCTATCCCCTCCTCTGTGCATCCGCCGCAATTTCCGTTGCCGCAGCCCTGGCATCCTCCCTGTCCTGCTTCTAGTCCGGTTTGTTTTGTGTTCATTTTTCCACCAGCGCGAGCTACCCCTTCATTCCCGTTATGATCTTCGATGCAATCTGCAGCAGATGCGTCTTGTATCCGAACCTGATTATCTTGTCGTATGCGTAGAACAGCTGTGGATCAAGGCCAACCTTGAAGCTGGTGGCGTATATGAAAGAGTCTATTATCTCCGCCACTTTAGCATAATCCTGGTCTCCTTCAATCAAGGCCGCGTCGAACTCCTTTCGCGCCCTTACCAAAAATACCTTCACCTGCCTGTTCGCTGCCATATTGTCGCTCAGTATCTTTTCGTAGAGCTCCGGGGCCTTGATCCCAACCATCCTTACAAGCGGAGTGACAATTGAAGTTGAGAGAATTGCGAGGTTGGTTATCTCATTCACATAGTCTATCTTCTTGAGCCTCTTGAGGCTGGGGCTCTTGCCCTCAACTTTCTTCTTGACGAATTCGCTAAGTATCTTCAGGTCCGCTTTGCATATGTGGCAGGGCTGAATGTCGCTCGCCTTCTTGATGAATTTGGATGCAAGCTCTAGATCCCTCATTTTGTTACCCCGTCTGATGTTTCTTTAGTATGCCTTCTGCTTCGGATAGCAGCTGCTTTATCCGATAGTAGTCGTCCCTTGGAAGAACCTCATAGAGCTGATCCAAACTTGCCTTCAGGCCCAAAAGCTGCGCCAACATTTCCTGCATTGTGATACGATTCATCTTCTCCACCCATCTTTGCTATAAATGTAGTGTGCAACTGCATGACTTGCCCTGATGCT
>JAGWGN010000011.1:0-9879 GCA_028867335.1 Microcaldota archaeon | reverse complement strand
CCTGCATTGTGATACGATTCATCTTCTCCACCCATCTTTGCTATAAATGTAGTGTGCAACTGCATGACTTGCCCTGATGCTTCTGGTTGTCTTCCTCACCGCCTTGGTTATCTCGACAATTCCTCCCTTTGCGCTAGTCTCAACTGTTGCTATGAATCCGTATTCGCCGCTGGTCAAGAAGACGTCCCTAACCCCCTTGCACATCGCAATTGCTTTGGCTATTCTTTTCACGTTTGCAGCCACTTTCGGCTTGAGCAGCAAAAATCCTCTCTCTTTTTCCATATCCCCACCAATCCAACTAGCAGTACTGTATGTGCCAAAGATAATCCTTTGGATCGCTGTACTCTTTCTCGCACCTCCAGCAAAGGTACTTCCTATCCTGTATTGCCACAGGCTTCCCTACCATCAGAGACTTAAAGTTTTCAAATCCAAGTTTCATCATAGCACCTAGTTCTCATACTTTTTAAGTATCTGCTCCATCTCACCCATAAGTGACTGGAGCCTCTCGAAATCCGAGTAGTTCACGAATGAGAAGAGCTTCTGTATCTTGAATCGCAGTCCACTCAAATCTGCAATCCTCCTTCCGATGTACGCGTAGTAGTTCATGGTATCCACTAATCTAGTTTGAATAGAGAAGTGAGGTACGGGAACCACTTTCGTGGGAATTCTTTAGGGAGTAAAGAAAAGTTGCTTTGCCAAGCCTTGGGAAGGCGTTGGCTCTCTTGGTCCCCATATCCTCGTATCTATTATAAATTTACTTCTTTTTATATATACTTAGAATAATTTGGTTTCATAAAGAAACATATATTAAATGTAAAAGATAAAAAATCGTAATTTGTCCCTTTATTATAAAAACTTTGTCTTTTATATTAAATCATGCCGAAGACAATCTCCTTGGAGAAAAAAGACGAGATAAAGGAGAGAATTCTTAAAATACTTGGAGTTAATGGTCGGATTAGCATCCGTGATCTTTCAAAAACGCTAAAAGTTTCTAAGACTACAGCACATAAACTATTTTCTGAATTAGTGAAAGAGCGCAACTTGTATTTCACTGTAGAGATAGGTGTAGAAGAGCTATGGAGATGGGAATTTGTGAAGCAGGCCAGAACTTATAACAAGAAAGGGATACTAGAAAAAGTCATAGAAAATCTTCCAGAACTTGGGTTTGAGGAATTTGTCATACTATTCAAATTTTTAGATAAAAAACCGACGGACGATGAACTTGTCACAGCAATAGGGACCTCTTATATCCCTCAATTTATGGCGAAATTGCACGGTGATCATGATATGATTATCTATGGTGTTGCAAGAGGATATGACGAAATCAACCGATTTATTATAGATTTTAACAAGCATATCAGCAAATATAATTCCACTTCAGAATTACTAAATATAAGAAAATTCTATGGTTTTTTCCCTCTTAGACAAAAACTACTAGAACAATTTGAAATTCAAGACACCTACAAACACATAATTTTGGGATTAAACACAGATGGTAGAACCGAATTCAGCGGTATTGCAAAGAAATTCAAACATGGATTGCCACACACTTTATATGCTTATGATCGATTGCTTAAAACTGGAATACTTACAAGGTTAACATACTATGAAAAGAAACCGGAAAATGCCTTTTGCGTAGTAATCCAAATAAAAATAATAAATGAGTCTAAATATTTTGAAACAAGAGAAAAATGGTTTCTTGATATGGTGAGATCTTCAGATAAGGCACATACAGAATATACCTTTATTTGCGACATTTCTAACCCGGATGGTGGTCTAGTCTTTATGAATTTTAGAGATGGTGATTTAGCTGAAAGATATGTAAATAAATTAATGGCGATCCTGGATGGTGTAGAAATAAAATATACCGTAATTACGAGTATTATTTTAGGAAATATGGGTGTGCGTGATTTTGATATGAAACATTCAACGCAACATAAAATTCTTGAGCGAAAAGGCCTGTTACCTAAGAATTAGTTCTTTTTACAAAACGAATATTTTTGAAAGAACAGATTTTTTAATATTTAACCTACCGTAATAGTCATCTGCAAATTTCGCTTTATTCTTAGAAACTATTGCTCTTGGGCATTTTCCTCCGTCTCCAGTAGCAACCAATACTGTTTTATTTGAATTTTTGAAAATTTTCATGATCTATCCTCTGTTTACATTTTATCGTTGCAAATCCTTATTTATAAACCTAATCTACTGCTTCGTATCTAATATTCAGTTGTGTCTTATTAGCTTTGTCTTTAGGATATTGCCTGAAATGTTACTTCTTCAGCGCAGCATCCCGCTCCTTGAAAGGCTGACCACCTTTGCACCCATGGATTTGAGCTTTCCCTTGAGCTCAACGTCGTTTGTGCACACTATGCAGTCCCACTTCCCCACATTGGCAAGTATCCATGCGTCAACGTATTCTTCCCCCTTTAGCACCGTGACAAGGTGCCTCTTTATCAGCGCAAGGCCAATCTTTGCCTGCACCTTCTGCTTCTTTCTGCTGCCAGACATCTCAGCAAGCTCCCTCACCACCCCCTGCGATACCGCAATCTTGTAGTCGGGGAAGCTCTCCTTTAGCCTCTCGAAGGGGTCAATCTTGTTTGCAAGCCCGAAGAGTATCGAGCTTGTGTCTATTATCGCAATCTTCATCCTATTACCATCCAATCAAAAATATTTATAGTTATGAGTCTGACTAATTGTTTGTTTCAATGGACGTACTCTCAGCCCTAAATAGCGCTGCATTCCAGGTTTCGAGCCTGGTTGCAAGCCCTGCCTTAAACCTTTTCATGCAGTACTTTGCCGATAGCTTCTACGTCGTTCTTGCAGCCATGATCATCTATCTCTATGTAAAAAAGGACAAAAATCTCTTTGCATTCACCTTTGCCATGGTTGCCCTTGTGATAATCGGGGAGGTAATAAAGCTGATTGTACAGGAGCCAAGGCCCTGCCAGATCGAGCAGTTCTCCTGGACAAACAACTTCTGCGAGAGCGGATTCGGGTTCCCAAGCAACCACGCAGCCACCCTCACCGGGCTTTTCTTCTTCATAAAGAACTACAACTACCTAAGGGTCCTCTACATCATCTGGCTTGCCCTGATTCTCTTCGGCAGGGTGTACCTTGGGGTCCACTATCTTACCGATGTCATTGCGGGGATTGTAATCAGCTTAATAGTGGCTGCAGCAATCTACAGGTTCCGCACGGGGCTAAACAAGTTTTTCGGAAGGATTGCCAACATGCTGCTCCCCCCGCTTTTCAATAGGGAGTGGTCCGAGTGAGCCGTGCCATGGAAGACCAATATCCATGCGGGATCTGCGGACTGCACTACCTAAGCAAGGAATTGGCAGAGCGATGCCATGCCTGGTGCGCCTTGCATGATAGCTGCAATCTGGAGGTTGCAAGGCAGTCTGTGGAGGCAAAGCTGAGGGCAAAAGGGGCGCACTCCGCGGCAAAATAAGTGTTTTATACCTATTCGCACAGAATACCTATCGGTACAAATGGCACTTGACATCTACGCGGAGAGGCTTATTCAGTACTACGAGAATCCGCACAACAAGGGCAAGATCAGCGATGCGAGCGTGCATCTGCACGAGGAGAACATCTCCTGCGGGGACACATTGACGATCTACCTCAAGTTCAAGGACAACAAGGTGGAGGAGGTCAAGTTCGAGGGAGATGGATGTGCAATAAGCATGGCGAGCGCAAGCATGGTTACTGATTTTATCAAGGGAAAGAGTCTTGCCGAAATCGAGAAGATGAATGTGGGCACGGTGATGGAAGTTATCGGGATCGATCCGGGACCTGCAAGGCTTCACTGCGCGACCCTCTCAATGAGGGCGATAAAGGGAGCGGTGTTCGCATACGAGCACAAGCCGCTTGACTCAAGCACAAAGGAGATGTGAATATGAGCAAACCAAAATCCTCAAAATCCTGGATAAGTGGTTTGGCCAAAAATCTTGGCCTCAAACTTCAATATATAAGTTTTGAAGAGGTGGTCAAAGGTAGAAGCAAGGGTTTTGAGGCAGGGGAAATAGTCCGGACGCTGAGATCTAGAAGGGAAAAGAAGTTAAAAAATTAGTTTTTTTTCAGAGCATTTAAGAAATCTCACACAGATATCTGCTTGTGGGGGGCATGGCGCTAAAGAGCTATGTTGTAAGATCGCTTCCGATCGGCGATGACTACAGGGAGCTTGTCGGAGCATTCCTAGGCTCGCAGCTCATGGTCCTAAACGACTTCTCAAACTCTACCACCTCGATAATCTCAGATGACCCGGACCTTTGCGCAAGGATGAGAAGCTGCTCGGTGGGATTCGAGTGCATCGAAGAGGAACTCCCCAATGTCGAAAGCCCAACCGCCTTTGTGATATTCCCTCCGGAAACAAACTCCACCCAAGATCCCGAGATCGCGCCGATGAAACTTTTGGACGGAATATACAACCTGCTCGCAGGGCAGAGGGCAAGGCTATACATCTCCCTTGTAAAAGCGGATCAGAGCCATCTGCAGCTTGTAAAGTCAAGGGTGGAGGAGGCGCTGAGCCAAAAGGAGATCCGCATCACAAAGTCATCGGGAGGCCGGGGCTCGCCATCCCACTCCACTCAATCAGATCTGTTCTACGGTTCAGACGAGCGCAGCGGCCTAACCGCCCTGCTTTGCATGCTAAACGAGACAAGTCTGGCGAACGGCTCCGCATACAAAATCCTCTTCGTGATCGACGGGGATACAAAGCTGCTGTCAAGTTACCTAAAATCAAAAACGTTTATTCTAAACTCCATCGGACTAAGATCCAAAACCGTATCCGACCTATACCGAGAGGTCCAAGGGGTAGATGCCATCCCCTTCAGCTATAACTCGCTTTCGCGACTTCTTTTCTTCTCAGATAGGATACCGAGAAGCGCAAAGATAAGGACCATTGAGCCTCGCCAAAGATCTGAGGGGGCGGACATAGGCAATTTCCTAAAGGACTCTGTATCACAATCCCAATCGAGAATCAGAATAGAGGAGAGCACACTCAACCTCGGCGCGATAATAACCGGATTGCCTGGCACCGGGAAGACTTTTGCTGCGATGTCAATTATATCAAGGCTGAGTGCAAGCAAGGTGATAATCTCCCCGACCAAGGAGTGGGGGGAGTTTGCGAGGCTGCAGAATCTGCACCTAATAAAGATATACAACTCAAGCACTCCGATAAACTTCTTTAGGTGCGCAGACGAGAGACTAAAGGACAAGTTCTCGGAGAATCTCGCAATGCTGATCGCCTCAGCCTCCTCCGCTGGGCCGTACCAGAGCTCTATGGAGAAATGCCTGCTCGCAGCGTTTCGCAGGGTCTACAGCAAAGAGCTCTGCCCTGATCCTGTCTTGCTCTACCACCAGATAGAGGAGGTCGTAATTGAGCAGCATGGCAAGAGAAGCGCAACCGGGGTGAAGTACACAAAGCACGGGGAGAACATAAGGGCCGCTTTGGAGAACCTTCGGTTGGTCCTATTCCGGCCAGAGTTCGCATCCACAGTGGGCATAGACCTTGGCGAGACCTTCAAGGCGGGCGCAGTATTCGACCTCTCGGATGTGAGCAACCGCATGAAGCAGTTCTTCTACGCGCTTATCCTAAACCAGCTCTACGCTTTCCTGGACACTTTTGACGAGATGGGAGACGGCCGGCTGAGGATAGAGATCGCGCTCGAGGAGGCTCAGCTGGTATTCTCTCCTGAAGAGGTCTCCCCGGCTGTGATGGACCTAAGGCAGCGCATACAGGACTTCAGGAAGAGGGGGATAGGCCTCATGCTGATCACCCACAGCATAACCGACATAACGCCAAGCATAAGGCGGCTGTGCCAGACCAAATTCTATTTTCGCCAGAGCGCTGACGTCGCGAAATACGCGCTCTCGGACCTGGGCCTTGACGCGGCTGACCCGGATTCGCTTAGCCGGATAAGGGGGCTTGAGCAGGGGTGCTGCGCCCTTTCGTATCTTGAGAACGACGGGGTGCAGAAGGCGCCCCGAGGGCCGCTCTTCATGAAAGTTGGCGGATTCCGGCAGGCAAGCCCCAAAACCCATGGGGACAAACCCCCATTTGCCCCCTCCGGCCTTGTGTGCGACGCAACATTCAGACTGCTCAATGCGGAAAAGCTCCCCCTTGCAAACAGGAAGGTCGAGCTTTCCTACCTTGGGGAGCCTCTCGAGCAGGGCTTTACAAACGGCATCGGCGAGCTAAAGTTCGCCGATTTGATCCTGGGCAAGACGTACCTATTGCGGGTGCCGGGGGAGAAGAAGAAAGACTCCAAGGAGTACCGCATCGTCGCATCCGAAAGGGTTGAAATAACTGTGTGATTCGAGGGAAAATAAATGTTTATATATGTATATGTATATATTAATAACATGTCAAAGATAATCTCCATCTCCGATGAGACTTATAACACCCTGGTCAAGTTCAAGGGCAAAACAAAGTCATTCACCCAAGTCATAAACGAACTGATAGGGAGGAGGTCCGGCAATATAGAAAAATACTTCGGGGTTTTGAAGGACAGGGATCTAAGTGAACTGAAAAAGGAGACGGTCGAGCGCAGAAAGATGAATGTAGGGCGCAACATAAAAGTGAGATAATGGCCTGTCTGGATACAAATGTCATAATAGACTACATCAACGGAAACGAAAAGGTCCGCGAGCTGGTTGACGCATATGCAAAGAATGAAGGCATCACCACCACAATAATAACAAAATACGAGCTGCTCATAGGAAGAGATGAAGTTGAACGGCAGATCATCAGAAGCTTTCTAAACGACATAAAAGTCTACCCTCTGGAGGATAAAGCTGCTGAGGTTGCTGCGAACATACGAAGAAAGCTCAAGCTGTCTGGATCTCTTATCCGTGATAGCGACATACTTATCGCCGGCATCTCGACAGTCAACGACGAGACCTTGATAACGCAGGATAGGGACTTTGAGAGAATAAAGAGCGGCAGGTTTGTAATAATCAAATAATTCCTTACTTATCAAGCTTCTTCTCTATCTGCAAAAGAAGGTCGAGTATGAACCCGCTTATTATCGCAAGTATCCCCACGAACACGAGCATGAACGCGATGAGCGACCTGCCAATCAGCGTGAACACCCCAGTGGTAAGGTATGAGTAGATAACGTAAAGACCTAGCAGTCCGCCAATCAGTATCAGCACCACCCCTATCCCCCCAAATACCAAAAGAGGGTTGTAGTCCCTTGCCATCCTTACAATGTGCGAAGCCACGTTTACACCATAGAAGAGCTTTGACTTTGTGAGCTTTGATGGTCCCTGCTCACGCGGATAGTATGAGATGGGAACCTCAACTATTTTATAGCCCCTGTTCGCCAGCTCAATCGCAAAGAAGGCGATCCCTGCTCTGTAAGGAACTGTTTCCCTTATCTTTTCGAATGCGGATCTTCGCATTACAAAGAGCCCGGTGAGGACGTCGTTTAGCCTCCTCTTGTAGAAGATGCTGTAGATCTTGGAGAGGAAGAAGTTTCCGAATCTTATGTAGAGCTGCATCGATCCCTTGTGGAGCTTTCCGAACCTATTGCCCAGCACCAGATCCGCCTTGCCCTGCTCGACCAGTTTTATCCCTGCGAAGATCCCCTCGTTCCCATGGGTGCCGTCGGCATCTGTGCTGGCAAGTATGTCGCCGTGCGCCTCCTTTAGGCCCATCATCAGCGCGTTCTCCACGCCCTTGCTGGTCTGCCTGATGACCTTCACCCCGGTCGCCTTGAGCCTTCTGTAGTAATCGTCTCCGCTCTTGTCGACCACGATTATCTCTACGCCCTTTCCGAGCTTGGACCTTATCTCCTTTATTATCGCAAATACCGACTCCTCCTCTATTGTCGGTATCACGACGCTGATTTTTGGCATTTTCTCAACTGAATAATCGATTAAACCTTTATATAGCCTATTCTTGAAAGAGTCGCCTAGAGGTCAAACTGCTTTCCGCTTGGCGGCTTTAGAGCGATCTTTACCTTGCTAAAGACCCCACTCCGTGCAAGGAGCCTCTTGACGTATGGAGGAAGCTTCGGGTCAATTTTCTTTAGCAGCACAAACTCGCTGTGCTGTCCATCATCCTTTAGTCTCCCCCCTTTTTTCACTGCGAGATACGTTACGTTTATGGTGTGCCTCTTCTCGCCCTTAACCCAGGTAGTTGTGCACACATCAACGATTCCCTTGAGGGCCACATCCAGTCCCGTCTCCTGCTTCGCCTTCCTTATCGCCGCCTCATCTAGGCTCTCGAAGTAGTTCACCTTGCCCCCCACAAACCAGATGCTCCCCCTTTCCGGGTGGTTTGCCCTCCTGCCAAGTAGCACTCCACGATCTGTCTTTATGATTATGTCAACGCAGCAGATCGGCACCAGCTTCTTTATCCTGTTGTAGAGCGGAGCCGGTATGAACTTCTTGTCTTTCATCTAATCCGCCAATATTCTTTTGTAAACCTGCTCGCTCTTTTCCGCCGAGAACTCCTCAAGTATCCTTCGCCTGTCGATTTTTGGGAGGTAGAGCACAGATCTCCTGTTCTTCAGCAGCCCATTCAAAGATCCGGCAAGATCTTTCTCATCGATTTTGTGGCAGTGTTGCTTTATCTCTTCAGGTATTGATGTGCTTGCCGTTATTATTACGGGAGTTCCAAGTGCAAGGGACTCTATGCTTATTATCGACATCCCCTCCCTTTCCGAGAACATCAGCAGTGCTCTTGCCGAGGCGAGTGCCCTCATAATCTCCTTTTCTGGGAGTCCCTCTGCGAATGTTATCCTCTTTGAAGCCCTCAGCCTTTTGGCTAGAGCAACAAGCCTTGGTTTTTCAGGGCCTCTGCCCACTATCGTCAATTGCGAATCGGTCCCGGCAACAGCCCTTATTGCCATATCCATTCTCTTTTCCGGGACAAGCCTGCCCACAGCAACAAACCTCTCTGTCTTCTTTTTCCCCATCGTTTTTGAGAGATGGGAGATCTCTTCTTTGGATATCGCGGCTGGGAAAATCGTTATGTCCCCTTTAGGGAACCTCAATATCCTCTCCAGGTCCTCTGCAGTCTTCGAGGTGTTTGCGATTGCAGCTCTTGACACCCTTGCGCTAAGCTTCTCTGCCACATATCCAAAGAGCCCCAGGCTCGGCAGGTACCTCTCCCAGTACTCCCTGCCCCAAACCTCGTGCCAGGTGACCACAAACTTCGCCCCTGTCAGCTTCGCATACGCTGCAAGCTTTGGTATGTGGACAAATGGGAATGCATCCGCGTCAAGTATGTCGAATCTGTACTTCCAGATCTTAATATCAAGAAGCGAGGCGTACTTTAGGGGCCAGCTTATGTTTCTCCTGCCCCTTTTGTACATCGCGCTTGTGGGAAGCGCCTTTCCGCAGCAGTGGTAGTGCACCCCCTTGTATGTGAACTCCTCTGAGGGCATGCCCTCCCTAAACATCGTGAAGAGGTGGACCTCGTGCCCTGCCTTTCGTAGCGCCTCCATGATGAGGAATCTGCGCTTCTCTATTCCCCCGTTGAACCAGGGATAGGCGGAATCGTAGGCGAAAGCTATCTTCATCGCAACCATAATAGCTACCCTCTGGCCGATTTTATACCTTCGCCTAAGGGTGGTTTTGGCCGAAAACGGGTATATAAGCTGGCTACCCAACTTCGTCATGCATCAAACTATTTTGACCCGACGGACATACGTTTTTAAAGCTGGATTTCGATGGTCTATGCAGTGATATAATGGCAAAAGATGGAAAGAATGCGGGAGTGTCAGTACTTGTACTGATAGGCAGCCTGCTATATCTATATGTGGCGTCCCAGGCTCTTAGCGCAAACGGACTGGTTGCGACCTTGAGCGGAAGCGTACTCGGTGGCTTTGCCGGTGTGCTTTGGGCGGTAGCCCTGATAGCTTCGAT
>JAGWGN010000010.1 GCA_028867335.1 Microcaldota archaeon | reverse complement strand
CTGCAGACCTCGCATTCGCCAAGTACTCCACCGCGTTCCTCCTTGCAAACAGCAACCTGACCCAGGCTAGCGCCGAGACCGTCTACAACAACGTCTCGAGCTACTGCGCCTCGCTAAACGCGCCACTGTTGACCTCAGCCAACTACGAGTATGTGATCGGCGGCCAGGTCAGGCAGACATGGGCCTCGATAACGCTAAATGAGAGCAAGCACGAGCTGCTAAACGCCAGCACAACCGACGAAATCGCGCAGGCCATCTCGCAGACCGGGACCGCATACGCCTGGTGCCTCGCGGCAAACAACATGTACCAGATCGCCTCTACAAGCAACTCGCAGTTTGTGAACTTATCCCAGGGAATCCTCCAGAACGTCTCGGCAAGGGTGAATTCCGTCCAGAAATACCAGAGCCTCTACTCGCAGGCTGCGCAGGTTGATTACAAAGCAAGGCTCTACGGCGCTGCGCTATACAACGCCCAGTACGCCCTCACATTCGGAAACACGACGACAGGGGCGATGAACGACTCGCAGATAGTGCTCGCAACCGGATCCAATATCGCCTCATCGAGCAACGACGGCATCTGGCCGTTTGAGTTCGCAAGCCAGGCGGTCTTCTACCTGAACCAGGCGCTTTTGCAAAATGACCCTGCGCAGATAAACGGCAGCATACAGACCGCATACACAATCTCTGTGCTCTCGGGCAGGCTAAGCGATGCAAACAGGCTGATCACCAGCTCGCTGGTGCCCTACACCCCCTCGAACATAACCTCCTCCCAGATCTCGGCGCAGCTCTCAGGGATAGAGGATCAGATAGGCCAGATATACGATCTGCTCTTTGCAATTGTGGGATTGCTCTTTGTGGTGCTTATCGTCCTCATACTTCTGCTGCTGAAGAGGGCCGAGGAAAAGCCGGCGATTGCGATCCCTAAATCAAGGGCACAATCAAGAAGGCGATGAGCGCGATCCCCATTGCGGCAAGCGAGACGTTTCTTGTCCTGTCGTAGAACTCCTGCCTCGGGTTCGCCACAAATCCCACGCCAACGTACAGGAGCATCAAATCCGTCAGGGCGACAAGAATTGCGTAGATCATATTTGACTGGAACGGCGGTATCCGCAAGAACAGATACATGCTGAGTGCGATTGCAAAGATGTAGAGAAGAAGCGCGACTATAGATGCCGCTTTCCTGCCCATGTACTTTGGTATCGTCTTAGCATTCCTGACCTTTGTGTCCCCCTTCAGATCCCGTATGGTCCCGTGTATCTCGCGCGCAAGCCCGCTCGAGAAGATCAGCACAGAGACTATGACTATCGCCCAGCTCAGCGCGCTTGAGACAACATAGTTACCATACGCGAACGGGATCACCATTGAGAGCGCAACATAAGCATTCCCCCAAAAGAGCATCTCCTTGAGCCTGTAGCTGTAGAGTAGAGACATGGCCCCGAAGAAGATGGCGATCGCAAAGCAGTAGATGTTGATGAAGTAGCTCGAGGCGACCCCGATCAGTATTGTCGCGATAGCGATGTATAGCGCCTCCTTTGGCATAAGTGCTCCTGTTACAAGCGGCCTGTTCTTCTTGTTTGCCCTGTCCACCTTTATGTCGAAGTAGTCGTTTATCGCAAACGCACCCATGCTGATGAAGATGGGGGTTATCAGGCTGAAGACAAGTGTGGGCGTTTGAGGGAGCATTCCCCCGTTGACTATAAGTTCGGCTGCGAGAACCGCAATCACAAGCATTATGCTGTGCTCTATCCTTGTGAGCTTAAGTATGGCTGCAATCTTGCCCATGAATCAAGTAAGGCGACAAAGAATATAAATCCTCAAGGATTGTCCGAGGCCTACACAATCTTTTTATAGGTGAGGATTTAACCTACTCTTGTGTCCAATTCAGATAATAAAGCGGCAAGAAAGGCCCAGTCCGCAACAGAGTATCTTTTGACATACAGCTGGGCGTTTCTCATCGCCGCAGTTGTGATTGCAGCTCTTTACTTCTTTGTCTTTGCTCCAGCGGGAATAACCCCCACCACCTGCACCTTCTCGTCCGGTCCGCACTGCCAGGACCTTGTCCTGGGATCATCATCCTCACTATCGAAGATGGCACTGCTTCTCACCAACACCAACCCCTTCCCGATAATAAGCCCCAAGATAACAGCAAACATAACCGGGTTTGCGCCGATACAGGGGACGTGCGTTCCGTACTTCATACTTCCAGGCGGCGCGGTTATCTGCAATGCGACTATAACTCCTGCCATCGCGCAGTCCTCGCTTAGCGCGGGCAGCTTCATCTTCAGCTACATCCCATGCCCAGGGGGAAACGTAACCCTTTGCTCCTCGAACCAGAGGCAGTCCTTCTCAGGCTCATTTAATATCCACACATCACCCCTTCTTTCCCCAATCACTGTCAACATGATCCTCTCCGCGCAGAACTCATCGCAGATCGCGCTCTCATCAGTGAAGGACAAGGTGACTGCGAACGTGAAGATGCTCGGCACTCCGCTATCCGGCGCAACCGTGAACTTCACAACCACTGGAAGCGCCGTGATAAGCCCAAGCGCCTCATCTACTGATGGGAGCGGGAACGCGGTCACATACATCTACGACACCGTTGCCGAGAACGTTCTGGTCTCCGCCTCATTTGCCAACGCAACCTCAAACACGATCATACATTTCCTCCCTGCTGTTTGCTTTAGCGTCTCATTGGGTTCGGCCTCGCCGTCCGCAAACGCGCTGACGGTCGACGGGATCGGATACTCCAGCTTCCCAGTGAACCTCTGCTACGCGCAGGGATCATCCCACTCGTACTCGTTTGCATCCACTGTCGCGGGCTCCGCAGGAATACAGTATGCATTCAGCTCCGCAAGCGGCTGCGGCGCATCCGGGCAGTCGGGAACGATAATCGCCTCAACGAACTGCACCCTTACTGCAGTCTACACAACGCAGTACCTGCTCACAACCTCCTCAAGCCCTTCGGCCGGCGGGACGGTGACGCCATCAAGTCAGTACTACAACACCGGAACTCAGGTAACGCTCGGCGAGACTCCAAACGGCGGGTACTTCTTCCTTAGCTGGACAGGCAGCGGAACAGGCAGCTACAGCGGCAACACCGCTGCCCCTACAATCGGGATGAACGGCGTGATAACACAGCAGGCGAACTTCTACTCGACCAGCACTACAACCACGACCTCTACTTCGACAACAACAATACCTGTAAACCCGACATGCGGAACCTTTTCAGGAAGCATAACTTACACGGGATCTATTGCACTTTCATGCAATGTTGTCGCATCACAGAGCATCACGATCAATTCCGGAGTTACGGTAGATGAAGGCGGATATTATCTCCAAGCCAATTATACCTTTACAAATTCCGGCACACTGACTGACAACCATGATGGCGGGACAGCAGGAAGCGGAGGCGGCGGAGGGAGCAATGGCGGCGGCGCAGGCAGCGCGGGCGGCGCAGGCATCACAAGAACAAGTAAGTATCTCGGGATAGCGCTGAATGGCGGCGGAGGTGGCAACGGCGGCGGAGGCGGCGGAGGAAACTCTTATTGGTGCGGCACATATGATTGCTATGGAGGAAATGGAGGAAATGGCGGGATCGGCGGCGGGATAATAGAGGTTTACGCAGGCAATTTTGTCAATTCAGGGGTTATCAATGCAAATGGCCAAGCTGCCACAGACGGCACTAGCGGTGGTTGCGGTGCTGTGGGTGCAGGCACGGGCGGCGGCGGAGGCGGCGGAGGCGGCGGGACCGTTTTAATAGGTTATTCAACAACCATAACTGCTGGGACCATTAATGTGGGCAAGGGCAGTGATGGGGTTGCTGGTGCTACTGGTGGCACCTGTGAACCTGGTGGAAATATCGGCGGCGGAGGCGGCGGGTCAAATGGTGCCAAGTGCCAGCACGGAGGCGGCGGAGGCGCTGGCGGCGGAGGCGCATGCGGCGGACAGGGCGGCACAGGCTGGTCCGGTTGCCCTTCGCCAATTACTGCGGGTTGCGACGGATCGCCAACTTCAAACGGCCAAATAATCGAGCGGGTTTGGACGCGCTAAGCTGTAAAGTTGACTTGCAGTCCTCTCGTTCTTCCTTGCCATCTATCTCCTTCGTCGAGAAGCACTTTTTATTTGCCGAGGGTGGCATATTTTGGGATCCTACACCCCCCTTTGCAATTGCTCACTATTTATATATTCTCAACTGCCTAGTTAATTCATGCAACCCCTAAATTCACTGCCCAAATACAACCTCTTCGGAGTCGAGGAGATTGGATACAAGAAGGCAAGGGTAGTAGTCCTTCCGATTCCCTACGATTCAACCGTGACGTACAGGTCCGGGACAAGAGAGGGGCCACGCGCGATAATAGAGGCGAGCCGCAACATGGAGTGGTATAGCTACGAGCTCGGCGAGGACATAAGCAAGGTGGGTGTCTACACGATGGATGAGATGGCGCCGGATCTCAGCTCGCCTAGGAATATGGTCAGGCAAATCGCAAAGGAGGTCGAATTGATAATCAAGGCAGGCAAGCTCCCTCTGATTTTGGGCGGCGAGCACACACTCACAATCGGGGCCGCAGAGGCGCTGGCCAGCATCGGAAAGAAGATCAGTTTCATACAGTTCGATGCGCACTCGGACACAAGGGACGAGATGTTTGGCACAAAGTACATGCATGCAACCGCAATGGCCCGGACAAGGGAGCTGTGCAAGAACGTCGTGAGCATCGGGATCAGGAGCATGGAGAGCGACACTAACGGTGGCAAGAACCACACAACATATCTGATGAGCGATGTGCACGCAAAGGGGATTGAGAAGATCGCAAAGGAGGTTGCGAAGATAACCACGGATGAGATCTACATAACAATAGATCTTGACGTTCTAGATCCAAGCGAGATGCCGAGCGTCGGGACCCCAGAGCCTGACGGGATGAGGTTCAAGGATATAGTACGATTCATGGAGCTGCTTTCAAAGGAGAAGAGGCTTGTGGGATTCGATCTGGTGGAGCTGTGCCCGATTCCAGGTATGAATGCGCCAAACTACCTTGCGGCGAAGCTCGCATACCTTACGATAGGCCACTTCCTTTTGAAGAAATAGGTAAGTTGATGAACAAGCTCCCTCTGATCCCTATGCTCTTAATTATGCTCCTGGGGACTGCAAGCGCGGGGACTGTCTCGCTAACGGGAACCTGCCAGTCGAATCTGATGAGCGGAAACATACTCAATTTCACCTTGGTAAACAGCGGCAACGACACCGCGTACAACCTTCAGCTCTCTCCTGTCCTATCAGGCGCTCAGGCAGAGAACCTCTCCTATCCACTTGGTTCCCTCCCATCAGATCAGGGAGCGACATTTTTGATCCCGCTCACAAACATTACAGTCAAAGGCACATTCATTGACGCATTAGTCGCAACCTATCAGCAGGGCTCAAACGTCTTTACCGCACTCTTTCCATGCACTGTAAATATGGGGAAATCCACAGTATCGGCGGTGTTTTTGAGCGTCAACACATTCAGCAGTTCCGGAACCTCTATAATGAATGTATCCGCTCTCAACTCGATAAACACAAATTTGACTGTCAATGTCTCGGCCCTATTCCCCCCCTCATTTAGCTTCATAACAAAGCCAAGCTACCTTCTGCATCTTGGGCCTTACGGGACACAAAAGGTCCAGTTTGTCGTCAATTACCCTACAACCCAGGCAAGCTATACCGGCGCGATAGTTGATCATTATGTCTACAAAAATTCGTCATACGCAAGCTTTGCTCCAATAGTGGTGTCCCAGAGCCCTCCATCCGCCTCCACTGGAATAAGTCCGTTTCTGATCGGGAGCATAATTGTTGGGATAGCAATAGTCCTTCTGATAGCGAGGTCAATTTCAAAGAATAAGAAGAAGCACGACGCAAATCCCAAAGGCTCAGCGTGATCTGTTCTCCACAAAGAAGTCGCCCAGGAACATGTAGCGCGTGTTCGTCTTCTTCATGGTGTCTATCGCATCCTCGGGGGTCAGCACTATCGGGAGCCCGTGTATGTTGAAGCTCGTGTTTAGCACCACCCCGTATCCCGCCTTCTTGCGCACCTCCTTCATGATGTTCTCGTACTGGACGTTCCTGTTCTCGAGTATCTGCGGCCTCGCGGTCATGTCAACGTGGATCACGGACTTCATCACATCCTTGCACTCCTTCCTAACCTTGTAGACCATCGTCATGAACCTGCCGTCGCCCTTTAGCCCCTCAAAGAGCCTGCTCGCATCATCGCGCAGCACCGCAGGCGCAAATGGCTGGTACCACTCCCTCTGCTTGACGTGCAAATTGAGCCTCTCCTTGACATCCTCGTCTCCCGCATTCGCAAGGATGCTCCTGTTTCCCATCGCCCTCGGGCCGTACTCCATCCTCCCCTGGAACCAGAAGAGGTAGTTGTTCCTGTTTATCAGCTCTCCTGCGTGCTTGCCAGGGTCTTTGACCTGCTCGAAGTGCAGATTCTTCTCCTTTCTGAGCGCGTTCTTGATCTGCTGTTCACTAAACTCATTTCCAAGGTAGGCGTCCTCCATCTTGTAGGAGCTTATCCCGTTCTCGACATAGTTTGTGTACATCGCGGCTCCCATCGCAAGCCCGCCGTCCCCCATGTGCGGGAAGACAAACCAGTTTCTGAGCTTCTTTAGGTCCTTGATCTTCATGTTCGCCTTCACGTTCGAGAAGATTCCCCCTGCAAAAGCGACATTGCCTATGCCGAACTGGTCAATAGCATTGCCCGTGAATTCCGAGAGGACCCTCTCCGCAACCTGCTGCGCCATGTAGGCGAACTGCTCCCTTGGAATCGACCAGGCTATCCTGCTCAGCATGTTGTACTGTGACACCGGCCCGTACTTTGCAATTATGTCTGTGCCGTCCACCTTGAAGAACTCCTTTAGCATGTTCTTCTCGAATGGGAACGGGAAAGAGAAGTCCGCCATCGCCATCACCTTCCCCTCATCCTCAAGCTCCCGCATGCCAACGATGTTTGTAACCTGCTCGTAGAATATGCCGAGGGAGTTTCCGGCGGAGATCGCCTTGTGCCTCTGCAGCTTTCCCTTCTCAAGCGTGCTGATCGATCCGCTTAGCCCATCGCCAAGCCCGTCAAGGGTTATCACAAGCGCCCTGTCGAATCCGGATGCGAACGCGGCTGTCGCAGCGTGCGCCGTGTGGTGGTCAACAGCGTAAAGCCTGTATCCCTCAAATCCCATCGAGTTAAGCTGGTTTGCGATTATCCGCTTGCTGATCGTTCCGCAGAGCGGCAGCACCCCAACAGAAGTCATCTCGTACTTTAGGAAGTGTCGCAGGTCTGTCAGCGCAGGTTTGAGCATCTTTCTCCTTCTGAAAGTGTAGTAGTACTCCTTTGTGTAGGGCAAAACCCTCTCGAGCGTCTTTGTGAAGGAGGTAGTAGAGAAGGCGACAATCTCAACGTCCGTCGGCTTTATCTTCGCGTAATCAAGCGCCGCGCGGATCGCGTTGTAGGGGAACTTTATCTCGAGCTTGCGCCTTGTGTAGCGCTCCTCGTTTGCTGCGAAGATTATCTTCCCGTCCTCGAGCAGGGCTGCTCCCGAATCGTGCCCATCCCATAAACCAAGAACGTACATGTGATCAAAACCTACCTGCCGCTTTTCATGCTTACAAAACTAGTTATGTTCCCTATTATCGCCTGGTACGCCTCGCAGGATGTCCACTGCACCGGCTCCTTGCCCTCGCGTATCTCCCGCCTGACCTGCTCGGCCTCCGGCGAGTGCCATATCCTGCCTAGGTCGTATCCGATCTCCCTTACGTTTGCGATCTTCTTGTTCCACATGATCGATGGGTAAATGTTTCCCCAGCTGTCCATGAAGAGCGAGGCCTCCATGCTCCTGCTTCTCATCGGCTGCTTGCCAGTCCTTGCATACTCCGCCAGCCTTACAAGGAAGGTCCTCTCGATCGCCTGTATCATGCTAGGGTCAAACTCCCTTCGCTTTATCACATCCTCTATCTCATTTGAGACGAGCTGCGCGTTGCTCACCTTTATGTCGCTGTTCTTTGTGTGGTAGTAGTTGTCAGACATCTGCCCAAGGTTTAGGTGGAAGTCGTTATACTTTATGTCAGGAATCACTTTTCTTACCTCCTCGAAGGTCCTCATGAACTGGCCCTGGTTCTGCCTAAGCATTGTGTAGCCGAAGACAAAGAAGAGGTTGCTGTACCTCTTCTTGAGGGCCTGTAGCCTCTTGAACATCTCCATCGCCTTGTCAAAGTTCCCCGGAACCCCCCTTATCATGTCGTGGAGCTCCCGATATCCGTCAAGGCTCACGGTTATCGCAATCCTCGGTATCCCAAGCTCCAGGATCTCGGTTATCCTCTTCATCACCATGTCAAGGTTGCAAAGCGAGTTCGTCGGCATGGTCAGGATGTATAGCCCCTTGGAGTTCTCCTTGAACGCCCTGGCTATCTCCACTATGTCGCTTCTAAGAAACGGCTCCCCGCCGGTTAGCTCTACCCACTTGAAGTGGGTGTTTTTCTTTGCGAACTCCTGGATCTCCTCAAGGCTCAGCTCCCCCTTTGGCTTTATGTCCCAGATGTTGCACATTATGCAGTGCGACTGGCACCAGTAGGTGATCGCAAAATTGAGCTTGTAGGGATGCCCTAGAGTGACGAAGTTACTTTTAAGTCCGGTTACCCCGAGCCCAAGCATCCTTCCCACTACCAGATAAGCACCGATATAGAATACGCTTCGGAGGTTTAAATACTTTGCACTACCGCCTAGTAGAGGGCGTTATTGTTGAACCAGTCCGGGTCGGCTTTCTGCATCTCAAGCTCCTCGTCAACCCTAAGCTGCTCGAGGCCTGTTATCTCCTCCTCATACCTTCTGGTGTCGATTAGTACATTTACCATCAGCCTCTCCCTATCCCCCTTCCTCCACATCTCGTTTAGGGCATCTGAGCGCTTTGCTATCTGCTCCATCGAATGAATGTCGTATGCGGCCGCGTCATCCCTTCTCAGCCCGACATACCTAAGTACCTCCTTGACTCTCTCCGTGCTCCTGTCGAGCCTATCGAACATATCGTTGAGCGCATACACTATCGGCTTGCCGTACGTCTCGCCGACGCTGTTGCATGCCTCTATTATCTCCGGATCCGCGAAAAACATTCTCCTCTCCAAAAGGGTGTTCGATTCGCTCCCCGTGTGCACATATTCGGCCATCTCCTCGTATGCGGTCTTGACGAGCACGTTTGCGAGCCCCCTGAGCGGCTTGCTTGAGTACCCCACGTAAAATATCCTCTCCGCCTTCGTCTCAATCAGCCTCTTGAGGACGGCCTCGGTGAGCCTTCCCTCGTTCCCCTGGGAAAGCGCATACGCGAACTTCTTTTTGACCCACTGGTCGTGATTTTTTTGGACCTCCATAATAACTATCAGACTCCCCTCTCCCGCTTTATAAGCGTTTCCCAGCCATCGTTTAAAACGCATCTGGAAGGCTTATATATCTAATTGGTTTAATTTTAAACTAGTTTAAACTTAAGCTAGTTGATATTTTGGCGAAAGATTCCGAGCCCACAATAAGCAAGGGCCTGCGCAACGAGATGCTCAAGATAATACTCCTAAACCACCTCAGCAGGCACGCAGGATACCCCTACGAGCTGCTCAAGGCGATCGAGAGCAAGAAGGTCTTCATGTTCAAGGGGCTGACAAAAAACGACCTCTACAATGCGATAAACTCCCTCGAGAAGCAGGGTTTCATAAAAGGCAGGGTGGTGATGAAGGGCGCCCAGGCGCAGAAGCACTATGTGCACACTGCCAAGGGGAAGAAGATAGTCATCGCATCCAGAAGGGCGATGATAAAGTCTTTCACCGAGGTTAACAAGCTGATGAAGGGGGAGCTCAATGGTTGAGTACGCGATAGAGATCGACAGGCTTGTCAAGAAGTTCGGCACCCTGACTGCGGTGAACGACATAAGCTTCAAGATAAAGAAGGGAGAGATATTCGGGCTTCTCGGGCCTAACGGCGCAGGGAAGACGACAACGATAAACATGCTTTTGGGGCTGATAAAGTCCACGTCCGGCAAGATAACGATCAACGGGCTCGACATAAAGAAGGAGGGGGAGAGAATAAAGCAGCTAATAGGCCTCATGACCCAGGAGACCGTGGTGGAGGGGGATCTGACCGCAAGGCAGAACCTCGAGATATTCGCGGAGCTCTACCACGTCTCGCCGCTTGCAGAGAGGAACAAGAGGATAGCGGAGGCGCTAAAGGAGGCGGAGCTCACCGATTTTGCCGACAAGAAGGCAGGAACGTTCTCCGGCGGGATGAAAAGGAGGCTCGAGCTGGTCAAGTCGATGATACAGCATCCAAGCATACTGATCCTAGACGAGCCGACAACCGGCCTCGACATACAGAACAGGGTCAACATGTGGAAGCACATAAGGGAGCTCAATGCTCTGGGCGTCACAATCATACTCACCACCCAGTACCTCGAGGAGGCGGATACTCTCTGCGACAGGATCGCGATAATCGACCACGGAAAGATAAAGGCGATAGGCACCGTCTCGGAGCTGAAGAAGGTGGTCGGTACCGGAAGGATACTCGAGCTAGTGGCCGAGGACCACGCCGACGCCGCGGCAGTCGCAAGCATGCTAAAGACCGTGTTCAAGCTCAAGCCAGAGATAAAGGTGGACAAGGTCACCGCTCTAGTCGAGGTGGGAAACGAGGAGAGGATAATGACCAAGCTACTCGCCGAGCTAAACAAGAAGAGGATAAAGGTCTCCTCAGTCAGCATGCACATGCCGACGCTAGACGACGTTTTCATGACCCTCACGGGCTCCTCGACAAGGGACACCACGCACGAGGACACCTCATCGAGGATGGACGCGATGATGAGGGGAAGCAGGGGAGGGGGTAGATGAGATGGGAATGCTAGGGGACACATTGACGCTGTATAAGAGGGAGATGCTGATCTTCAAGAGCAACCTTAGGGTCAACCTTGTCAGATCCATAATGTTCCCCCTCGTCATAATCCTCTTCTTTGGCAACGTCGGATCCTCAATACTCAACGTCCCGATTGCCGTGGTCAATTACGCAAACAACCCGCAGTCGCTTTCCCTCATAGGCACGCTGCAGTCAAACAACTACCTGCAGATAACGTCGATAACCGACCAGCCCACCGCACTGAACCTGCTGAAAAACGGGAAGGTGCAGCTCGTGGTGATAATACTTCCAACATTCCCGAGCTCCCAGCCCGGCACACCGGGCGTCCAGGTTTACTACAGCAACACGCAGTTCTCGGTCACAAGTTTTGCGCTGCCGCTGATCAGCAGCGCTGCGTCAAAGTACACAAGCAACGTGCAGGCTGGGCAGCCAGGAGGGATCCAGATACCGCAAAATCCCGCAGGCGAGGTCTCGTCAAACGCCCTGTACGCATCAAAGGGAAGCTACAAGGACTTCCTTGTCGGGGGGATAGTCCCGATGGTGGTCGTGTTCAGCGCGCTCTTCGGGGGAGGCATCTCTCTGATCTCGGATCGGCAGATGGGAAACCTGAAGGCATTCTTCATAACCCCTATAAACAAGAACGCGATCGTGCTCAGCAGGATCCTCTCAGGCGCAACCCAGGGGATACTCTTCGCCTTCCTTGCGCTCACCATAGGGATACTTGACGGCGCGCAGCTGGCAGGGGGATGGCTCTCGCTTGCGCTCATTGTGGTTGTCTCAGTCATACTGAGCCTCGGGTTCATCGCTATCGCAGTCATGATCGCGTCAAAGATAAAGAGGGTGGACGCATACGCGATCTTCTCGCAGGTGGTCGGGCTTCCACTCTGGTTCATCTCAGGGGGCATACTCCCGACGCAGAGCCTTCCCTCCTGGCTATCCGCGATCTCGGTTGTGGACCCGCTCACGTATGCAAACACCGTGATAAGGGCGATAACGCTCCAGGGATTCATACCTATAAACAACCTCCTCTTCAATCTCGGGGTGCTCAGCGTGTTTGCGGTGGTGATGGTGTATATGAGCTTTAGGGTGTTCAACTCCTCCAACGAGGAATGATATTTAGGTGTCGAAATATGGAAATGAAAAACGGATTTGGAATGGTGGCGGCCTTTGCCGCAGTCGGCATGATGCTGGTGTTGATGGGGACGGTCAGCGCAAACGGGGAGCTCTCGGTCACAAACCTTGCAATAACCCCGCAGCCCGTTCTTGCGGGCCAGAACTTCACGGTCTCCTTCCAGCTATACAACTCGTACGGCTCTTTGCAGAATGTGAATTTGGGACTTTCCGGAACCTATCCGCTCTTCAACTACTCCCCTATCGACACGCAGCTGATAACCTCGGTTAGCCCCGGCCTCTACGGGGGAATAGGGTACTTCTTCCGCTACCACCTAAGCGTCCCAAAGAATGTCCAGTCCGGAACATACACACTCTACGTAACTGCATCATACCAGATAAGCGCAACGTCCAGCGGAGGCTCGACCAATCTTGCGGCCTCCTCAAACATCCCAATAACCTTCTACATAAGCGGAGCGCCGAGCATAACCCTTACTGCAAACCCAGTCACCACCGTGGTTCCGGGAAGCCAGTCTACCATAGACATAAGCGCGTTCAACTCCGGAACAGCCTCGGCGACAAACGTGAACATCACGGTGCTTGACGGATCAAACTTCACGGTATCAGGAACGCCCACATTCAATCTGGGAACCGTTGGGGGTGGCGCCTCCGCAAGTGCGGCAGCTACTTTGCAGGCAAACAGCACGATGACGCCCGGGCAAAACTACATACCAGTCAGGCTAAAGTACTCCACGCAGTACGGCTCGAACGTCACAACAATAGTGAATGTGCCGATCAGCGTGATCATCAATGCGCCAAACCTGATACCAAGCATAGTCTCCTCAGCCCCTCAGACCCTCTACGCGGGGTCCAACCAGACGCTCAGCGTCTCGATACAAAACATCGGCCTTGGGGTTGCAAAGAACGTGACGGTGAGCTTCATCGGGACCCAGAACATAACAGTCGGCAGCTCCGCATCCAGCATCTTCATAGGCACGATGCAGCCTGGAGCATCCCAGACCCAGGCGGTCTTCATATCAGCTAGCAAGTACGACAACAAGACCCACTACCAGATTCCGGTGGAGCTTAGCTACTCGAATGCAAACTACCAGACAAAGGTGCAGAAGACCCTCTACCTGAACGTGACCTTACAGAACTCCGCGATATACAATGTGACCAGCGTCAGCGGAACGCTGCTTCCTGGGGCGACATATGTGCCGCTCACATTTAGAATAAAAAACATCGGCGGTCAGACGGCCCAGCAGGTAACCTTTAGCCTGCAGAGCATCTACCCGATAGTCCCGGCATCGCCAAACCAGTACCTTGCGCAGCTAGCTCCCGGCCAGAGCGCGAACGTCACGTTCTACGTGAACGTCGATGCGCAGGGCAACGGCGGAAGCTATCCGGTGACAGTGTACGAGCAGTGGTCGCAGCCAAACGGCGCGACGAGCCAGCAGTACAGCAGCTCGCAGAATTACTACGCGGTTGTCGGATTGACAAACCCGTCTGGCGGCAGCTCGGGCGGCTCCGGCCTCTACATAATCGGCGGCATTGTGGTGATAGTCGCGATGGCTGTGGTTCTCAGAAAGAGGATTCCCCCTCTTGACAACTTCATCACTAAGATCACGGCGAAGAGGGTTCCTGCAAAAAAGGAGAAGGGAAACAAGTGAGGGATCAGATCGTAACTCCGAAGTAGACCCTTGCTATGGTGCCGATGACGATGGTTATCAGGGCAGTGCCAAGCGTTACCGCCACCATCTCCTGCGTCCTGTGCCGAATGCTCGTGTCGCTCACGATTGCAATCACAGTAGATGCGAAGACGAGCGTTACCACGTCAAGCGCCACTGCGAGAAGTATCCCCTCGTATCCGCTGAAACCCAGCAGGAACGGGATGATCGGGATGAGCGCCCCCATGAAGTAGAACACCCCTGTGTAGTATGCGTCCTTGGACGGCTCGGTCATCGCGGATTTCTGCGACGAGCCCTCCTCGATCGCCTTTGTTACTATGTTCTGCGACTTCGAGGCGAGGTAGACTCCCCCTGCCATGGAGAATGTACCCGCGACACCGACTATTATCCCACCAACAATCACTATTGCAGGCGAGGTGGCGAACGCGGCGATCCCGGTTACCGCGGCGAGCACCTCCACCAGGCTGTCGCTGAGCCCGAGGACTATCGAGTTGATGTAGGCAAGGCTTCCCTTGTTGGACTCGACCTCGCGAAGCAAATTTCGCTCGTGGGTCTTCTCCTCCACTATTATCTCATTGACCGACTTGACATTTGACGAGCCGAACACTCCTGAGTCCACGGCCTGCTCGTAGGCGATGATCCCTCCTATCTCGTGCCTCTCAAGCAGCTTGGTCATAAACGAGGGGCCAAGTATCCTCTTCACCATCCTAAACCCAAGGACCCTAAGGGGGACAAACATCGGCTTCTTGGGAAACGCTCCCGCTTCCATGAGGATCTTCTCCCAGACTATCATGTGCCCGCGCTCCATTCTGGCGAGCCTTTCGAATAGGATCCTCAGCTCCCTGTGTCGTTCGCCCTTTGCAAGCTCTGAGTAGACAGTGTAGTCAACGTACTCGTCTGCAAAGAACTCGTGAGCGAGCTCAATCTTGCGGTCCTGCCTAGAAGCCATGAAAATCAATTTATACCATTCTCGGCTAATTCAATTATGCTAGATATATTTAAGACCCCTTCCTACTCCGGCAAGAACGTCTACAGGTATATCGAGAAGCTGATCAAGAACGGAAAGGAAATCCTGATCGTATCCCCCTACATCGATTCCCACTATGCAAACTACATACTGCGCCACTGTGGCGGGAAGAGATTCCACATAATCTCCTCCTCTCTTGACCCTGCGGCAAAGAGGCTACTCGAGAGAGGCCGCTTTCCCGCGGGCCTTTTGATCTCCACTCTACTATTTGCGGTGGCAGACTCGCTTCTCTACTATTTTGGGATTTACCTCTATGCCGGGCTGCTCAGCGCAGTGATACTGCTGCTTGCGATCGCAACCGCGTTCATCGCTGCAAAGAAGCCCACTAACATAACCCTCAAGGTACCAAAAGAGTTTGTCCACGCAAAGCTCTACATCTCGGAGAACGAGGCGATACGGGGATCCGCGAATCTGACATATCGGGGGCAGCACGAGAACGTCGAGCATGTGGAAGTCGCCTATGACAGGGATGAGATAAAGCGGCTTGAGGGCCAGTTCTGGGATCTGTGGAAGAGCTCATAGGAATATTATTAAGCTTGGCATTGGAAAGATGTGTGATACTATGACTTCAGGCCACGAAACTCTAGGCGACAATGTCCTCCCAATCAACTACAAGCTCGTTTTCGTTCCCGACCTCAAGACCTTCAAGACAAAGGTGTTCGAGGACATAACCTGCAACGTGAAGAGGCCGACCAAGTCCATCAAGATCAATGCGAAGGAGATCGAGTTCGATGGCGGGTCGGTCTTTGCAAACGGCAAGGTGCAGGAGGCAAAGATAACCCTAAACAAAAAGTCAAGCCAGGCCACATTCACATTCAAGAAAAGCGTATCGGGAAAAATCCAGCTTGCGATGACCTCGACCTGCATAAACAATGACGGAATGTACGGGTTCTACCGCAGCAAGTACACCCACAGGGGAAAGGAGCGCCACATACTCACCACGCAGTTCGAGGCTCCCAATGCAAGGGCCGCCTTTCCCTGCTTTGATGAGCCCTCATTCAAGGCGACATTCGATGTCTCCTTCATAATCGACCGCGGACTCGACGCAATCTCCAACATGCCGATCAAGGAGACAAGCAACCTTGATCGCGGAAAGAAGATGGTGCGATTTGAGAAGAGCGCAAAGATGTCGACCTATCTGCTCTACCTCTTTGTCGGCAACTACGAGGCGATCGAGGGGAGGCTCGGAAAGCTCAGGCTTCGCGCGATCACAGTTCCAGGAAAGGTCGAGCAGGTGAGGGAGTCGCTTGGGTATGCGATCAAGTTTCTCGACTGGCAGCAAAAGTACTTCGGGATAAACTTCCCGCTCCCAAAGCTTGACTTCATAGCGATTCCCGACTTCGCCGCAGGGGCGATGGAGAACTGGGGGGCAATCACATTCAGGGAGATTGCGTTTGTCATAACAAAGCAGAGCTCGGCCGCGATAAAGCAGCAGGCGTCAGAGACGATCTCGCACGAGATAGTCCACCAGTGGTTCGGGGACCTTGTGACTATGAAGTGGTGGGACGACCTGTGGCTAAACGAGAGCTTTGCGACCTTCCTTGCCTGCAAGGCAATCGACGAGGTCTATCCGCAGTGGGACTTCGAGGTCCAGTACATCGACGAGGGGCTCGGCGCGGCATTCACCGCGGACTCGCTAGAGAGCACCCACCCAATCAGCGTGCACATAAACTCTCCGGACCAGATCGACTCGATATTCGATGCGATAAGCTACGAGAAGGGGGGGAGCGTGCTTTATATGCTCGAGGACTACGTCGGCAAGCCGCTCTTTAGGAAGGGGCTGCACAGATACCTCGCCGATCACGCCTACTCAAATGCTGCAAAGGAGGACCTCTGGAACGCGATAGCTAAGGAGGCAAAAAAAGAGGGGAAGAACCTCAAGGTCTCTCAGCTCATGCACAGCTGGGTTACAAAGTCTGGGCACCCTGTGGTCGAGGTGAAGAAGGTTGCAGGAGGATTCAGGCTCTCCCAAAAGAGATTCACGCTGCTAAAAGACATGGAGGACCACTGGCCGATACCTATTCACTACCTGACCGACAAGGGCGAGGGTATGCTGCTCATGGAGAAAAGCGAGCAGCTGATAAGGAGCAGCTCACCGTTCATAAAGCTAAACCTTGGGCAGAAGGGGCTCTATCGCGTGAAGTACGAGGGCGCGATACTTGAGCATCTGGGCAGGATGATAAAGCAGAAGAAGCTCGGCACACTTGATGCATGGGGGATTGAAAACGACCTCTTCTCCTTTGTCAGGTCTGGCAGGCTGCCCCTCTCAAGCTACCTGTATTTCGTCGAGAAATACTGCTTTGGGCTCGGGTATCCGCTCAGCTCTAATATCTCCGGCCACCTTGGCTGGCTATTCAACATGACATATGGCACAAGCCTTGAGGAAGCCGTTAAGGGAGTGTTTGTGGGGTTCAACAAAGACCAGCTCAGGATACTTGGATGGACCCAAAAGAAGGGTGAGCGGGAGATAGACACGATCCTAAGGGGAGGGGTTATAGCAAACCTTGGAATCGCAAGGGACGTAGAAACAGTTGCACAGTCAAAAAAGCTCTTCGAGCACTACAGGAGGGGAAAGGAGATCGATTCGAACATAAAGGGCGCGATCTTCGCCACAATCGCATGGAACATGGGGCCGAAGAACTTCAACTTCTTCTTCGAGCGCTACAAGAAGGCGCAGATCCCTGAGGAGCAGAGAAGGTTCCTCGGCGCACTCACCGCGTTTGGCGACAGGAAGGTCCTTTCAGAGGCGCTGAAGATCGCGTACTCAAAGGACGTGAGGCTGCAGGACTCCATGGTGATTCCGATACGGCTCACCGGAAACCTTGTCGGGCGAGATCTGTACTGGGCTTGGACAAAGAAGAACTGGAGGATGCTGATGGGCAAGTACGACAGCGGGACGCACATGCTCTCGCGCTTTGCAGAGGCTCTCTCATTTGTCAGCGACAGGAAGACAAAGGCGGAGATAGTCCGGTTCTTCTCAAAGAGGGAAAACAGAAGGGACGACATGATGCGCGGATACAACCAGGCGCTTGAGAGAATCGATGCGAACATGAAGTTCAGGGAGAAGAACGGAATCTAGGCAACCCTTCCGACCGCAAAAATTCGCGGAGCCTTTTCCCTGAGCAGTAGGAACTGGTCTCCCGGCATTATCGGTATTGGCTTCTCAAACTTGATTGTTACATCGCTTCCCGAGATCTGCTCGACAAGCACGTTCACATCCGTGAAGTTTGTCACAAGTGTGTATCGGTTTCCCGCCTTGACCTCTTCCTTTGCAATTTCGCTCACCCTTATTGTCGCCTTTATCTGGCCGACTCTAGGGGTCTTGGCTTTTGTGAAGAGGTCTCCCTTGCTTATCTCATCGTGCTCGATTCCCTTGACCGCGATTCCGACCCTCGTTCCGGGTCCTGCGGTCTGTATGTCTACATCCTGGCTCTGCATTGACTTGACATTGATTGTCTTTCCTGAGCTGTGGTATAGCTCCTCGTGAACCTTTATCGTTCCGCGCGTAACGATCCCAAGGACCACTGAGCCTATCCCCTTTACCGGGAAGGCGTGGTCTATGTCCACCCTAGGCTCGCCGTCCGTGGGGTTCTTCTTTATCGCAAGTATGCGCTCAACAAGCTGCTCCCTCGGGATTATCTCGTAGTCGGGTATCTTTATCCCTGCAAGGAAATTTGTGATGTCGTTCTCGTTTGTGAATATCACGTGCTTGTCAAGCAGTGAGCAGGCGACGAGTATCTCGCCAAGCAGCTTGTCTATGTTTGCCGTGCTCACAAGGATCTGCTGCGAGATGAGGAACGTCTCCGCGACCGCGTAGAACTTGTCCTCAAGCGAGCTCGGCGCAAGGCCGACGATCACGTCCTCGCCCATCTTGCGGTTGTAGAAGTTGATGCTGCCCTCAGCTCCTCCCTTGCCTATGAACTCGGCAAGCTTCTTGTCAAGAGGTATCGCGACTACGTAGTGCATCTGCTCACATTTGTCAACAGGATATTATCTGAGGATAAAGCTAAATGTTGCTCTGCCACAGGCCGATCAGATTGCCCTCGGTGTCTGTGAAGTAGGCGTTCCATCCCATGCCTCCGACTGACATCTTGCCGCGGGCGACCTTGCCTCCCTGCTTTACCACCTTCTTGAGTGCAGCCTCTATGCTATCCACATTTATCGTTATGACCGGTCCCTTGACGAGCTTCCCCCTCTTTAGCATGCCCCCGTTTATGATTCCGGGCTCCTTTGGCCGCATCGTCTTCTTGTTAATCTCTGTCGTCATGAGTATCGTGTACTCCATCTCCGGCATCTCGTTCATCCTCCAACCAAACGCCTTCTTGTAAAACCCCTGCGCCCTCTTCACGTTCTCAGCCGGTATCTCAAAGTGTATTACCCCATCCATTGTATCTCCAATAAATTATCAAAGGATACTTTTAAATATCTCGACTTCGCTATAGAAGCGATAGTATGAAACAGGACGAGATCCTAGACGGCATTTTGAGGGAGGTCGAGATATCCAATTTCTTCACGGTGATCTTCACCGGCCTGATACTTCTGATACTTCTGATCATCGCGGGCAACCTCGGACTTCTGCCTGCAACGCTGATAACCCTGATCGGGGTAATCGTTTTGATCTCGTTTCTGATATACCTTGTGGACTTTTTGAAGGTGAAGAAGTTCAGAAGGCTCTACAAGAGATAGGCATGCCCGGGCACAAGCAGAAGCGGGAGATAATTCCAAGCGAGCTCAAGGACGCAATTAGGAACAGGACCACTTATTTTCAGGACGCGCAGTTCTTCAAGGATTTCGGGGAGAGCCTCGCAAGGGATCTCAAGTTTGAGGTGCATGTGGAGCCGTACTTCACAGTGAGCGGGCTTGCGGCGAACGTGTTTTTGCTCGACAGGGAGGCAAAATCCGAGTACAGCCTCTGCAAGATCGAGCAGCCAAGGGAGGGGCCAGAGGACTACCTTGTAAAGATAACCCTAAACAATCCGCTCACCCTGACAAAGTCAAACAATGTGGAGGGACGCATACGCTCGGCATTCAAAGAGGCGGGCAAGACCCCGAAGGTCAGCTTCGTCGGCCCCGCGCTTCTCTTCAGATGATTATCTACTTCTCAGATCAACGAATCGGGCAAGAAGGGATATAAAGCGCTTAAGAGATTACTGGAAGATCATATGTGGAAAGCAAAGCCCGCAAAGAGCGCGCAAAACCTATTCGACCTCTTCAACCCCAATGAGGCATACAGGCTTAGAACTCTTGAGGAGCTCAACTCCTCAGTTCCGACTCTAAACCGATTGAAGGGCGAGCTCAGCACAGCGATAGGATTCTACCTAAGGGGGCATGAGTCGGAGTTCGACATCCCAAGGCTGTGCAGGGCTCTTGCCGCGCCGGATGCGATCGCAGAGGAGTTCATGGGGAAAAGACGGATTTCACTAAGCCCTGCGATCTCAGGCAGGCTCTCAAGCCTGCACTTCACGCTGCTTACCGCCCTAAACGACTCGCTGCATCCAAGGGCGACGATAGGCGATGACAAGGATAAGGAGTCTGCGCTGCTCGAGGACATGCTCGAGATCAGGATCTACATGAAGATGTACTGCAACATAGAGAGGATATTCCGCGAGGATAGTGTTTCGGCCAGCTACCCATTCGGAAACCCTTTCGGCCAGATTGCGCAGATGCTAAATGACGGTGCCGCGATAATACGCTTCAAGTACGTGGGGGAGAAAGCGACTGGCGAGGGCCCAAGGGAGATGGTAGTAAGCTACCATCCCCTCCTCCATGGAGGGAAGGCGCTTTTGGGAGTCCACGTGGAGGGCGATGAGAGGTTCAGCATGTCAAAATTCTGGGGGACGGGGGATGAGACGCTCGCCCCGCTCTCAGAGAAGTATCGGGGAAGGATAATCAGGTGGGGAAAGGAGGATGTGATCGCAGCATTAAGGGGGGCAGAAACTGGCGAGGAATTTTTGTACTGATGGCTCCCTTCATGCCCTGCAGAAACTGACCTAATGGAAAAGAACCAGCTACTTGAGCCTGTAGACCCTGCTGCCAGGCGAGACCTTGTGTGCCAGCTTTATTCCTATCGAGTCCCCCTCGCCTGCATGCCCGACGTCCTCGCGGTCTATCTGCATGCTGGTTATCTTCTGTCGGACTGCGTTCTCCTCATCCCCTATCTCTATTATGTCGCCCACTTTGAGCGGACCGCTTAGCTTTATCGCAACCACGTCTATCTTGTCGAAGAAGTGCTCCACCACGCCCACATGCGCCTTTGTGTGGCCGTTGTCGCGCCTAACGTGCTCCCCGCGCTCTCGCGCCTCGTAGGCCTCCTGGACTTCCATTGCGTTGTCTAGGTCCTCCACTTCACTCAGTTGAAGATTAGAAGCATATTTATTTAAGGATTTTCTGGCGAGCAGGGCGCCCGCGAGAGCGCCTGCCGCCCAGGGGATTTTGTTCGACGCTTCTGGTCCGATAAACAAACTGATAAGTTAAGTTTATAAAACGTCAGGCAGATTCCCTTCTGATACAATGCCTATTGTCTTCGAGAGAAGGGAGGAGGACTCCCCAAAGTCGGCCCTCAATGCGCTTGCAAAAAACTCAATGCGCTCAAGGTTCAGCACGTCCGAGGGGCTAAACCGCTTTCGGCCAATAGACGACCGCTTCTACGACGCGCTCTCCTCGCTTGTGATGTGGTATGCGATAATGGATGCAAAGCTGCCCCACGTGGAGTTCTACGTCTTAAACGGCTACAACACGAACATCCGGATGCAGACAAAGGGCAGCAAGGCGCAGACCCTAGTCGAGTTTGCGACGAATGTCTTCAGGGGCAGCAGCGACCATAAATTCAAGGAAGCGTCTGGGGAGATCGCAAAGTACCTCTCCGAAAACGTGCGCATCTCTGACGGGATAAACCCCCTCTTCAGAATCGATCCCGACCCGAGGGACAAGATGTTCAAGGCGCAGAGCCTCTACACGATAGGGTCGTATCTGTGCAGCATCTCAATAGAGGGACAAGAGCTGCTGATCGGCGAGTCACTAGACGGCCCGGCAGAAGGGCAGGGCAGGTAGGTGGAATGCTGGCAAAAAACAAGTTTGACCAAAAGAAGCTCTTCTGGGCACTTGAGACGGGAAACGCAAAGGTTGTCGCTCAGGCAATACGGGAGAATGCTATGGATCCAAGAGGCGACTTCGCCGAGCTCAGGCTTCTGAATGCAGCAAACAAGGGACACACAGAACTTGCGAATCTGCTTTTGGATGAGGGGGTGAGGGTCGATCCCAAAAACAAGTACGGGTGGACTCCTCTTGCCTTTGCAGCGCAGAGAGCGGATGCGGCTCTTGCAAGGCTGCTGATTGCAAGGGGCGCAGACCTAAACGCAAAGTCGGATCACGGCTGGACTCCGCTCATGCTCGCCGCCAGCACCGGAAGCCTTGAGCTTGTGAAGCTGCTGCTTGAGAGCGGCGCGGACCCGGGCATCGAAAACAGCAAGAACTCAAAGGCATTCGATCTTACAGACGACAAGAGGATAAAGCATCTTATATTAAAGTACCCCGAAAAGTTCTATGAAGATCAGGATAAAGCAGCGAGGCAGCTAGGAGAGCTGAAAAGAAAGGACGGGGTTTCACAGATAATAGAGTCGCTTGAGAGCGACATAAGAAAGCAGGTGGAAGAATGAAGACTGCAAGAGTCAGGAACAGGGAAAATCAGCTTGAGAGGCTGTTCTTCGACGCAGAGTGGGGGAACAATGCCATGCTGCGCTCTGCCATAAAGAGGGGAGTCGACATAGAGGCGAGAAATTCAAGGGGCCTGACTCCTCTGTTCATTGCGGCAGGACAGGCAAGGGTAAGCACCGTCCAGATTCTGCTAAAGGCTGGCGCCAAGGTTGACGCGCCAACCACAAATGGCCGCACTCCGCTCATGGTTGCGGCCTTGAGGGGATTTGATGACATAGTGATCATGCTCCTTGAGGCGGGGGCGGACATAACAAAGAGAGATGGCGAGGGCAAGGATGCGAGGCACTATGCCTCCCTAAACGGATACGCATCCAAGCTCATCGATTCGATAGTTGCGGCAAGGCAGCTGGGCAGCGTGAAGCGCAAAGAGGGAGTCGATGAGATAATAGGCGACCTCGAAGGCGACCTGAGGAAGGGGGATTGAGATGGGACTGTTTCGCGGATTAAGAGGGCTTGCAACAGGCGCGCTGGCAGATGCGAAAATGCACAATGCGAACGTCAAGCTCTGGAAGGCAATCAAGAAAAACGATCCATATATGATGTCAGACGCGATCAATGCGGGCGCCGAGATAGAGGCCAAGAGTAATCTGGGCGAAACCCCGCTAATGGGGTCGGCCAGGGTTTCCCCCGAGCTTGTCAACATCCTGCTTGAGAGGGGAGCAGAACCGGATAGGATAAACGGGAACGGGCGCACTGCGCTGATGATCGCTCTTGAGGCCACAAACATGATACTTATGCATCAGAGGATTGAGGTCCTAAGAATCCTGCTCGCCGCGGGCGCAAGCCAAGATATCGTAGACGGCTACGGCCAGAGCGCAAGAGACCAGGCGCTAACCAAGGAGGTGAGGGATGTGCTTGACGAGTTCTCCGGCCTAACAGAATTAAGGCGCTCGCAGAGCCTTGCTGTCGAGAAAAAAGAGGGCGTGGATGAGATAGTCAGGGGACTAAGCGAGGATGTGCAGGACGATTGAGATGGGAATTTTCAAGAAGCCAGAGGGAGAGGAGAAGAAGCACGAGGCGACCCTCAAGCTCTGGAAGGCGGTTTCGAAAAATGATTTCAAGCTTCTCTGGAAGGCCTACACTGACGGGGCGAACATGAACGTCACAAACGAGAGGGGGGAGACCCCGCTTATGCTCTGCGCCCAGAAGGGAAGCGGGATGGTGGAGTTTCTCCTGAAGCATGGGGCAGATCCGAATATCAAGAACAAGGAAGGCGATACTGCCCTTATCATTGCTGCAAAGCACGGTATGAACAACTCTATCCGGTTTCTGCTTGAGAACGAGGCTGACATAGAACTAAATGATTCCATCGGGAAGACTGCGGTCTACTATGCAATCACAAAGGAGTCAAAGCAGATGCTTGACGAGTTCCAGGAGCTAATCAACTCAAGACGGGAGCAACAGCGAGCGATTGGAAAGGCGGACAAGGTGCAGGAGATACTTAGGGATCTTGAAAAATAGGCTATGGGATGGAGAAGACAAGGAGCAAAAACGATTCGCTGGACAACCTTCTGCTCAGCTCCGCAGTTCACTTCGATTACAAACTTGTGCGCACCGCGATTAAAAACGGCGCGGACGTGAATGCACAGGACTTTGCGGGCCGCACCGCACTTATGAGCTCTGCCTATGACAAGAGCGGAACCCAGATCGCGGAGCTGCTGATCAGCAGGGGCGCAAACGTAAACGCTGCCGACGAACACGGGCTCACGCCGCTTATGCGCGCAGCAGAGAGCTGCAATTTTAGGATGGTCGAGTTTCTTCTCGGGAAGGGCGCGCTAATCAACCAGGTTGACCTAGACGGCTACAGCGCCCTGATGCATGCTATCCGAAATCCAAAGAGTGCCCAGATTGCGCAGTACCTGCTAGACAAAGGGGCGGACCCCACGGTCCCCGAGAGCCTGGCAAAAAAGATGGTGCAGCTTGGCAAGTCAAATGAGCTTCAGCAGCTCAATCAGTACACCTCAAGCCTGAGGCTTCTAAAGGGTCAGCGGGACAATCTCGACCGGGTTGCTGCGGTAGACGATATTATAAAGGGCCTAAACAGTGATCTTGATCCAAAATAGGGGCCATTTACCCCTAGAGCACCCTTCACAAAGCAACAATAAATACTCACTATTCTGCTATTTTTACCCCTGTTTATATACCAAAAACGCTTAATTATACTGTTAGCGGAAGGTATGAAAAATAGGCAAGTCCATGAAAACACTCAAAACTTCAAACACAATTAGAACGCAAGCCACCGATGAGCTGCTATCCAGTTTTTCTCTCCAGAAAAGCCTGGATGAGATGAATGACAATCCCAGAATTGTAGCCACTTTGATAAAGAAAGGCGCAGATGTAAATGTGTGTACCGAAGACAAAAAAACTCTACTTATGATCGCAATTTCGCGTGAATCTAATGCTGAGATTCTAAGGCTGCTTTTGGAAGCAGGCGCAAATCCCAACACGAAAGACAAGGACGGGAAGACCGCCCTGATGCATGCCACAGAGCAGGAGAATTTTGAGACAATGGAACTTCTCCTCAAGTATGGCGCAGATGTCGGCATAAAGGACAGGCAGGGAAATGTTGTGAAAGACTATGCTTTGGACATAGTATTTTGGCATCAGCGTCCGTATTTCGATCTAATCGCAAAATACGAAAAAATGCAGCTGCGTATAAAAAAGAAGCGAAAAGCGGAGAAAAAAATACAGGAAAAGGCACTTCTAAGGAAGGATGTCGTCACCGAAATAATAGCGGGTCTTGAAAAGGACCTTGGCGAGTAGATGATAAAAATGGAAAGGATTATCGGTAAGCAGAAGGCAAACAAGCTTTTGATGGACGGAGTTCTAGCCAAAGACAGCTCGCTTGTTCTCGAGGCGATTAAAAAAGGGGCAAACATCGAGTGCGCCGATAAGGAGGGACAAACCCCACTGATGTTTGCCGCATCGAAGGGCCCTCTTAAAATTGCGCGTCTGCTACTTGAAAAAGGGGCAGACATAGAGGCAATGAACATAGACGGCCTCACTCCACTGATGTTTGCTGCTATGGGATCAAGAGCGCAGATGACCGAGCTGCTTTTGGAGAAGGGCGCAAACGTCAACGAAACGGACAATATAGGGCTGACCCCACTCATGCATGCAATAATTAACTCAAGACGCCGCTCGGCAATGGCCATAATCAGGGCAGGTGCGGATCTAAATGCCACAACTAAGGAGGGAAGAAACGCGATGTATTACTCCCCGACCCCGGCATTCTACTTTTCGCTGTTAGACCATTCAAACGCGATTTTGGAAGATTCACAGAAGGAGTCAATCGACAGGGCGAACGCGGTAAGCGAGATAATAGACGGTCTTGAAAAGGACCTGAGAAAGTGACGGTATGAAAACCAAAACATCGGAAATTACAAAACTTAATTCGAGCCGCAAACTCCTGATGGCTGCGCAGACTGGTAACCTGACGATGGCAAAGGTGGCGCTCGAGAAAGGTGCAGATGTTAACTACATTCAAATCCATGATCAGACCCCTTTGATGTTTGCTGCCTCCAAGGGCCACCTTGGAATAACCCGATTGCTTCTCCGAAACGGGGCAAAAGTGAACGTAAGGGACGAAGAGGGATTCACTCCCCTGATGTTTTCCGCAATGGGAAGCAGTGCCGCCATCACCAAGCTTCTCTTGGAGAAGGGCGCAGAGAAGGATGCAAGGGACAACCGCGGATTCACCCCTCTGATGCACGCCTTTATTGCTGCAAAACTTCACTCTGCAATTGCCCTGATCGAGGCGGGCGCCGACATCAACCTAATAAATGTCGAGGGAAAGAGGGCGGAAAACTATGCCGTCAGCCCAAGGTTCATCACCGCCCTGCTCAGGCCACGGGATCCAAGCCAGGAGCAGCGGCAGAAAATGGCGCTTGTAAGGTCAGGTGCAATCGAGGAGATACTCGATGAGCTCGAGCGAGACAAGAAAGACAACCGTAAGGGATAGAGCATGGAAAAGATCAGGATCGACCAAAAAGAGAAAAACGGCAGGCTGCACAGCACAGCCTTGGTCACTGACCTTGAGGGAATGGCGAATGCGCTCAAGGAAGGAGCTCAGGTAGATTCTATCGGCGATAATCGCATGAACGCGCTTATGATCGTGGCAAGAGAGGGCTTTCCGACCGGCGTCTCCCTGCTTTTGAAAAACGGGGCGAATCCCAACATAAAAAGCCCAGATCGCGGGGACACCGCGCTCATCTTTGCAGTGCAGGGGGGATATCCCGAATGCACAAGGGTGCTTCTGCAGAACGGGGCGGATGTGAATCTGAGGGACAATAAGCTGGTCTCCGCGCTTTCCGTAGCTATATACAGGCGCGATTTCAAGATCGCCGAGATGCTCGTCGAGTGCTACGGCGCAAACGTGAACGGGCGCGGCGATCTCGCAGAGACCCCCCTAATGGAGGTCGCAGGCCTCTCCGGGGATCACCACGACACCCTAGGATTGCTTATAAAGAAGGGCGCAAGGCTCAACTCAAAAAACAGGTTCGGGCTGACTGCGCTTATGTATGCAGCGGATAAAGGGAACAAACTGATAATAACGAAGCTCCTTGAAAGCGGTGCCGATGTATTTGCCAGGGACAAAGACGGGAAGACGGCGATAGCCTGGGCTACAGAGGCTGGCCATATGGACTGCGTCCGCCTTCTCTACAGCAGTGGCGCAAATGCAAGGGAGTTACTAGATCCAGATTCACCTGTGGACACCTCGTCAATCACGGTGCAGCAAAGAGAGTTCCTCCACGAGATGCTTAAAGAAGAAGATCAAAGGAGGTCGATTGAGCGCGCCGACTCCATAGAGGAGATACTAGGCGAATTAAAGGAAGACCTAAGGGGATAGACGACATATGGAAAAAATCAGGGTTAACAAGGCTGCAAACGAGAAGCTCTTTATCTCAGCCTACAGGGGCGACATCGAGGATCTTGAGAAAGATTTGCGAAGGACGTGATTGTTTATGGCAAAACTCAAAAATGCGGATCTGGAAGCGGCTAACCAGAGGCTCATCGGCGCGGCAGCTGGAGCAAATGTGGACGCCGTGAAAAGGGAGCTTGCGATGGGCGCAGACATAGACGCAAGAAGGCCGGAGAGTATGGGCCGGACTACGGCGCTAATGAGTGCCGCTTACTATGACCGCGAGGAGATCGTGGAGCTGCTAATTAAAAAAGGGGCAAGCCTAGAGTTAAAGGACTCTTTAGGTTCAACGGCACTGATACTTGCCGCGCGCACGAATTCCACAAGGTCCCTCGACCTTTTGCTCAAGTGGGGCTCCGACAAAGACGCAAGGGACGAGACGGGAATGAGTGCAATGATGCACTCCGCATACAAGGACAACATTGGGGCAGTGAGGCTTCTGATAAGGGCGGGCGCAGACCCCTACGCAAAAAGCGCCAATGGGGCGAATGCCTCCGACTGCGCCGGCTCGCCAGAGATGAAGGCGGAGATAGACGAATATATGCAAGTGCTTAAAAAACTGGAGAACGGACTTGTCTCGAAGGGGCTGCAGCTCTCGGCGTTAGTCCGGGCGGAGTCCGTCGATGAGATAGTAAGAGAGCTTGAGGGTAATTAGATATGACAAAGCTGATAGAGGGCGATATGAACGAGGCGCTTAGGGTAGGGGTGGTGCTCGGCAACATCGGGATGATAAACGACTCCCTTTCCTCCGGCGCGGACATAAACATGAGGGATAGTGACGGCTGGACCGCAATAATGCACTCCTGCCTTGCCGGGAATGAGGAGGTCACCAGGCTGCTGCTTGAGAAGGGCGCAGACTACAAGATGAAAAATCCGGAGAAGCAGAGCGCATTTGAGATCGCTACGGAAAAAACAAGTGGCATAATCACGGAGTGGATCGAAAGGTGCGAGCGCGCACAAAGGCTGCAGCTGGGCATTGAGCGCAGGGACTCGATCGAGGAGATAGTAAATGATCTCAATCGGGACATTGCGCGCAAGTAAACGCTCGCTGAATAAACTATTTATAGCCCCAATCAAGAGTTCCTATTGGTAAAATGGCAAAGGCAAGGACAAAGGCGGATTATCTAAAGGACTCGGAGGAACTTGAGGCGAAGGGGCTCTTTGTCGGGGCGGCAAGGAACATAAGATACAACCTTGAGAAGCACGGGACAGAGGACCTCACGGCGCCAGAGATACGCGAGCTCCAGGGAAAGGTGCTTCTCCTCTTTGACAGGTGCCTGCGCAAGGAAAGCGAGCAGAGCAAGCTAGACGACCATGTGGCAATCTCGCTTGAGGCTGCAAACTATGCAAAGAGCGTCGGCGATAGCCGCACCAATACGCTCTTCTCCGGATACTACTTCTTTGAGACTGTGAAGAAGCTTGAGCTCTAAGTGATCAAAGATGTTCTTTAAGAAAAAAGACCTTCTAAAGGACGGGGAGAGCTTTGTCAGCAAGGGGATCTACGAGCTCAAACTGGAACCGTTTGTCCATCAAGGCAGGATCTGGAAGACAGCGGAGTATGTGGACAGCATGGTCTACGCTGAGGGAAAGTTCGAGACCGGAGTTGCCTCGAAGGGCGCCCTTAGGATATACAGGGTTAGCAGCGACGGCGAGTCGGGCTACGCAGTCCTGCGGATCCTATACACTGACGAGAAGCAGGCGAAGGTGTATGTGATTGCGATGGAGAAGATGCTCAGCGACGCGGCTATGCGCTTCCAGGCAAAGGCGATAGAGATAATAGACACGTTCGATGCATCGGATGAGGACAAGCAGCTTCTTAAGGCGAAGCTGAGGGAAAACTAGGTCTTAGGATGTATCACGATCCAAAAAGCATGGGGAATTCGGACCACTTTGGACTAAACAGCATCGCAAAGAACGCGATCCGCCTGCACAACAAGCTGCTCACCCCTAATCCCCCTGAGATAACCTACCACGTCATGGCGACAATGCATGTGTGGACCGCTGTCACCTACGCGGGCGAGATCTCAAACTTCGAGCGGCTCAAGTTCTTCTACGACAACGGATACGAGACCAACCTCATAATAAAGGCGGGCAAGAGCGAGGCGATCATACGCGACTACGCATCGCACTTCTACAGGCGTGCCGAGACGGTCCGGCTAAAGGAGGAGCTAAGGCAGATCATCGGATACCTCTCAGCATTCAAGCCCAACCCGAACGACAACACCCTCTTTGAGATCTTCGACTACGAGCCCAAGAACGGAGGGGAGCTGCGATACGAATACAGCTCCATGCTCGGCAAATGCAAAATCACGGTTGACCTGGAGGGAGGATACAAGCTGGACTTCACGAGGATATACTGAAAAAGAGGCGATACGAGATGGAGGAAAGATGGAGAGTGCGGAGCGAGAGGGAGCACACAAGCGATCTTCTCAGGGACACTCCAGGATTTGAGTTCAGGGAGTTTGAGCACAGGGGAAGGGTCTGGACCATCGAATCGCATATTTTCGGGATGGGATACGACGGCCTTGAGGAGAGGTCAAACCAGAAGGGCGCGATACACCTGGTCAAGGCGAATTGCAGCGGCGAGGCCGCATACGCGGTTCTCCGCATCTTCTACCCAGAGCAGAACAGGCCGAGGGTCTACGCTCTCGCGCTGGAGAAGATGCTAAGCGACGCGCACCTAAGGTATCTCACCAAGGCCTCCGAGATAATAGACAGGATGGATATGACCGCAGAGGGCAAGGAGATCCTGAAAAGGCAGGTCCGCGGATACTGAAAGTGCAAAAGGGATATTAAGCTTCAATCCCAACTCCAAGCATGGCGATATACTCCGTCGTGATAAAACCCGATGCGGCTCTTTCTAAAAGGATGATGGGCCTTATGCGAGGGCTCAAGGCGAGGTACGGGATCTCAAGGGCGATGGAGGACCCGAAGGGACCGCACATCTCGATCCTCTATGTAGGGGAGGTGGAGTTCGAGAGGGACTCCCTAGAAAAAATGAGGGAGGTCTGCAGAAGGCACAATCCCATCAAGCTCACGATCGACGGGATAGGGTACTTCATGAAACGCACAGGCAGGACGAGAAACTACGTCGTCTACCTAAGGCCAACGCGCCCAAAGCAGCTTGTAGAGCTATACAAGGAGCTAAAGCGCTCGTTTAGAGTCAGAGCCTCTACTGGCCATCCGTTCTTCCCGCACTTCTCGATCGCAAGAGGCGACATCGACAAAAGGATCTTCTACTCGATACTAAAAGATTGCAGAAACCTCGACTTCAAGGCGCAATTCACAGTGAACTGCCTGCATCTTTGCACCTGGGAGGGAAGGGGCAGGCCAAAGAGGTGGGACTTCGCGAAGATTCCGCTAGGTGAGTAAAAAATGCAAATTTTTTCGTAGGGTTTTTATATTTGCAAATTACCTTTCATCTTGCTAAACAGAGGCAAAAAGTTAAACTAATAGTTAAACTTAAATATCTGATTGCATGAATGAAATTATGCAGGAAACGATGGTTAAGACCCGAAGGCTCGGAGGATCTCTCTTTGTCAGGATACCTAAGAAGATTGCGGATAAGGAGGGTATAATTGCTGGCGAGATGATAACAATAAAAGTTACAAAGAAAAAAAAGGACTGGTTTGGCGCCCTGAAGGGCGTCGGTCCATTCACAAAGGAGGACGAGTTTGATGAAAAGGTACGTGATTGATGCTTGGGCCTGGCTCGAATACCTTGAAGGTAGAACTATGGGACGGGAGGTTAAAAAACGGATTAACAATGCCGAATTATTCACCAGCGCTGTAACCGTGACCGAAGTTGTCTCTAAGGTGCATAAAACCGGCGGGGATGTTGACACGGCATATAGTGCAATCACATCAATGTCTCAGATAGCAATAGTTGGCGAGGCATTTGCAAAGAAGGTGGGGCTGTTGCATGGAAGCATCAAGAAATCAAGGCCAAACTTTAGCTTCGGGGACGCCTTTACGCTTCAGACTGCGATGGACTTGCACGCAAAGGTGCTAACTGGCGATCCAGATTTCAAGGGAATACGGGATGCAGAGTTGCTTAGGTAACCGAACTCTTTTTCAGAAATGAATATTAATCCATTATTCTAATTCTAAAACATGGAAAAGGCAGGCAGGGCAGAGATCATGGAGATAGTCAAGTCTATTCTCCAAAAGGGCTATCTGATGAGCCTTGCGACAGCTGACGATGGCGGCCCATGGATCTGCGAAATCGTCTACGTCCTCGATTCAGATTTCAATATCTACTGGCTATCTAGCGCATCCGCTAGGCACTCAAAGGCGATACTTAGCAATCCCAAGGTCGCAGCCGCGATAACCGTGAGCGATAGGCCCGGCCAGCAAACCGAGTCCGTTCAGATTTCAGGCACCGCAAGGATGCTTGAGGGCGACTTCCTAGACCTTGCGAGGCTGCGCGGCGAGAAGCTGGGCGTTCCGATCCCAAAGGAGGAGGGTGAGACGCTTGTGTACAACGACAAGCGATACGGGGGGAAGCACTGCTGGTTCAAGATGACTCCTGCAAAGTTCGACGTCCTCTACAAGGCAAGGTTCGGTGACGACAAGGCGGTCCTTGAGCTGTAGCCTATGCCTAGTAAACAGGCTTCTTCGATCGTATCCTCGCCTTGATGAACTTCTCGAACACCTTCTCAAGGTCGACTTTGCCAGCGTCCATGCCCGAGAAGACGCTAGGGTTCTGGGCGACAAAGAGCGAGGCCTTGAGCCGTATGTCGCAGTAGAGCTCGTTGAACTTGGCCAGATCCGCCTTCTTCTCGGAGAGCTCCCTGTAGTAGCCGATCTTCTCCTGGATCGGGCCGATCGCGTTCTGTCCGGTCTGCTCCACCATCTCCTCTATCTGCCGGCCTATCCGATAAGAGTCGAGAAGGCCCTCTGTCTCCTTCAGGTTCTTGAGCATCGCATTTGAGATGTAGAAGAGGTCGTCGACCATCTTGTATTCATCAGTGTTCGGCCTGAGCAGCCCTGAGGTCTTTCTCCTGTCAACGGAGATCGCCATCGCCCTCACTGCCACCTTGAGGCCACCGGAGTCGTATGCCCCTCCCTGCGCGAATGCTCTTGATCCAAGGAGCAGGTCGATCTGCTTTTCTATCTTGCCGACCAGCTTCCTAACCCTCTGCGAGTAGAAATATGCCTCCTTTGCGTGCACGCTCCACAGCTCCGATATGTCTGCCTTGCCGGACAGGGGATTCTCCTCCTCGCACTTCAGAACGCGCGCGAGCTCCTCTCGCAGTGCCTTCATGCTTGACTGCATCGAGTCCCTCAGCAGCCCAATCTTCTCCTCAGCCCCTGCAAAGTCCTTTGTGATCATCTCCCTTAGGTACGGATACGCCTCAAGCTTCTTCTTGTCGATGCTTGCTATCTTGGCTATGTCCGCCTGCAGATCAAGCAGCAGCCCCATCATCTTCTTGTGCTCGTTCTCTACGCCGTGTGCATGGTCTGCAAGCCCCCTGTAGTATGTGCCGATCTCCTTGCGCGCCTGCTCATTGAAATGCTCTATCGCCTTTGCGGAGTCTATCTGCCCTGACCTGAGAACCTGCTTGCCCAGCTCCTTGTCGGCAAATATCGCCCCGTCTATGTCGCCGCCCTTTGACTCTATCTGCTTTATCAAGAACTTGAGCAGCCTCGGGTTGTCGGCAAGGACGTTCTCGCTCTCCCTTATCAGTTCGCCAAAGAGCACGCCCAGGCCAAAGAACTCGAGGTTCCCCTTTAGAAGCGCGTACGTCTTTCCATAGAAGCTGTTGTCAAGTGTGACCTCGTCCTTGTTCCCTGCTCCTGAGCTGCCGACAGACATCTTCGGCATGCTATACACCAAATCCCCCCGGCCCACCTTCTCGAGTATCTTCGTCTCAAGTGTAGAGAGGAAGGTCGCATGGGTGAGATCCGAGATGTAGATGAAGAGCCGTGTCCCGCCGCTTCGATATATCCTCGCTCTCTCCTCGATGCCCTTTGTGAGGTCTACCGCCCTGCCCTGCGCAAGCGCGGATGAGTAGTATGCCATGTCGTCGACGCACGCGACAACCTTCCCTCCCGCCTCCCCGTTGACGTTGAATATCTCCTTGAACTCCTCGGCCTTCGAGTCGTACCTGTAGTACACTATGCCGTCTATGTTCCCCTTGAGCAGATTGTCCAGCAAGAAGATGCTCAGCGCGGTCGATTTCCCGACCCCCTTCTCGCCGTATAAGCTCACGACCCTCTTCGACTTGGGCCCCATGCCGGAGACGTTTTTGATTATCGAGTTGAGCTTCTCGATGTTGTAGTCGCGCGTCGCAAGGAAGAGCTCTGCTATCTGCCGTATCTCCCTCTTCTTCTTGCCGTTGTAGAGCGCGAACGCGTTCTCCTCACCCTTAAGTGATGCGAGCAGCGTCTCGAGTTCGTTTAGTTCCATGATTAGACCCGCCTTTCCTCACTGTCCGATAACCGGTTAGGATTTTCCTGATTTATAAGTGTTGCTAAATAATCGTTTTTTCGCCATAAGTTTGCGTTTTTGAAAAGCGCCTGATTGCGCATGCAGCCACGGATTGCTGGCACGTAACAAAAACACAAAGAGCTTGTTTTAAACGCCCAGCGAAGATGCTTTTTTAAAGGTGAAAAACCGAATAAATCTGATAACATGCAATCAGCGAGAAGAGGGAGATCCTAACTGAAATGTAAAGGAGTTCACCGAGAAGAGCGAGATCTTCAAGGGAGAGGCGAGGAGCCTCTAGCGCAATTTGGAAATTACGGTAGAAAACTATGGCGATAAGCAGAGACGATTTTAGGAATCTGGACAAGTTCAACCAGAAAGTGGTCAGCGAGGCGTTCAAGGACCCGGCGACCTCCGAGGCGATGCAGCGGTTTGTCAAGATGCGGGAGGAGGACCAGAGGCTTCTTGGCAAGCTAAACAATCACTCATTCCAAAAAACGGACGAGATGATATTTGTGATCCCAGGAAGCGGGCTTAGCCTAAAGGATGCGCTAAGGGACGATGTCGGGAGGAGGATCAGGATAGAGGAGAAGGTCCGCGACAAGCTGCGGGTCGAATCGTGATTCAGGCTCAAGTGATTGATGAGGTTGTGGTTTCATGAAGATCGGTGCAAAGATCAGGCAGGGGGCAGGCATAATCAAGGAGTCGCTAGGCGACGCGCTAAGGGAGGAGGAGATACTCCCTCTTGAGAAGAGGGTTAGGATCGCGCTCTCATCAAAGCAGGTTCGAAAGGCCGCACTTGAGGATTTCTCATACACTTTCGTTCAGATAGGGATGGAGAGGCTCGGGGCGCAGAGGCTTGCCGGCGCAATAATTGGCAGGATGGTCAACTATGTCGACAGCCACTACGACAGGCAGCAGGCAATCCTAAACGACAGAGCGGTTATCAGCACCCCATACGATCCGTTCTATCTGGACAGAAAGGCGGCCGCAAGATTCCTAAGAAGGATAACCTCGACCGAGGACGAGGTTGCTTCCCTCCTGGAAGCGGCAAGGATCAACGGAAGGCCGTTGGTGGAGGCGCTGCGCAAGAAACTTTCGGACAGAAAGTACAAGGTCGCAGAGCAGATAGGGCCATTCCTTGCCGGAACCTCCGGGAAGATACTAGACTACGGGGCGGGCAGCGGGATGAACGCCCAGCACCTGCACGATGCGCTAAACCTTGACGTGGAGGCAGTTGACATAAGGGACTTCAAGAGCCCTTCGGTGGGCATCAAGTACCGCACCTGGAACAACAAGAGGATCCCCGTGGATGACAATTACTACGAGTGCTCCTTTGCGACAAACGTGCTCCACCACGAGGTCAACAACTTCAGGATAATCCGCGAGCTCACAAGGGTGACAAAAAGCAAGATAGTGCTGATCGAGACAGTCCCAGAGAGCGAGAGCATTGAGGACTACTGCAGGACCTTCCTAAACGACGTCCTCTGGAACCGCTTCTTCAACCGTGCCGAGATTCCTGTTCCAGGGAGATACGAGTCTGCAGAGGGATGGATAAAGAGGTTTGGAGACAAGGGATGGAAATGCACCCGTAGCGAGGCGCTGGGCTACGACCAGCCGACTATAAGGGATCTGCACCATCTGCTGGTCTTTGAGCGATAGAAATGTAGTGGATAGATGGAGAAGAACAAGGAGAACAAAATTGCAGATGAGAAGCTGCTAAGCGCAGTTACCCAGGGCAATGTCTCAGGTCTTTTCAGGGCACTTGAGGATGGAGCTAACATTGACTGCCGCGTGAACTCAGGCCAAACCCCCCTCATCGCCGCTGCGGAAAGTAAAAACGCGGAGATCGCCTCAATTCTTCTGAAAAACGGCGCAGACCCCAACTTCAGCGATGTAATCTACCAGACCCCACTAATGCGGGCGGTGCAGGGCGGGGCGGTCGATGTTGCAAAGCTATTGATAAATTCCGGTGCGTCTGTGGATAAAAAAGACGCCGAAGGCTACACCGTTCTGCTTCAGCTGTGCGCGGAACCACTTGAACAGAAGTCTGAGGCAATTCGCACCCGCTTTGAGCTTGCACAGATTCTAATTGATGGGGGCGCGGATGTAAACACATATGATGCAGGACGCAGAACCCCACTTATGCGCGCGGCGTCATCCGGGAATGTGAAGCTGGTCAAGCTTCTTTTGAATAAGGGCGCCGACATTCACGCAAGAGATGGCCATAATAGAAATGCGCTGATCTGGGCTGCTGAGAACGAGATGATCACGGCAGTCAAGCTCCTCTCAGAGAAGGGCGCGGATTTGGGCGAGATACTAAACCCGCAGGGCAGACATGACTTCTACTTTTCGGAATACATGAAAAAATTCGTAAGGGAGCTAAGGGACGCACCTAGGCGTGCCAAACTGGAATCTGAGAGCCTCAGAAAGCATAACGTGGATGAGATAATAGACTCCCTGGAGGATGACCTTAGGAAATAGTGGCCAAAATAATGAGCGATCAAGATGAGACTATTCAATAGAAAGCCGAAAATGAAAGCCGAGACAAACGACTTACTCCGTGCAGTACTCCTAAATGACCAAAACACCGCAATCAGGGCAGTTGCCAACGGAGCGCAGATTAATTTCCAAACAAAAAGGGGGGTCACTCCGCTCCTGCTCGCAGTGGCGGAGAAATTGGCCCTGGTCGAGTTTCTTTTGGATAATGGGGCCGACGTTAGCCTCAGTGACGATCAAGGAAACACTCCGCTCATCATTGCAGCCAAGGTTGATAATGTCCCGGCAGTCCGGATGCTTCTCTCAAGGGGCGCAGAGGTCGGTATAATGAACCTGGAGGGCAACACCGAGAAGGAGTACGCCTCTGAGGAGGTCAAGAAAATTCTTGGCTTTGAACAAGATGCTAATGAACAAAAAGAGGCCCAGAAGTCAGCACTTGAGGATAAGGGAAAAGTTGCCGAGATAATAGATGATCTGAATACCGATTTAAGGACTGAATGAGTGTTTTCCTGATTCCCCAAGGCACTAGATCCTAAGGGAGCGAGCTGTCCCGAGAAGCGTGAGATTTAAGAGACTTGCCGTTTCAATATGGCCATGGGAAGAGGTCTGCTGTTGGGAGCCGCCGTTGCAGCCCTGTTTCTTGTGGGCGCAGTTTCATACCTTGCATTTTATGGCGGAGGCCATTTCTCAGGTAACAAGACCTCAACGTCAATCCCTGTCCGCAACCGCACTACAAACTCTTCGGCGCAGCAAACAACCCTCTCCACCACACTCCAGTCAACCGCCTCGACCACGCTTCAGACCACCCGGACAACCACCATCACCCCCCAGATTTACGCGGCCTCAAATTTCATAGTCGCAAGCCCTGTCAACCTCTCGCAGATCTCGCAGATAAGCAAGTTCAGAAGCTGCATGGGCCATGACTACAGCGGATATGACGTTCAGGGGTACTCGGAGACGCAGAGGTCGATGAAGCACTACTTCATCCCGCTCTCGCAGCTCATCGGCACCACAGCGCAGGTCCAGGAGTTCGCGCCCTTCAACGGCACGGTGCAGAGCATAATAACCGAGCAGACCCCTGTCGGCAAGCAGGTGTGGATAGGGGACAGCCAAAGCGGCCCGCAGTTCGGCTATCCGGCTGCAGGAGTCTGGAATGCTGTCTTCTTCCACCTAAACCCGCTTCCCGGCATAACGGTGGGCTCGCACGTGACGGCGGGAGAGCTGATAGGATACGCGAACCTCACCTCCCCGATACAGGAGTTCGACATCGCGCTCAGCGAGTACAACGGGTCAAGCGGCACGTACCGCCAGGTCCTGGACTCGATATTTAGCCACATGTCCCCGCAGGTCCTCTCCAATTTCTCCGCGCACGGTGCGGCTGCCGCCTCGATGGTGATCCCAAGGCCCTATCGGGACGCAAACCCATGCGACTTCAACGCCTTCAATCCAAACGACTCCGTGAGCCTCTCATAGGCCAATGACAAATCGCAAATGCATAGGAAGATGATTAGATGGATAGGATAAGGACAAACACGCGCAAAATAGACACGTACCCAAAGCTTTTGCTCTCGCTCATACTCCTGGAGCTGGTCCTCAGCGCCCTGCTTCTCTTGCTCTCCTATCTCACCGCAAACGTCTACTTCAAGGGGGTCGGGATCGGACTTGCGATCGCCTGGGTGACAGGCGCTCTTGCATATCTCATTGTAAAAAAGAGGTCAAAGTAAGGCACGGCCATAAGCATCCTTATGGCGCGCATCGAAACTGCTATAAGGATTTATCTCCAGTTAGTAGTGGTATTTGGATGGCAAACAAATCGATAAAATGCAGTGTCAAGGGCTCTGCCCTTGGAGCGGGAATAGTGTGGGGCGCAGGGATGCTGGGCCTTGGCATCTTGGGGATGGCGGCCCCGGGATACGCGGCCAACTTCATAGCTGCGATGGGATCAATCTATCCTGGCTTTGCGGCAACGCCCATCGGCTCAGTTATCGGAGGGATCCTCGGGCTGATCGACGGGGCGGCGGCTGGCGCGATCTTCGCGTACATCTACAACCGCTTCTCGGATTAGGGAGACGAGTTCTGCCGTAATTTTCCTTTAGGGAAAAGGCGCACAGAATGCTTTTAGCCATTTTTGGGCAAAGGCGATTAGGTGAGACCATGGCAATAAAGAGAGGGCACAAATCAAGGATAAAAAGGCTAAAGAAGGCGCTTGAGCGCACAGCCTTCGCCTCGCTGATCGCAGACATCTTCATCTCCGCGCTCACGGTCTTTTCTCTGGGCGTGGACACGCCCTATACAATAGACGTGCTCTTCGTGGTCAACTACATACTGACAATCATCGTTGTGGTCGCGCTTGCGCTGATGGGATACATCGCTCTGCTCACCCACAGCCACAGGATCGCAAGGATACTCGAGCTCTTCCGCTTTGAGTGAGGCTCAGTATTATTAATCCCAATTCAGTATCCCAATCATGAAGATCAAAAGCCCGATCGCACTCATCGCATCTATTGTCATCTGCGAGCTTGCGGGGGTGGCGGGATCCGCATTCACCATCGGCTCGATACCCACATGGTACGCCGCGCTTGCAAAGCCCGCCTTCAACCCGCCGGGATGGCTCTTTGGCCCCGTGTGGACGATCCTCTATCTGCTCATGGGGGTCGCGATCTACCTTGTCTACGAAAGCGGGATAAAGAACAAGTGGCGTGGATGGGCAATATCCGCATTTGCGATCCAGCTGGCGCTTAATGCCCTGTGGTCAATTGTGTTCTTTGGGGCACACTCGCTGCTTGGAGGGATGGCGGTGATAGTCGCCCTGTGGATTGCGATAGCTGCGACAATGGCGCTCTTCCTTAGGGTAAGCAGAA